>NZ_JANMUN010000235.1:0-108848 GCF_031391665.1 Ferruginibacter sp.
AATGTAATTATTGGTAAGCATTGTTACATTGGGCCGGGTGCTGCTATTCGTGGCGATTGGGGGCAAATAATAATTGAAGATGGTTGTAATGTACAGGAGAATTGTACGGTACATATGTTTCCGGGTGTTACGGTTAATTTAAAAGAAGGTGCCCATATTGGCCACGGCGCAGTAATACATGGCGCCACCATTGGTAAAAATTGTTTAGTAGGTATGAATGCGGTTATATTGGATAATGTTTTTTTGGATGATGAATGTATTGTGGGTGCATTAAGTTTTATAAAAGCTGATGAAAAATTTGAGCGCCGCAGTTTAATAGTGGGCAATCCTGCAAAAAAAATTAAAGAGGTGAGTGATGCTATGATGGCGTGGAAAACTGAAGGCACAAAATTATACCAGCAATTACCTAAAGATTTATTTGAAAGCTTGAAAGTGTGTGAACCGTTAAAAGAGATACCGGAGAAATATAAAATTGAAATGGCTGATTATAAAACATGGAATCAAACCAAAGAATAATTTACATTTAAAAAAGTTGTATGCTGTATTTTGGTTTTTTATAAACCGTTTTTCTTTAAATTTTACAGACCTTTGCGCTTTAAATATTTTACGTGTCAGAAAAATCAAACTTTGTAGATCAGATAAGGGTATTTTGCCGCAGCGGTCATGGTGGCGCCGGCAGCAAGCATTTTATGCGTAACAAACTTACGGCCATGGGTGGGCCCGATGGTGGCGATGGCGGCCGTGGCGCCCATGTAATTTTAAAAGGTAACAGCCAGTTATGGACTTTATTGCACCTGCGATATTTTAAAAATGTACTGGCCGACGATGGCGAGAATGGCAGCAAAAATAACAGCAGTGGCTTAACCGGTAAAGATATTTATATAGAAGTACCGCTGGGTACTGTTGCAAAAGATGAAGAAACCAATATGGTTGTTGCAGAAATTTTAGAAGACGGGCAGGAAGTAATTCTTGCAAAAGGCGGCCGTGGCGGATTGGGTAACAGCAATTTTAAAACGGCAACCAACCAGTCACCCGAATATGCACAACCCGGCGAAGATGGTGAAGAAGGCTGGAAAGTTTTAGAATTAAAAGTTTTAGCCGATGTTGGTTTGGTGGGTTTTCCCAATGCAGGTAAATCTACTTTGTTAAGCCGCATTACTGCAGCCAAACCAAAAATTGCTGACTATGCTTTTACTACAATTGTACCGCAATTGGGTATGGTGGAATACCGTGATGGAAAAAGTTTTTGCATTGCAGATTTACCCGGTATTATTGAAGGCGCTGCCGAAGGTAAAGGATTAGGCCATCGTTTTTTACGCCACATCGAACGCAATTCTATTCTACTATTTTTAATACCTGCCGACAGTAAAGACCATAAAAAAGAATACGACATTTTATATAATGAACTGAAGGAGTACAACCCCGAAATGCTGCAAAAAGATTTTGTAATTGCAATAAGCAAAAGCGATATGCTGGATGAAGAATTAAAAACAGCTGTTGCAAAAGAATTACCAAAAAAAATTCCGCATGTTTTTATTTCTTCTTTAACCGGCACCGGTTTACAGGAGTTAAAAGACCTGTTATGGAAAACTTTAAACGCCGCAGTAAAATAATAATACCATTACCACTTTATGGTATTGCAAAGCTTTTATTGTTTGAGTATCTTAACTGCTTAAACTTTATGCTATGTCCAGGTTATTACATCAATTTTGGAATTTATTAATTCCCGTATGGCATTTCTTCAGGTTTTGCTGGAGAATACTTAGAAAGCCATTGCGGATTTTTACCGCTTTTTTACAAATTACCTGGTATCTTTTCCCTGCAGTAATTTTTTTAATTGCAACTTTTATTTGCTTTTGGCAATTATCGCAGGGCAGAGATGTTATGATAGACATGCTGGAAAAAAAGTTCATGGGTGGGATAGTTTTACTGGCCATTATGTTTTTTACATTGGTATCCTGGTACAGCAGCCGCATTTTAATTTACCGCAAAAAAATACTGTACGAAAAAAATGAACAGCTGGGGTTTCATATGCCAAGGGTTATTGGTTTTTTAGGCTTTAGTGTTATCTGGATCGCATTATTGCGTTTACCAAAAGATGCTTACCTCTCGTTTTCACTGCCAGGATATGTAGACTGGCTGTTATTAATACTGTCTTTTGTGGCTTATACTTTTTTATACAAAAAATTTAAAAAACTAAGAGATGGAAAACTAAGAATAGATAAAGATATAGACACCGAAACCCAGGAAGTGCTGGAAGAAAAAGAAAAAGAAGAAAAATTAAAGTTCAAAAAAATTTATATTTTAATTGGTTGTTTAACTGGTGGTTTATTAATGTTGAACTCAGTAATATTAAACCCCTATATAGGTTCGTGGGTGCTTGTTTTTTCAATCATAATGTTACAGGTACTCTTTTTATTTATTGTTATAATCCGCCGGGGGCGCATGCCATTTAAAGAAAAAGGGAAAGATGTTTTTGAAATGCCGCTTGATTATTCATCTATAGAATTATGGCAGCAGGCAGAAAAACATAAAGGCAATGTATTTACTATTGGTATGTGGGAACGGATCTTATACAACGCTAACATTCCTCAAAAAGAAAAATGGTTTTTTATTGCGTACAATATTATTACCGCTCTTTCTCTTGCTGTTTATTTCACCTCTATCATCAGTTACAATTTTTCATTATTGCTGGGTAGCTTTGCTTCTGTATTGAATTCTTTTGGTGTACTGATAGGTTTTTTTAGTTTTATAACATTTGCTTCGGTAGTGCTAAAAGTTAATTTGCATATGGCATTATGGGTGGTTGTAGTAATTTTTGGAAAAATATTTGAACCTCACTGGGCTAAATTAGTTAAGTATAAAGAAGAAAATGTGCAGGCATTCAGCAGCCGCCCCACTTTATATAACTATTTTGATAAATGGGCGGATAAAAGAAAAATTGAAATTGAACAGGATTCAACCTATCCCGTATTTTTTGTACTGGCAGATGGCGGTGCATCACGTAGCGGCTACTGGACAGCGTCAGTACTTAGTAAATTAGAAGACACTACCAAAGGAAAATTTTCGCAGCACCTTTTTTGTTTATCCGGCGCTTCGGGTGGCAGCGTAGGTAATGGCACTTTTTTAGCCCTTTTAAAATACAGGGAAGCATTGGCAAATTCCGGGCAAACTTTTACAGAGAGTGCACAGGATTATTTAAAGTCGGATTTTTTAACTTACACAGTTGCAAGAACGCTGGGGCCCGATTTTTTGCGGCCAATAATTCCTTTACCATTTATTAACGACAGGGCTGCAGCACTGGAGCATGCTATGGAAGAAGGAGAAAATTCTTTTTTACATTCAAAATTTCTTACCCGGCTTTCTGATTTAATTCCGTTTACTACCGGTAACGAAAACCTGCCCATGATTTGTGTTAATGCCACACGTATGCAGGATGGCCGGCCATCGGTAATAAGCAGCGTGGCATTAGATTATAAAACTTTTGGCAGCCGCATTGATATTTTACAAACATTAAAGCCCGGTAAGGATATGAAATTAAGCACTGCTGTGGTTATGGGTGCAAGGTTTCCTTACTTAAGCCCGGCAGGCCGTATAGACAGCAGCTATTATGTTGATGGAGGTTACTTCGATAATTCTGGAGCAGGTATTGTAAACGAAATGATCATTGGCTTAAAAGACTATATAAGAATAAATGAAACAGTAAAACCATGGCTCAGCAAAATAAAATTTTATATTATCCATGCACAAAATGGATGGAGTGGAGGAGGAGAAATAAATAAAATTCATCCCATAATAAATGACCTGGCTGCACCGGTACTTACATTAATTGGCGCTTACGGCACACAAACATCTGTTAACGACTGGCGGCTGATAAAATATTTAGAAGGCGTTTATCAAAACCCGAAAGATACCGGGTACATGGCCGTAAATTTATACCGGCCTTTAACCGACAGTACAAAAACCAAAGAAGAATTTCCGATGAACTGGGTTATCTCTGATTATTATATCAATAAAATGAACCGGCAGTTAAATAATGTTGATATGAAAAGGCTGTTAACCTGGATGCACAGAAAAATGGATTGGTAAAATACCCTGCAAACGGTATTGCAATTGGTAAAATTATTTACTTACTTGCAATAAAATTTATAATGAAAAAATACCTGCTGATTTTAACTGCTATTTTTTGTTTTTCAAATGGTGTTACAGCCCAAACCATACGTACATTAAAAAAGGTAATGGAGCTTAAAATGCCCAAAACTATTGAGGATGATATGCCCGGCACCAACGGTGCTGCTGTAGTTTGGCATCCTTTACAAAAAAAATATTATTCTTCCATGGCTGGTAATGCGGCTTATCCATTAGCAGTTTTTGATGTAAAAGGCAAGCGTTTATCATCAGACAATTTAATTGCTAAAATTGATGTAAGGGGATTGTGGTACAACCCTGCAAAAAAAACAATTTGTGGTAACGGGTATAATGATAATGGTTGGTTTCACTACAATATCGATCCTAAAGGTGCTGTAACAGGTTTTGATATTGACTCGGCAGCAATGCTGCAGCCCAACGAACAAAGCGTAGGCACTTATCATCCTGTAAGAAAAGAAGTATTGTTTTTAAATGGCAACCAGGTTTCGTTATATGTTGCTGATGGATCTTCGGATGAAGCTATTGGTTTAAAATTTGGCATGACAAAAAAAGATGACATTGGCGAAAAGTTTGAATGGAATGAAGAAACACCAAAAGATTACAATGGCACTACAGTTGTTTTTACTGCTGTAAAAAATGCCGAGCTGGGTGTTTTAAATATGGAGAAAAAACAAATTGAATTATACGATTTTAAGGAAGGCTTTTTAAGCACCGTTTTAAAGCTGCCCGATGCTGTTGAAGTATATCCATCTTTTAATTTTTGTTTTACCAATGGCATGTACTGGATGTTTAATAAAGAAACAAGAATATGGACCGCATATAAATAAACCTTTCCTTTTTAATATTTAACCTCTGCTGCATGCAGGGGTTTTTTTATGCATTAAAATTGTGTGGGCTATCTTTATAAAAAATAAAATAATTGTCATCAGTTTTTAAATACATCAGGGAGTTTTACAATAAGGAATTTAATCTGTATTATTTTTTATTGATATTGCTGTTGCTGGGCACTGTTATTTATTTAAACTACTGGCACTCTTTAGAAAACCGCTTTGCTGCAGGTGGTAAAACATGGTTCAGCAATTTTGCAGGTTACTGGCTTTTATATTTTATACCTTTTGCCACAGCATTTTTTTTGCAATTATTTTTTTGTAAAGATTGCAGCTACTTTAAAAATTACTGGTTTTGGATAATACTTTTTTTAGCGCCTGCTTTTTTTTCTTTTCGTGTAAATTTCAATTTTCATCAACCTGCAATAAAAAAAATATGGAGCGTCGACGAGTTGCAGTTTTGGTTACGCTGCATTAATTGGGTAGTTCGTGTATTTGTTTTATTAATTCCTGTGTTTATTATCTGGCTTATAAAAGACAAAAGTAACCAGCCTTTTTATGGCACAAGGGCTTTAGACAGTATTAAGCCTTACCTTATCATGCTGCTCATTATGATTCCCTTGCTGGTGATTGCAAGTACACAAAAAGATTTTTTAAGTATGTATCCCAAAGCAAAATTTTTAACCAACCTGCAAATGGGCCATCAAAAATGGCGCTATGTATTGTACGAGTTGTGTTATGGTTTCGATTTTGTGAGTATTGAATTTTTCTTCCGTGGGTTTTTAATTTTATCTCTTGTAAAAATTTGCGGCCCTCATTGTATAATACCTGTGGCATGTTTTTATTGCACCATCCATTTGGGCAAACCAATGGCAGAAGCCATCAGCAGTTTTTGGGGCGGTATACTTTTAGGTATTATTAGTTATAATACCGGCAGTATTTGGGGAGGTTTAATAATTCACTTAGGTATTGCATGGTTTATGGAAGTGGGCGGCTGGCTGGGTGCATTGTTAAAAAATAAATAAACCCGGTTGCTGCTAAATAGTGCTGCATCTTTTACATAATTCCAATTTTAAAAGCAAGTCTCAAAATAAAAAACGAATTTTGTATGAATTCTGCAACTAACTAACTGTCTTCTGTAAAAAATGAAAACAATATTTTCCATAACGCTATTGTTTTTTTTAAGTGTGTTACTTTGTTCCTGCCCTTACAGTTCGCCCTATAAGTTAGATGAAAGTCCTTCTATTTATGTAGAAGAAGAAATATTAGGCAGCTGGGCAACTTTTGTAAAAAAACCTAATGGTAAAGAAGAACCGGTTAAATTAATTCTCAGTAAAAAAAATGATACCGAATATAATATTGCTTTTACCGGTTACTTAAATGAGTTAAAGCCTTTTAAAGTTTTGGTTAAAGATTCTGTGAGCGGCACCGCTTTTATGAGTACGGCTGCAGGCCGGCAATTTTTAAATATTACCATTAAAGGCACCAACTATATTGCCGAATTAAAATTTAAAGATGGCTTACTTTCATTATTGCCATTGGTAGAACATTTTACATCTAAAATGATTCTGAATAATACTGAATTAAGAAATTCGGTGGAGTTTCATTACAAAACCCGTGTGCATGCTATGTATGATGATGATTTTTGTTTAAAAGAAATGGTAAAGGTGAATTAGTTTTCTTTTTTTGAGCCCGGCAATATTTCTTTGTTCAACTTCATTGGCGTCGCACTCTTGTACATTTTTTCTTTATTGACCATTACAGAATTTTTTAATTTTCTTTATCAATCTTCGCTTATATCTCCACATGGTTCCGCCTTCAGGGGGCGGAGGGGGCTTTTGCTTGCTTTTCCGTAAATTGCTCTTCCACAAATAAACGATTGTATGCCACAAAGTAAAATTGCAGGTATTGGTTACTATGTACCAAAAAATGTTTTTACCAATAACGATCTTAAAAAATATATGGATACCAGCGACGAATGGATCCAGGAACGTACCGGCATACAGGAACGCCGCTATGCACACCGCACCGGAGAAACCACTACAACAATGGGTGTGGAAGCAGCAGCCATTGCAATTGAACGTGCCGGTATTACACCACAGGATATTGACTTTATAATTTTTGCCACCATCTGCCCCGATTATTATTTTCCGGGTTGCGGAGTTTTATTGCAGCGTGCCATGAAGATGAAAGAAATTGGCGCACTGGATGTACGCAATCAATGCAGCGGTTTTGTGTATGCGCTTTCTATTGCCGATCAGTTTATAAAAACCGGCATGTACAAAAACATTTTAGTAGTGGGCAGCGAAAAACATTCCTTTGGTTTAGATTTTAGTACAAGAGGAAGAAATATTTCTGTAATTTTTGGTGATGGTGCTGGCGCTGTAGTATTGCAGCCCACCACAAAAGAAGGGCAGGGAATTTTAAGTACACATTTACACAGCGATGGAGAAAGTGCGGAAATATTATCAATGTTTAATCCCGGTACGCATGCCAACCACTGGCTGCCCAATAAAGTAGCCGATTTTGATGATGCTGAAATGGGAGAAATGTTTATGAGCCATGATATGATTGACAATGCACAAAATTTTCCTAACATGGATGGACCTGCGGTTTTTAAAAAAGCCATTGTAAAATTTCCAGAAGTAATTATGGAATCGCTTGCAGCAAACGGTTTACAAACCACTGATATAAATTTACTGATACCGCACCAGGCTAACTTACGCATTGCACAATATGTACAGCAAAAATTAAAATTATCAGATGGACAGGTACATAATAATATTCAAAAGTTTGGTAACACCACCGCAGCATCAATACCCATTGCATTATGCGAAGCATGGGAAATGGGCAAGGTTAAAGAAGGCGATTTAATTTGCCTTGCTGCATTTGGCAGTGGCTTTACATGGGCAAGTGCGTTGTTACGCTGGTAATTACTGTTAAATGTTATTGTTCTATTTTAACTTTCCTAAACACCGGCGGCACGTTAATTGCAACTGCTGTTAAGTAACTTTGTACAACAACAAATTATTATGAAAATCATTTTACTTTTACCGCTACTGTTTATGTTTACACAAGCATATACACAAAGCACTGTTACTGTTAGCATCAACGGAATTAAAAAGGCAGAGTACACCATAAAATCTGATGAAACAGCGGCTGGCAGCTCAATAAAAAAAGCAGATATAAAAAAAATGAGCCGCCTAACTGTTTTAATAAATGGCGAGCAGGTGAATAATGCCATGTATAAAAAAACACTTGAGGCAGCTGGTAACGATGATATAGCTGTTGCAAGTGCGGCGCAAACTGCAGGTGTAAAAGGCCAGTTTGTTTTTAAAAATAATAAACTTAAATCGCTTTTCTCAAAAGGTAAATCCATAAAATTATATTTAATGCTTGAGCCTGCTGATGATAAAATGATGATGCCCAGCAAAAGAATTTATATGGGAACCATTTCGGTAAAATAATTACATGAACAGAAAATTTATTTATTTTATCAATCCCATATCGGGCACAAAAGGAAAAATCCTGCTTTTAGAAATTATCAAAAAAAGTACTGCCGAGAAAAATATTCCTTTCGAAATTTTGCATACCAATGCCGAAGGCAATTACAGTTTTCTGCAGCAAAAAATTACAACAGAAAAAATTACTGATATAATTATTTGCGGTGGCGATGGTACTGTAAATCAAATTGCAGGTTCATTGCTGGGTGTTGCTGTAAATATTGGCATTATTCCCATGGGCAGCGGTAATGGTTTGGCATTTGCTGCAAAAATCCCCAAGCAAATAAATAAAGCATTGCAAATTATTTTTAATGGCAATGCTGTTTTCATTGATAGTTTTTATATCAATAAAAAATTCAGTTGTATGCTGTGCGGTTTGGGTTTTGATGCCCAGGTAGCACATGATTTTGCTAAACAGCAAAAACGTGGGCTGGCCACTTATGTAAAACAATCCACCAAAAATTTCTTTGCTGCAAAAACTTATCCCTTTGGTTTATCTGTAGATGGTAACCCTTTTACTACCGAAGCCTTTTTCATCAGCGTTGCTAACAGCAACCAGTTTGGTAATAATTTTACCATTGCACCACAGGCAAGTTTGCATGATGGTTTGCTGGATATTGTGATTGTAAATAAAATGAGCAAGATGCGGATGCTGTGGAATATTATAAAACAAATTCGCAAAGGAGAAGTAAGGCCTTATGAAGACAAAAAATATCACCGTACAGATATTGGGTATTTTCAAACCAAAAAAATACTTATACAAAACCCAAAATTAGCGCCACTGCATATTGATGGCGACCCTGCAGCAACTGCAGAAAATTTTGAAATAGAAATTATTGAAAATGCTTTCAGGTTATTAATGCCGGGTTGAGATAATAAACTATCCTGACAATAATTATTTTGATAGTTTTTTTTAAGCATTAATTACACCCGCCTGTACTGAGTACTTTTACTAAAATAATTCCCACCCATATCATCCAGCTGTAATTACCAGAACCCACTTTGGCGTTAAATACCGAATCGTTATTTAAAATAGTTTCTCTTAAGTTGTTTGATAAACCCTGTAAGTGAATTAAGCCCGAGCTTATGGCTTTGCAATCCTTCTTATTTGTTTTTTGAATTTTTACAGTGAGATTGATCAAATCAAAAGCAATAGCGTTTTTATAATCATAAAAATCGTCGGGTAAATTATTTACAAATTCATCCCAGCCCGAAGAATACCAGTGTTTGAGTTTTGGCCGAAAGCTGTTATAATTTGCGACACTGATATTTTTAAACAGGTGAATGTTATCATCTAAAAATATACGGATGGATTTAAAAGCTTCTTCCCTGTCTGCAGGTTGCAAAAATTCTTCAAATAAAAGTAAGGTGGACAGATCATATAATTTCCCTTCATTTAAAAAACTTCGGGAAATATGATTGAACGGTGCTGCAAACCAGGGAGAGAAAAATTCGTCAAATGCTTTATCGTTTTGAAATTTATCAAAGTCGTATTTAATATCATACAGCGAAATTGTATTGTCTTCTAAAATGGAAAGTATGTTTTTGCTTTCCCAAATGCGTTGATGGTATTTTAACCGCTCGGTAAAATCTGGCTGGTCAATTTCTTCCAGTACATCGTTTTTATTGTACGTGTAACCATCCACTTCAATAAAGCCGGTTTTGGTAAAACCAAATTCAGCATTCAATTGTTTTTTTATCCGGGGTAAATTTATTTCACCTTCGGTATCAATAGAACAATGCTGCAATAAGCGTATGGGAGATATGTATTGTTTATTAGCCAATGCCGGTTCCTTTAAAGTCGATATGATTATTAAATTTAGCCGTTCTTATCAATGCAGAAATACTAAACACATGCCGGCGGAATTCGGGGTAGCGCTCTTTTTCTAAAGCGGCATCTGCCATTTTCATTATTGATTTTGCGGCATTATAATCTTTAAATTCATCTGCATCACAACTTTTATATTCTATAAAACGGGTAATTAAAAAACTGGTAGTATTGCTTAATGCCTTCCAGTACACTTCATTTAACTGGCGTAATTTATTTTCTATTACCGAAACATTTTTAGAGTTTATAAACGAACTTTCTGATTGTTCAATTTTTGAAAACTGCTTTTTTAATTCTTCTTTTTCAAAATCGGCTGTATTAATTACATTCAGTATGCCTTCCTTGGCGTGGAAATATTCTTCAATCAATCCTGCTATTCTTTCGTTGCCACCTAGCTTATCATAATCTTGCGAAGCACGGGTAATTTTTTCGGCAATAATATATTTTTCGTCTGACTTGTCTTTATCTTTTAACTTAAATAATTTTTCTTTTACTGTTTGCAAGTCTTCTAAAAGCGCTGTGGCTTTTATTTCCCACACCGCATCTTCGTTATATTGAAATGTTCTAACGGTATCCATCAATTCATTTTCCAGCAAAAGGTATTGTTCTTTTAAACGGGCTGTATTTATTTGTTTTTCCGAAATGGAAAAAACATTTTTAAACTCCTGCTGAGTCATTACTAAATACACTACCGTATTTAAAACCCTGGAATCTGTTAAATGAATTTGTATTTCAATATCCGATCCTTTCACCAGGTCAGTTTGCAGATCTTTACCCGATATTTCAATGCATCCAATAGTAAGGTTAGAGGATGGTCTTGAATTTTTATCGCCTTCTAAAATATTAATGATGATGGTATCCTTGCTGCCTTTTTTTATTGTTTTAGAAATTTCCCTGTACAAGGTTCTTTTTTGCGGCAGCAGCGAATTGCGTTCAAAGATGGCTTCCATCTTGGTAGTTTTATTTTCTACATCATCCACTTCAATACAAATATCATGCGGCAATGGTTGCCCGTCGATATTATACATACCCTGCGTAATGCTGATCTCTTTTTTAAGACTTATAATTTCGTTGCTGTTATTGTCATATACATTTAAAACAAATAAATTATTCATGCCCGGTATCAGGGGTAAAAATTCGGTCTTCTTCGATTTTAAATTTACAAAGCCGGTATCAAAACCACCGTCGGCCCTGGTAATGCGGCAGGTTTTATTTTCGTAATCGCCGCTGCAGGTAATCAATAAAACTTCTTCTTTATCTCTGGATGACCTGCTGTAGTTAACTGCAATTTGCATATCGGTTGTATCAAAATCAACCGTGGCTAATAGATCATCAACTATTTTTTCTTCGGTAGAAATTATTGTTGCAGCAGGTTCGTAATATTTATTGGCAGCATAATATGCAGCACCAATAGCAACAGATGTTGTAGGGTCTATTGCATAATTTAAAGCAATGCCTGTTTGTAAAGAAAGTTGCTCCCGTACCTGCGGTAAAAATGTGCTGCCGCCTACTAAAATTATTTCGGCAATATCATTTGAAGTAAGCCGGTTTTTTTCCAAAACTTTATGCAGCAGTTTTATCGTTTCGTTTACAAGCGGTAAAAATATTTCATCTACCTGTGCCCTGGTGATCTCTATATAAAAATCAAAATCCTTATCACCCAGCAAAGCAGAAAATTCTATAACGGTTGCAGGTGATTGTGATAATTCCTTTTTAGCTTCTTCGGCATAATACATCACCTGGTAATACAGCATTTCGTATTTGCCATATTTTACACGAAACTCTTCTTCAAAATTTTGTATGCCGGTTTGTTTAATTATTTTCGGAATAATAATTTGATCGATAATAGCAAAATCAAAATCCATTCCGCCTAAAAAATTATTGCCTTCGTGGTCTGCAATTTTTAATTCATCCTGGTTAGATTTTATTAAAGCCACATCAAAAGTACCGCCACCTAAATCGTACACCAACCTGTAGCCATCAGGTTTTTCTTTTACAGCAGTTTCATTAAAAAAAGCAAGACATGCGGCAATAGGTTCCTGCAATAAAAAAACTTCTTTAAAACCTGCATCCTGCCCGGCTTTTAAAGTGGCATTGCTCTGCATACTGTCGAACGATGCAGGAATGGTTATTACAGCCGCTTCAATATTTTCTGTTGGCGGTACAAATTTTTTTAATTCTTTAAGTATTAGTGTGGAGAGTTCAACCGGCGTAACATTCTCATCAATATTTACAACATAATATTTTTCATCGGTACCCATTTTGCGTTTAAAGCCACCAAAAACATTTACTGCATCTTTAGCTAAATATTCTCTTGCTTTATCACCAATTAAAATTCTGTCGGGGCGGTACGCTACAACAGATGCCAGTGTTTCTTTTTGGCCCACAGGGTTTTTATAAACATGCACTTTGCTGTTTTCGTATTTGGTAATAAGGGAGTTGGTGGTACCTAAATCAATACCGAAGTTTACGGATTTCATTGCTGATTTAATTTTTTGCTACAAGCACTACAGCTTTTTGTACCAGTTGTACAGTGCTGCCGTCTTTTTTATAAATGATGGGTTTTAGGGTTTTGGTAATTTTCATTTTGCCGGCTACGCTGCCTACAATACTGGCTTCACAATCTGTTCGGGCATCGTTGTACATTTCGTTTGTAGGATCCTGTATTAAAAATCCTTCTTCTTCAAATGCCGCATTCAATCGGTTAAAATTTCTTTCAAATGTTGCTGATTGCCCCAGGTCTTTTATTTTATACTGCATCTCAAACAGCTGGTTAATAATTTGCAGGGTATTGTTGTTCATTGGTTGTTTTTTTCGGGATAAAAATAAAGCATTTGCCTCAATTTATCTTTATTGTACAGCTACCCTTATTATAAAAATACTGTTACTTTATAATAACGTAAATAGACCGCCAACATTGTTCTGCCGCATATAAAACGGTATTGAATTCGTAATATATTCCCAGCTGCGGTTGACGGTACCCATTCCATTTACATCAAATGCATAATAACAGGTTGCAGCAGCCAGCAAAACAGGGTAATTAAAATAATGCAGATGATATTTAAAACAAATCCTGCTTTAATCATGTCTTTTATTTTTATATGGCCGCTGGCAAAAACAATGGCATTAGGCGGTGTACCCATGGGTAACATGCTGGCGCAACTTGCACCCAGCGTCATGGGGATGCCGAGTAATAAAGGATCTAAATGTAATGCCACTGCAACAGAAGTAATAACCGGCGCCATTACAATTACCTGCGCTACATTGCTCATTACTTCACTTAAAAAAACAGAAATAGTGGTAACAATAAGTATCATTAAAAAAACATTATCTATAGCGTAAGAGGCAATGTAGGTACCCAGTTGATCCATCAGTTTTGCATCTTCTAAAGCTTTTGCCAAAGCAATACCGCCACCAAATAATAGTAAAATTCCCCAGGCCATTTTGGTAGTATCGGGCCAGTCCAGCAAACGTTCTTCTCTTGTTGTTTTTTTATTTCCCGAAGGGATAATGAATAAACTGATGGCTCCCATCATGGCAATAATGGTATCATCCAGCTCAACAGTTTTTTGTATGGTGTTGATGATATCTTTGGTGATCCATAATATAACTGTAACTGCAAAAACAAGAAGCACCCTTTTTTCCGGTGCCGATAACTTGCCTAAACTTTTTAATTCCGATCTGATATAACTTTTGCCTTCCACACTATGCTTAATGCCATTAGGAAAAAGAAATTTTACCATTACCCAGTACAACATAAATAATAAAACAAAAGTTAACGGTGTAAATACAATCATCCAGTCGGTAAAACCTACGGTGTAGTTAAACTTTTCGTGAATATAATTTACATAAGCTACATTGGGCGGCGTACCAATAATAGTACCCAATGCAAAATTGGATGCATAAGCAATGCACAACATTAACACCAGTGAAAAATTTTTAACTCCTGTACTTTCTTTATTGTGAGAGCTTATTACATGAATCACCGACATGGCAATAGGGAACATCATCATTGTAGTGGCGGTATTGCTGAGCCACATACTTAAAAAACCTGTGGCAATAATAAAACCTAAAATAATGCGGTTTCCATTGGTGCCGGTTATGTTAATTATGCCCAGTGCAATACGTTTATGCAAATTCCATTTTTCGATGGCAATACCAATAAAAAAACCTCCCATAAAAAGAAAGATGATACTGTCGGCATATGATTTTGTTACTTCTTTAAGGGTGCTGATGTTAAGTAAAGGAAATAAAACAATGGGCACTAATGCTACTACCGGCAGCGGCATGGCATCTAAAACCCACCAGCTTATCATTAATACCGCAATGCACAAAACTAATTTGGCTTTAAAAACCAGGGCAAAAGGATTTGCAAAAAAGAAAATTAAACACAGTAAAACGCCTGCAAGCATAGCCGCTTCTTTCCTGTACTTTTTAAAAAACTCCATCATAGATTTTTTTATACAATCGCCAAATTAAAACAGTTTGGGCAATATCGTAAGCCTGCTTAAAACTAAATTTGCATTTCAACCAATAAATAATAATTATGAGCAATTTAGTAAATGAATTTAACGGTTACCGCACTAAAATGAACGAGGTTATTTTAGCAAAAGATAATTTGGTAATAAAACGCCTGTGGAATTTAGATACCAACACTTACGCCGCCGGCGCATTGGATGTAACCACCAAAGAATTGCTGGGCCTTGTGGCCAGCATGGTATTGCGTTGCGACGATTGTATAAAATATCATTTGGGTAAAGCACACGAATTAAAAGTAACCACCGAACAAATGTATGAAGTGTTTGCGGTAGCAAATATTGTTGGCGGCACCATTGTAATACCGCATACACGGAGAGCGGCAGAGTACTGGGAGGAATTGAGTGCAAATGTTCAATAATCAAATTTCAATGCTCAATATTCAAGTTGAACCTTATGCTGATTACAGGATTTGTTCTATTTTTAGTAAGATAAAGCCTGGCACATGCAACAGAATCAACAAAGGACTTTATACATAAAATAGTAATAGTATTAAAAGAATAGAAAGAATACAGAACGACTTTAAAGAGGATGATAAAAAGAAGATGATAAAACTGGTTACTAAATTAAATGGCGTGTATAAAGAAACTGAAGAGTTAAATGCAATTTTAGTGGACACAATCCTTAAAACAATATAGAAACTTGATATTAACAGATAATTCCTTAAGGCCTAGTGAAAGATTTATTCAGGTTATTTCAGAATACCTCTTTAAAGAAGGCTACACATTTAAGAAAAGCCAAAAGTCCTTTGAAAAACCATTTGACAAAGGGCATAATGTAATCCAATTGTGGTTTAGAATTGGCGCATTAACAAATGTGACATTTTCTTGGTGGCTTTTTTTTGAGAAGCTTGCAAAAACACATGCCAATATACTTGGAAGACCTAAGTCTTATAAAAAACTAATGTATATGCCTGCAGGCTTGGCAATTCATACACGCTGGGAAAAAAATTATGAACACACTTGGAATCTTTATGATGAGAATACATTAATCTATACAGATTTATCAATAAATAAGGCTGCTGAAAAATTCATTCAGGCCTACGAGTTATATGTTCCGAGTTACTTTAACCACTTTAAAAAGTATGAAAGCTTAGAAAGTGATTATAATCAAGACGAATTTAAATCTATTGCAGGTATCTTATTAGCAAAGTATTTTGACAAACTAAACATCAACTACCTTCTTGAGATTTTTGAAAAGCAAATTGACATTCGGGAAAACGATTCTACAAGTGAAGAACATAAATCTTTTGAAAGACTCAAGGAATATTTGTTACATAGTGACATAAAATCTTTGCTATAGCAAAACTCGCTAACATGGGTTTTTTATACAAATTGCGTGGACGGAATACCAATTCCTAATCTGCATGAAATCTGTATCGTATTAGTCATACTTGCAAAAACTATTTCCACCCCAAAAAAGAATAACTCACTATAGATAAAAAAATTACAATGTTAGCAGGGTGCTAAACTTGAATATTGAACATTGAAAATTGATTATTGAACATTTTTTTTAACTAACTTTAGCCCTCAATTCACTATTTTATGCCTGATACAGTTTTAACCCCAACACCCGCCCCGTTAACCGCAAAAGATTTTGTAACCGACCAGGAAGTTCGCTGGTGCCCCGGTTGCGGTGATTATTCCATTTTAGCACAAGTACAAAAGGTAATGCCAACACTGGGCATACCCAAAGAAAATATTGTAATTGTCAGCGGCATTGGTTGCAGCAGCCGCTTTCCGTATTATATGAATACGTATGGCATGCACAGTATTCATGGCAGGGCAACAGCGGTGGCCAGCGGTTTAAAAGCAGCCAGGCCCGAGCTGAGTGTGTGGGTAGTAACAGGAGATGGCGACAGTTTAAGCATTGGTGGTAACCATACCATTCATTTGCTGCGCCGCAATTTCGACATCAATATTTTATTATTCAATAACCAGATTTATGGTTTAACCAAAGGGCAGTATTCGCCTACCTCCGAACAAAATAAAATAACTAAATCAACACCTTTCGGAAGTATCGATCATCCCTTTAATCCTTTAGCATTAGCCATGGGTGCCGATGCAAGTTTTATTGCACGTACAATGGACAGGGATCCTAAACATTTGCAAGCGATGTTGCTGCGTAGCCAGGCACACAAAGGCGCTTCTTTTTTAGAGATCTATCAAAACTGCAATATTTTTAATGACGGCGCTTTTGAAACATTTACCGAAAAAAGCAGCAAGGCCGACGAAGTATTATTTTTAGAACAGGGCAAGCCATTAATTTTTGGCGCCACACAAAATAAAGGTATTAAGTTAGATGGTTTTAAACCCGTGATTGTTGATTTGCCCGAAGGTGCCAGCACCGATGAGTTGTGGGTGCATGATGATAAAGATTTTTACAAAGCACAGATTTTGATCCGCATGTTCGACGATCCTAAATTAGCCGGGCATTTACCAAGGCCATTTGGTGTTTTTTACGAAACCGACAGGGCCTGTTACGAAGACAGTATGCAAATGCAGATTGATGATGTAATTGCAAAAAGAGGCAAAGGTGATCTGGATAAATTGCTGAAGGGAAGTGAGACGTGGGTGATAAATTAGTCCCTGTCCTCTAAAGGGGAACTTAGATTGTTACAACATTTTTATACTGGCGAACCAATAGCACTAAAGTTGTATATTTTTTTGAGCCCGGCATTTTTTCTTTAACTAGCTTCATTGGCGTCGCACTCTTGTACTGAATATCTTTATTGAACTTTTACCTAAGCGTATAAAAATAATTTCAGCGGCAAATATTTTGCCGCTGTTTTTTTAAGCAGCGTTTTGCTTCAATAAAGTACCTTCTTAAAAATGAGTAATATGAATTTGAAAAAGATATTGATTTTACCGGTTGCGTTTTTGCTTACAAATATTATGTACATCGCCTGCTGCGATTGTAAGCCAACAAATAAAAAATTTTACGAAGCAATAAACGTTTTATTAAAACCTTATGGTTCTAATAAGATAGTAGTAGATACAGGTACATCTGTTAACATGGATAGCTTGTATTTGGACTGTTTATTTTATACTAATTGTGTAGTGTCAGGTAAAAACAATTTTTCTTTTTTAATAAATACTGCAAGTGCCTGCAAATGCAATGATAATTGTGGTGCTAGTGGGCTTAAAAGTAAATTGGCCCTTGTAGAAATTACAAGTGATAATGTTTATAAAGGAATACCTGCCGGTACATCATTAAATAATTTCTTTAAAACATACGACAAGTATAACCCACCAACAGGAGTTTTTCTTTCTATCGACTCTATGGTTACTTTAATTAATCTTAACCAGAGAGAATTAAGCAGTTTAAGTTTTTACACTACTACAAAACCGGGTAATACTTTAGGGCATCAAATAAATTTTAAAACAACATTTGCAAATGGGAGTACATTTTCTTCTAAAACAAAAGATATTTACTGGCAGTAAAAATTTACTCTTTTTCCCAAACCCTGCTTGCTCTGCCCTTAGTTTTTACTACTGCATAATTATTTTCAGCAGCTGCTTTAAGTATTCTTCTTCTTAATAATTGCGGATAAAAAAACGATACCCATTTACCCATCCGGGTTCTTTTTTTAACTACACCGGTTTCTTCTAAAATATCATAAGTAGCCGCTGCACAGCGCATACCCAAAAAGGCATAATCGTACGGGCTTTTTTTAAGATAATTATTTAGTGTATTTTTTATTTTTGAATAGCCATCTTCATTAAGTGGAATAATGATGGAGGTATATTTTAATGCAACGGTGTCTTTAATAAAAATCTCTTTTTGTTTAGCATTAAAATAACCATTGGCATTTTTCTTTTTACCAAACACATGGCAATTCCCTCCCGGCTGAAAACCAATAATGCTATCACCTGCCTCAATAGTTACATGGCCGCCTTTTTTACCGCCAAACCATTTTTTTTCTTCATGCTTAAAGCCCTTAGCCGGCTTGGAACCATATAAAAAATGCACAGTAATGTTTTGCTGTGCATTAATATTATGGGCAATTAAAAAACTGAGCAATATTAGAAACGTTTTTATCATTCTTTGTTGAGTAAATTATTTGCCATCAAATATTCCGCAATTTGCACCGCATTGGTAGCTGCACCTTTGCGTAAATTATCACTTACAATCCAGCAGTTTAACGTGTTGGGCTGTGTTTCATCCCTGCGTATCCTGCCTACAAAAGTGTCATCTTTTTCGTGTGCCGTTAATGGCATAGGATAAATAAAGTTAGCGATATCATCCTGCACCACTACACCAGGGGCTTTACTTAACAAATCTTTAAGTTCATTTAAATCAAAATCATTTTCAAATTCAATATTCACACTTTCGCTGTGTCCGCCCATTACAGGAATACGAACCGTTGTGGCAGTTACTTTTATACTGGCATCACCAATAATTTTTACGGTTTCATTGGTCATCTTCATTTCTTCCTTAGTATAACCATTATCTAAAAACACATCAATCTGCGGAATGGCATTTAAATCAATGGGATATTTATAAGCCATTTCTCCCTGTACGCCTTTTCTTTCGTTCATCAACTGTTCTACCGCTTTTACACCGGTGCCGGTAACACTTTGGTAAGTACTTACCACCACTCTTTTAATTTTATATTTATCATGCAATGGTTTTAACACCACCACCATTTGAATAGTTGAACAATTTGGGTTAGCAATAATCTTGTCAGCTGCAGTTAATACATTGGCATTTACTTCCGGTACCACTAATTTTTTTGTAGCATCCATGCGCCATGCACTGGAGTTATCAATAACAGTAATACCTGCAGCTGCAAACTGTGGTGCCAGTTCCAGTGATGTTCCTCCTCCAGCAGAAAAAATAGCTACATCCGGTTTTGCTGCAATAGCATCGGCATAACCAACAATTTTGTATTTTTTCCCTTTAAACTCCACTTCTTTACCAATGGATCTTTCCGATGCAACCGGAATTAATTCATCCACCGGAAAATTTCTTTCTGCTAATACCTGTAACATTTTTGTGCCTACTAAACCAGTGGCACCTACTACTGCAACTTTCATATTTTGTTCCCCCCGATTCTCTTTTTTAAAGAGATTTTTTTGGTTAAAAAAAAGCCTTCCCGTTTTAGGAAGGCCTGTACTTATTTTAAAATAAAACAATCACACCTTCTCTTTGCAAAAAGATTTTTTAGAATGTTTTATGTGTTTTATTGCGTTCATTGATGGCACAAAGTAAACACAAAGTATAATTCCATCCAAATTATTTATATTTATAAATATTAAAACAGGTTTAAATGCTTAAAAAATATTGTTTGCTTATTGTTTTTTGTGTTGCAGTATTTTTTGGTAAAGCTCAAGTAGTCAACCGTTTTGATATAGTAATTGAAGAAATAATGGCCGACCCAACACCGCAAATAAATTTACCCAATAACGAATGGATAGAATTGCGAAACACCACTGCAACTGCTATTAATTTATCCGGCTGGCGCATTGCTGATGCAACAGGAACCAGCGGACCGATGCCCTCTTACAATTTATTGCCCGATAGTTTTGTTATTGTTTGTACAGCAAGCGCCGTAGCCGCAATGAGTGCATACGGACCAGCAATATCCGTTACAAGTTTTCCATCTTTAGATAACACAGGCGATATTATTTATTTACGCAGTCCACAAAATAAAATTATACATACCGTAAATTATACCGATGCCTGGTACCAGAATGTATTAAAAAAAGATGGCGGATGGACAATAGAAATGATCGACACTAAAAATCCCTGCAGCGGTTTCAGCAACTGGAAAGCAAGTATTGATTTAAAAGGTGGTACACCAGGTAAAAAAAATTCGGTTGATGCAATAAATGCAGATGCAACAGCTCCACAATTATTACGGGCATTTGCAACAGATAGTGTAAATATTGTTTTGGTTTTTGATGAACCATTGGATAGTTTAAAAGCTGCCACAGCAAATAATTATTCCATCAGCGATGGCATTGCTATACCTCAACAAGCCATTACTGTTTCACCTGCATTTGATAAAGTCAATCTAAAATTAAATGCGCCGCTAAGCCATAATAAAGTTTATACCGTTACATCAACTGCTATTTCAGATTGTGCAGGCAATGCGATTACTGCAAAAAATATGGCAAGGGTGGGCTTAACAGAAATTGCAGACAGTTTAAATATTATTATCAACGAAATTTTATTCAACCCAAAAAGCAATGGAACAGATTATGTAGAAATTTATAACCGCAGCAATAAAATTTTTGACCTTAAACAAACTTATATTGCTAACAGAAATACTGCCGGTGTAATCAGCAGCATTAAACCATTGAGTGCAGAAAATTATTTATTTTTTCCACAAGATTTTATGGTGATAACAGAAGATGCAGCAATTATTAAAAGAGATTTCATCACAAAAAATATGGATGCCTTTGTAACTGTTGCCTCCATGCCATCTTTTAACGATGATAAAGGCAATGTAATTATTTTAAATGCACAGGGCAATGTTACTGATGAATTGGAGTATGATGAAAAATGGCATTTTAAATTAATTGATAATCGGGAAGGTGTTGCGTTGGAAAGAATTGATTACAACGCACCCACGCAACAATCCGATAACTGGCATAGTGCAGCAACAAGTGTTGGTTACGGCACACCTACATACAAAAATTCTCAATACAAAATTAATGATGGCGTTCAGGGAGAAATAAAAATTACACCAGAAATTGTTTCGCCTGATAATGATGGTATGGATGATTTTGCAACCATTGATTACAGTTTTCCTTCGCCAGGTTATGTTGCCAATATTATTATATTTGATGCTGCAGGAAGAGTGGTTAGAAATTTACATCGTAATGCTTTATGTGGCAGCAAAGGTAATTTTCGCTGGGATGGATTGGGAGAAAAAAATCAAAAACTGCCTGTGGGTATTTATATTATTTATACCGAAATTTTTAATTTGGAAGGAAAGAAAAAGCAGTTTAAGAATACGATTGTGCTGGCAAGGCGTTAGCTCGCCGAAGACGGGTACTATAAAAAATTAATTCCATCATCATAAACTAAACCTAATGCAACTTAAACCTCTAATGATTATTGCAACAACTGCTGTAATCATTTCATCATGCAACAACCAAACAGAAATGAAACAAACTGCTTACAAATGGCCCGACAGTATTGCTGCACCGGTTTGCGAAAAAAAACCTAAAGAATTAACTGCACATGGCGATACAAGAATTGATAATTATTACTGGCTGAATGACTTTTTTAAAAAAGGGCCCGACAGTAATAAAGTGGTGGAGTATTTAACAGCCGAGAATAAATATTACGATACTATGATGTCGGGCACTAAAACCCTGCAGGAAAAATTGTACACCGAAATGAAAGCAAGGATAAAAGAGAAAGATGAAAGTGTACCGGTTTTTAAAAATGGTTATTATTATTACAGCAGGGTGGAAGAAGGGAAAGATTATTTTGTGTATTGCAGAAAAAAAGGAACGCTGGATGCAAAAGAAGAAGTATTGCTTGATGTAAATAAAATGGCAGAAGGACATAATTATTTTTCTGCCACTGGGTTTAGTATAAGTATGGATAATAAATTAATGGCTTATGGTATTGATACTTTATCAAGAAGGCAGTATAATATTTATGTAAAAAATTTAGAAACCGGAGAGGTTTATAAAGATGTAATTGCAAATACAGAAGGCGAAGCGATATGGGCAAATGATAACCAAACATTTTTTTATACCGCAAAAAATTTAATTACTCTTTTATCTGAAAAAATAAAAAAACATAAACTGGGTACTGATGCATCAAGTGATAAAACAGTATACGAAGAAAAAGATCCCAGTAATTATATTGGCGTGGGTAAAACAAAATCGGATAAATATATTTTGATAGGTTCAAGCGCAACGCTGTCTTCTGAATACAAATATATTGATGCCAATAAACCCGATGATGCCTTTAAAGTATTTCAACCACGGATGAAAGAAGTGTTGTATGATGTGGATCATGCCAATGACAAATTTTATATCCGCACTAATTTAAATGCAAAGAATTTTAAAGTAGTAACCTGCACCGAAGATAAAACCGACAGCAGCAACTGGGCAGCTATGCTGCCGCATAACGACAGTATTTTAATTCAGGGTATTGATGTGTTTAAAAACTTTGCAGCTGTATCCGAAAGAAAAAATGGTTTAACACAGGTGCATATCATCAACACAAAAAATAACGAAAGCCATTACCTTGATTTTGATGAACCTGCTTACACAGCTAACCTTGCTTATACACCCGATTATAATTCGGATGTGGTACGGTTTAATTACACTTCTTTAACCACGCCATCATCAGTATTTGATTATAACATGGGCAGTAAAGAAAAAAAATTAATGAAGCAGCAGGAAGTGGTGGGTGGCTATACAGTAAGCGATTATGTTACCGAACGTTTATTTGCTACTGCAAAAGATGGTACAAAAATTCCTATATCTGTAGTGTACAAAAAAGGATTTAAAAAAGATGGTACGCAACCATTACATTTATATGGCTACGGAAGTTATGGTGCAAGTATGGATGCCAGCTTTAGTGCAGCAAGATTAAGTTTACTCGACCGTGGTTTTGCTTTTGCCATTGCACATATACGTGGAGGGCAGGAGATGGGGCGTTACTGGTACGAAGATGGTAAGATGATGAAAAAGAAAAACACATTTACCGATTTTATTGATTGTGCCGAATTTTTACTGGCTAATAAATTTACAACTAAAGAACATTTATATACAAGCGGGGGAAGTGCAGGCGGTTTATTAATGGGTGCAGTGGTAAACATGCGGCCCGATTTATGGCATGGCGTAATTGCTGCCGTACCTTTTGTAGATGTAATAAATACAATGAGTGATGCATCTATTCCTCTAACCACAAACGAATACGATGAGTGGGGCAACCCTGCCAATAAGGAAAGTTATTTTTATATGAAGACTTATTCCCCTTACGATAATGTAGAAAAGAAAGCCTACCCCAACATGCTGGTAACAACCGGCCTGCATGATAGCCAGGTACAATATTTTGAACCTGCAAAATGGGTAGCTAAACTTAGAGAAATGAAAACTGATAATAATAAATTATTACTCTATACCAATATGGAAGCAGGCCACGGTGGAGCAAGTGGAAGATTTAAAGCATTGAAAGACCGGGCAAGAGAGTTTGCATTTTTTCTTGCGCTGGAAGGCATAGCAGAATAAAAATTTATTTGCAAATAAAAAACCGAAGCTTATGACTTCGGTTTTTTTTATTGATTTAAAAATCTATTCAAATAATTTTTCTTCTCTGGTTAACTGTCCAAACTGATTAATGCCTTCTATTACCACTCTTATTTTTTTACAGTTATCGCTGTTATAAAAAGGAATTTTTATGCGCCTTGTTTTTTTATCAAATATTAAAAACGGGCTCCAGTAAAGTGTGCTGCGGTAGTCGGGCAAATCTGGAGTGGTAGTTTTTTCATAGTCGGGCATGTAAAATTCTTTAATGGCAGAGTAACCATAAATATTGGTAAAGTCCAACCCTTTTACAGCAGAATTATCGGCACCCTTTTTTGTATAAATTGCAATGGCACCACCGGCACCACCACCTGATGCTCCAAAAAACGGGGGACGAAAAACTTTTATTAAAGCCACATTACTCATTGGTATCGATTGCAGCAAACTAATATCAGTATTATTTTCATCTAAAAAAATACTGGTGCTGCTGCCACGCCAGGTAGCGCTTTGGCCATCGCTGCCAATTTGTAAACCTGCAACTTTGCCTCTTAAATAATCCAATATACTAATGGCGGTTTTTGCAAACGGATCATCATCTACCGCAAATGTATAGCCATCGCCACCGGCAAAAAAACCGGAGGTATATTCTTCTTCTAATTTTTGTTTTAACGATTTTGTTTTGCCCACAACTCTTACTGCATCTAATGTTTTTGTTTTATTACTTTCTAAAAACGAACGCTGCAATGCTGCCAGCTTTGCGTTTTTTTGCAAATAAGAACTATCTCTTTTTAAATTAAAATAAAGCGACGAAAGTAAATTTGAAGAAGGCGAAGCAGCCGCCGCAATTTCATTTACAAATTTAAAGCTGGCGCTTGAAGTTAATTTTTTGTCTTTATCATTATTAATTTGATAATACAATTTTGCTGTATCAAACAAATACATGCCTGTTATCCTGAATTGCCCGTCGGCAGTAATGGGGATACTCAAAAATTCACTGTTCTTATTTTTGGTTTTAATCAAAGCTGTTAAATCTTTTCCGGCAAGCTGGGTTTTAGATAAACCATAAATATTTCCTCTTAATGAAATATAATTATCTACCGGAAAATTTAATTTAGGCCATTGTTTCGCTAATAAATTTTCCCATTTAAATCTTCTCCAGCCATTGGTCATCATCACTAAATCCAAATGTTGCTTTACAGAATCTGCATCATTTGAAAAATAATAAGCAGGGTTATAAACGTAGCCTTTTAAATCGCTGGTAACTAATAAATTTGAAAAAATATTTTCTTCATTCTCGGTTATGGGGTTAATGCCTGCATCTGTAACTGCAATGGATAAATTGCTGAGTAACGTATCGCCAACATCTATTTGCAAAGCGTTGTGGCCATGTTTAGTAATATTTTTTTCTACCGCATGCAGGTCGGTAGCAAAATAATAATTGTTATGATTTATAAATACCAACCGTTCTGCAACAGGTATTTGTGCGGCATTAAAAACAGTGAGTTGTAAAACACCGTCGCCAAAACTTTCGGTTGCTATAGGTGCAGTAACTTCTGTTCTGTTCTTCATATTTATTTTTGCACTGTACATCATTTGGTGCTGCATTTGCGCAACTACAGTGTAAGCAGTAAAAACTTCATCAGCATTTTGTGGCCGCTTTAAAGTATAACGCATGGTATCGGTTGTATTGCTAATGCTTAGCGACACACTTTGTTTTTTTGCTTCTGGTAAAGCAGTTTCATGCTGCACCCCTTTTTTATCTTTCCAAATGGCTTTATACTTTTCTCCTGCAACAGGCATAATTAAAAAAAAGCCCATGCCATCATGTGCAGCAGTAAAAGAGTTAATTTTTTTTCCACTTTCGTTTACAATATTACCGCTAACAAAAAATGGAATACCTTCCTGATCGGTGGCTTTAAATGCAATGCGGCAACCAATATCTTCCACCATATCGCCCCCTTCAGGAAAAAGAGTTAAACTGTATGTAACCACTGGCGACGGTAATTTTTTTGCAGCAGCAGAAGAAGAAATTATTTGAACCGGCTTTACATACAATAAAGTAGAATCAAAATTCAGCATCCACGAAGTGTAAGCCCTGATGTATAGTTTTGGAGAATTTATTGTATCGGGTAAATCAAAATTACTGGCAGCGCCTGATGCATAAACCGGCATTATTTTTTTTTGAAGAATAAAACCTTTGTCATCAATTAACTCTGCATATACCGTTTTACTTAATGGTTTAATTAAGTTATCAGCGGCTAAGTAAGCTTTAAACCAGATTGTTTCGCCGGCATTATAATAACTTTTATCCAGGTGCAGGTAAATTTTTTCCTGCGGATATTTTTCGCCTAACTGGTTAACTAAACTGTCTATACGAAGTTGTGCATAGCTGCAATTACAAAACACAGTAATTAATACCAGCAGCAAAATATTTTTTTTTATCATAGAGAAGAAAAATATTTTATAGGGAATAAATTTAAGGTCTTAAATCATCTACACCAATCCTGTTAATATCTTCACTGGAAGTATTATCGGGTTTATTTGATAAAATTGCACGGATTATTAAAAAACCTCCAAATGCAAAAACCAATCCTAAAAACATTAATTCAATAAGATCAACTTGTTTAAAAACAAATACCCCTAGTGCAATACCAATAATTTCTAAAACAAACCAGCAGGCAATGGCATAAATTTTCCATGCAAGTGGCTTAAGACCTTTTTGAATAGCTATTTTATTAATGTCTTTTGCAATAAATATTAATGCAATTATTTCCAGCATATTTTTTGTTTAAAATACTTTAATTCACTTTTGTATTGATAATGTGTTACACCAAATCAATGTCAAAATTTACCAATTGTACAAACTCACTTAACCTGGTATCAATATCTTCTTTAGTAATTTCTTTTAATCTTTCGGGGCCAAATTTTTCTACACAAAAACTTGCCATAGCACTGCCGATAATAATAGCAGTTTTCATATTGTCGAAACTAATGTCTTTTGTTTTTGCAAGGTGGCCAATAAAACCTCCTGCAAAAGTATCTCCTGCGCCGGTGGGGTCAAATACTTCTTCTAACGGCAGGGCCGGGGCGAAGAACACATGATTTTCGTGAAACAGCAAAGCACCATGCTCACCTTTTTTTATAATTAAATATTTAGGGCCCATCTTTAATATTTCACGGGCTGCTTTTACTAAAGATAATTCGCCGCTAAGTTGCCTTGCCTCACCATCGTTTACTAAAAGCACATCAATTTTTTTCAACACTGCTTTTAAATCATCCATCGCAATATCCATCCAAAAATTCATGGTGTCCATTACAATTAATTTAGGCCTCACCCTTAACTGGTCAATCACACTCATTTGTAACTTAGGCATCAGGTTGCCCAGCATTAAAAACTCTGCTCCCTGAAAACTTTCAGGAACAACAGGGTTAAAATCGGCCAGTACATTTAAATCTGTTACCAGCGTATCACGGGTGTTCATATCAATATGATATTTACCGCTCCAGAAAAAAGATTTTTTATCCGGTACAATTTCCACACCGTCTAATTGTATGCCACGGCTTTTCATTTCGTCCATTTCCTCCTGCGGAAAATCGTACCCTACAATAGATATCTGCTGTATAGGGGTAACAAAATTGCAGGCTGCATAAGCTACATAAGTTGCTGAGCCGCCAACAATTTTATCTATTTTTCCAAAAGGGGTTTCAATGGCATCAAAAGCCATGGTGCCAACGGTAATAAGTGCCATAAATTAAATGTTAGTGTTAGATGTTTGGGTAAAATAATTTTAAGTGCAAAAGTAATAGATTAATATAAGATGATTGGCAGTAAATTTATAAAAAGCCCCTCCTATCCTCCCCAAAAGGGAGGTATAAGCAGAACAATAAAGAAGATTAAATAATATTGATTAATAAATAACTATTACTGACTTTAAATCTTTCTATAATTTTAGTATAAGAAACGATAAGGCTTAACAAAATTTTAATAAAACATAATCAGTCCCCTTCAGGGGATAGGGGCATATGCTTATACAAATACATCCTGATGATCCGCAACCTAGATTAATAAAGCAGGTTGCCGAATGCCTTAAAGATGGTGGCGTAATTATTTATCCCACCGATACTATTTACGGGCTGGGCTGCGATATTATGCAGCACAAAGCCGTAGAGCGGATTTGCAAAATAAAAAATATTGATCCGCAAAAGGCACAGCTGAGTTTTATTTGCAGGGATTTAAGCCACCTTAGCGATTACACAAAAAGTATTGATACACCGCTTTACCGCATGCTTAAAAATTATTTGCCCGGCCCCTATACTTTTATTTTACCTGCCAGTAAGCAGGTACCTAAAATTTTACAGAGTAAAAAAAGCACTGTGGGTTTAAGGATACCGGATAATAATATTTGCCGCCATATTTTAGATGCATTGGGTAACCCAATTTTAAGTGCTTCGCTACCCGGCGATATGGTGGAAGAATTTACAGACCCCGAAGTGATGCAGGAAAAATTTGGCGCCATGGTTGATTTTGTAATTGATGGTGGCAGTGGCGGCATGATAGGTTCTACTGTTGTGGATTGCACAACAGATAACTGGGAAATTATACGCCAGGGTTTGGGTGAGTGGGAAGCATAAAAAAAATCCCACTTTGTACGGTGGAATTTTTTTTCTATCTATCTGAGCTGGTAAAAATTAATTTCTATCTCTTTTATTGTGTTTTTTGCGGTAGATTTTACGGCTGGCCTGTCTTTTATCCTGGCGAATGTCTTTTCTTTCGGCGCCGGTTACTGTACCATCAGCTTTTGCAGCTTTTACATCCTGGCGAATTTCTCTTTGATCTTTTACCAAATTTTTTGTTTCTGCTTTGGTTAACTCGCCACTTTTTACACCTTGCTTAATGCGGTGGTGCTGGCTTTTTGTACTTGGTTTTACCTGTGCAGTTGCACTTGTAAAAAATGCACCTAATACTACTGCTGCGGCTAATACTGTTGCTTTCATAAAATTTGTTTTAAGTTTTTAAATAAAGGTGAATAAATACGTTTTATACATACATAGACGGTGGGTGATAATAAAAGTTTAATGGGAGATAAAATTATTTTTATCTGGTAGTAACGAAAAAATTATTAGGATAGTATTTTAATTCTCCGGTGTATTTATTATAACAGCGTTACCTGTTCTTTTGAGTAGGGCAAAATATTAAAACTTTTACGGTGCAGTACACATAATCCATTTTCATCAATAGCCTTTCGGTGTAACGCTGTACCGTAGCCTTTATTTTTATCCCAGCCGTAAAAAGGAAATGCGGTATGGGCTTGTTGCATAAATTCATCCCGGTAGGTTTTTGCTAAAATACTTGCGGCTGCAATAGATGCATATTTACCATCGCCTTTAATTATACACTGATGATTTATTTTTTTGTAGGATTTAAAACGGTTGCCATCAATTAATAAAAACTCCGGCACTGTTGTTAAATTATCTAAAGAAAGATGCATGGCTTTAAAACTTGCCTGTAAAATATTTATCTTGTCAATCTCATTATTATCAATTGAGGCTACAGCAAAGGCAATACTCTCTTTTTCAATTACGGGCCTTAACAAATCCCTTTCTTTTTCTTTAAGCTGTTTACTGTCGTTTAATAAAGGATGAAAAAAATCGGCAGGTAAAATTACTGCAGCCGCAAACACAGGCCCGGCATAGCAACCACGTCCGGCTTCGTCAAGGCCGGCTTCGGTAAGTTTAGTTTGATAGTGGGATAACAGCATCTTTGTTAAACAAATATCTGCTAAAAGAATAAAAAACTAATTGTTTACCGATAACAATTTTTACTGCAGTAAATTTGTGGCATCTATTTATGAGTAATATCAAACGCTGGGCACTCGCCACTTTTATTCTTTGTTTTTTAGTAATAATTGCCGGTGGCGTAGTACGCACTACACAAAGCGGTATGGGCTGCCCCGACTGGCCAAAATGTTTTGGCAAATGGATACCGCCTACCAATGCCAGCGAACTGCCTGCCGACTTTGAAAAATATTTACGCAAACAGGATATTGATCACACTTTTAATGCACTGCACACCTGGATAGAATATATCAACCGTTTATTGGGAGTGCTTTTAGGTTTTTTTGGACTGGTTCAGTTTGCAATGTTATTTTTTAAAAGAAAAGAGTTTAATAAGCCTTACAAATTAGCCATTGCTTTTTTAGTTACTGTAATACTTACCGGTTTGTTTGGCGCAGTTGTAGTAAAATTAAACCTTGCTCATGCAAGCATTTCTGTTCATTTATTATTTGCAATAATATTAGTGCAGGTTCAACTGGCGTTATTACTTTCTCTTAATAAAAAATTATTTTCAATACGAGTTGACAATAAAGTAAGACAATTACTATTTATTTTTTTAATACTCTTGTTTTGCCAAAGTGTATTGGGCACAATGGTACGCATGTATGTTGATGATGTTTCAAAAACACTGCATTACGAACAAAGAGAAACCTGGCTGGCACAAAGTCCGGTAGCATTTTTAATTCACCGCAGTTTTTCGTGGCTGATTTTAGTAAGTGCTTTGTTTATAGCCTGGCATTGCAGAAATATCCAGGCGATAAAAAATAAAATATTTGTACTGGCTGCAATTATTGTGCTCAGTATGATAACAGGTGTAGTTTTATTTTATGCCAACATGCCTGCCGTAGCACAACCCATTCATTTATTACTTGCTGCATTAGCCCTTACCCAAACTGTTGCGGTTTTACTGCAAATAAAACCAGGCAGCAAGTAGGTTTAAAAATATTTACCAGCTAAATTTTCCTGTTACAAAATAGTAATGCTTTTTAGCAAATCAAATTTGTATATTTGAAAGAGATAATCTTTTATTTATTCTCTTAACCTCCTTGTATGATTAATCGAGAAGAAAAAGAATTGCCGGTCGGTTCTTCCCGCCGTGATTTTTTAAAAAAATCTGCAGCACTAACTGCTGTAGCTGTTATACCTGCTGCGATAGATACTGCTGCTAAACAAAGGCTGGATGAAAAATATGCTTACCAGCTGGAGCAAATGCCTTTATCAATTGAAATTAATGGCGTACAAAAAAAATTTAAAGTAGATACCCGAACAACATTGCTGGATTTATTAAGAGAGGAATTGCATTTAACCGGCACAAAAAAAGGTTGCGATCACGGGCAATGCGGCGCATGTACTGTACATATAAATGGTAAAAGAATAAACGCCTGCTTAACATTAGCTGTAATGCAAAACGGAAATAAAATTACTACAATAGAAGGCCTGGCTAATGGAGATGAACTGCACCCGATGCAAAAAGCATTTATTAAATGCGATGGTTTTCAGTGCGGCTACTGCACACCGGGGCAAATAATGTCGGCGGTGGCATGTATTGCGGAAGGTCATGCTAAAAATGAAGAAGAAATAAAAGAATTTATGAGTGGCAACCTTTGCCGCTGCGGTGCTTACAACGGAATTGCTAACGCTATAAAAGAAGTTGCACAATGAAACCATTTATATTTTTAAAAGCGGCGGATATAAAAACTGCACAAACAGGCTACAAAAAAAATGCAGCGTCACAATTTATTGCAGGAGGTACTAACCTGTTGGATCTGATGAAGAAAGAAATTGCTTTGCCCGGCAACGTTATTGATATTAATCAAATTGCTATAAAAGAAATTAAGACAGATACTGCCAGCATTAGTATTGGCGCATTAGCATTAAATAGTTTTGTTGCAGAGCATGCAGAAATTATTAATAATTATCCTTTAGTTGCAAAAGCATTGCTGGCTGGCGCTTCGGCGCAAATAAGAAATATGGCCACCGCCAGTGGTAATATTTTACAAAGAACAAGATGTCCTTATTTTTATGATGTTGCTATGCCCTGCAATAAAAGGCAGCCGGGAAGTGGTTGTGGTGCTAAGGAAGGATTAAACAGGATGTCGGCAATTTTTGGTGCATCCGAAAATTGTGTAGCAGTTCACCCCAGCGATTTTTGTATTGCACTGGCTGCATTAGATGCAAAAGTTGTGGTACAAACCGATGTCAAAGAAAGCAGTATTCCTTTTAAAGATTTTCACCGCCTGCCGGGCAACACACCCGATAAAGATAACAACCTTGCAAAAGGAAGTTTAATTACAAAAATTGTTATCCCTAAAAATAATTTCAATAAAAATTTTCATTACCTAAAAATACGTGACAGGGCTTCTTATGCATTCGCACTGGTTTCTGTTGCAGTTGGTTTGTATATTGAAGGTGGAAAAATTAAAGCTGCAACAATTGCAGCAGGCGGCGTAGCTCACAAGCCCTGGCGTTTGTATGAAGCAGAACAATTTTTAACAGGTAAAACACCATCCGAAGAAATATTTAAACAGGCTGCAGCAATTGCCATTAAAAACGCAAAGCCTTTACAACACAATGGTTTTAAAATAAAAATGCTGCAGAATGGTATTGAGCTGGCATTGAAAAATGCAATGGCATAAAATTATTAATCTCTAAAAAAATTACCATGGGCTTTTTTGATAATGATAATTTACATACGCCAACAGCCGATGACAGGGTTGATGGCAAACAAAAAGTTACCGGCACTGCAAAGTTTGCTGCAGAATATGTAATTGAAAATTTGGTGTACGGCGTATTGGTGGGCAGCACTATTGCAAAGGGAACAATACAATCAATAGATGTAAAAGAAGCAAAAAATGCCCCCGGTGTAATTGATATTATCACCCACGAAAATACTATTGCCCTTGAAAAGTTTAGTGATGAAAAGAAAGCCAAAGAAGCACAACTGGGCTTACGCATCTTTTACAGCAATGAAATATTTAGTAACGGCCAGCCAGTGGCGTTAGTTGTAGCCGGTCATTTAGAGCAGGCGCAATATGCAGCAGGGCTTGTAAAAATTACTTACAGCAAAGCAGCACACGTTACCAACTTTACTGCAGCAGTTGAAAAAGAAAAAACTACAAAATACGAAGAAGATAAAACAAGAGGCGATGCCAATGCATGGAAAAACGGCACCATAAAAATTGAGCAGGAATATGCACAACCAGTAGAAGTACACAGCACTATAGAAATGCATGCCAGCATTGCTGTGTGGGAAGGCGATGATAAACTGACCGTGTATGATAAAAACCATGCAGTGAAAGATGTGCAGGGTACTATTGCAAATGCCTTTAATCTTAAAAAAGAAAATGTAAAAATACAGGCGGAGTTTATTGGCGGCGGTTTTGGCAGTGGCCTTAGAGTGTGGCCACATACATTTGCGGCGATTATTGCCGCAAAAAAATTAGGCCGCCCGGTTAAAGTGACTATTACAAGACCACAGGCTTTTACTATGGTGGGCTACCGTCCGCAGGCATGGCAAAGGGTGGCCATGGGTGCAGCTGCAGATGGAACAATTACTGGTGCAGTTCACGAAGCCATCACCAATACTTCTGCTTACGAAGCGTTTGGCGAAAACAGTACCGGCATTACCAGAACACTTTACAATTTTACTAACCTGCAAACAAAATATAAAACCCTTTCCTTAAATCTTGCTACACCCATTTGGATGAGGGCACCGGGAGAAGCCACCGGTTCTTTTGCATTAGAATCTGCAATGGATGAACTGGCGCATGCATTAAAAATGGATCCGGTAGCATTGCGGTTAAAAAATTATGCCGAAAAAGATATTGACAGTGGCTTGCCCTGGTCGAGTAATTTTTTAAAAGAGTGTTATCAAACAGCCGCCACAAAATTTGGTTGGGAAAAAAGAAAGCAGGAACCACGAAGTACAAAAAATGGCGATTGGTGGGTGGGTTATGGCATGGGCGTGGGCACATGGGGTGCATGGCGTTTAAAAGCAAGTGCAAGAGGTAAATTAGACAGCAATGGAAATTTATTACTGCAAAGTGCTACCAGCGATATGGGCCCTGGTACTGCAACAGCAATGGTGGCCATTGCAAATAATGTTTTAGGTATTGCCAAAGAAAAAATAAAATTTCAGTTAGGTAATTCCACTTTACCCGATGCGCCTGCGCAGGGCGGAAGTTTTACTTTAGCGTCGGTAGGCTCTGCTGTTAATGATGTTTGCGTAGCGATTGCAAAAAAATTGTTTACCATAGCAACTGAAACAGAAACCAGTTTTAAGGAAGTAAAATTTGAAGACGTAATTTTTAAAGATGAAAATCTTTCTTTAAAAAATAATCCATCTGTTATAATTTCTTACACACAATTGCTGCGTAACAAAAATGTAACCGAAATTGATATTACCCAAGCTTCTGAAAGCGGCGATGAAAGTAAAAAATATTCTTTTAATTCCTATGCAGTGCATTTTGCCGAAGTGCATGTACATGCATATACAGGTGTGGTACGTGTAAAACGTTTTGTTAGTTGTGTTGATGCAGGAAAAATTGTAAGTGAAAAGACTGCTGCCAGTCAAATAAAAGGTGCGGTGGTTTGGGGTATTGGCCATGCATTAATGGAAGAGCAGCAAATTGATCATCGTTATGGAAGAATAATTGCCAACGATTTTGCAGGCTATCACATTCCTGTTAATGCAGATGTACCCGAAATTGATGTGACTTTCGTAAACAAACCCGACCCGTATTTAAATGCTATGGGCTCCAAAGGTTTGGGCGAAGTGGGATTAATTGGCTCAGCTGCAGCTATTGCTAATGCAGTATTTAATGCTACTGGAAAAAGAATTCGGCAATTGCCCATTACACCGGACAAGCTGATATAATTATTAAAGAATTATTTTTTAATACGATAACAACAAACCTGTTTACTGGTGCGTTTGTTTTTCAGTACATTTAAAAACTGCCTCATATATGAAACAGTTGTTGAATAATATTTTTTATTCTTTCCCTGTACAACTTTTTATTCTTCATTTTAGAAAATACCAGGTGTTGCTGGTGTTTTGGTATGTGCTGGGCAGCACTATCAACAGCGGCTTTATGAAAAACTTTGGCGCCGATGCCTTATTTTTTGCACCGGAATATTTAGGTAATGTAAATGCATTGGGTGCTGCAATTGTGGGTATTGCTATGGGTGTTTTTATGATGAGCTGGAATATTACCACTTTTATTCTGCACAGCAAACGCTGTAAATTTTTAGCCACCACATCAAAACCATTTTTAAAATATTGCATTAATAATGCAGTACTGCCACTGTTATTTATTATATTTTATCTTATAAGATTAATACCTTTTAATCAAAATAAAGAGTTGATGAATGCGGGAGAAATTGCCATAGTTATAGCCGGCATGCTTGGTGGTTTTATTCTATTGCTCGCCGTTTCATTTGCATATTTTTTTGGTGCCGAAAAAACAATACTCCGGAGTATTGTTCCCATTATCGGCAATCCAAAAGAATTTAACCAGTCATATAATCCTACCGAAAATCCGCAAAAAGAAGGATTTGGAATGAAGGTGGGTTATTATTTTACGGGAAGATTTCGTCTTAGAAAAGCGAGGAACGTATCGCACTACAGCCAGGATTTTTTGGATATGATATTTAAGCGCCATCATATTTCTGCAATAATAAGTATTGTACTGGCTTTTATTTTTTTAGCTGTCATTGGCTTTTTTTTAGATGGTAAAATTTTTCAGGTACCGGCAGCCGCAAGTATTTTTATTTTTTTTGCAGTAATGACGGCTTTTATTGGTGCCCTTACTTATTTTTTACAAAGCTGGAGTTTACCTTTTATGATTGTACTTATTTTTTTTGTAGATATTTTATACGAAAACGATATTATTGACCCCCGCAACAAAGCATACGGTTTAAATTATACCAATAAAGATGAAAGGCCGGTTTATGGTAAACAATCATTATTGCAATTATGTACCCCAGGTAAAATTGCTGCAGATAAAGCCGTTATGCTTGAAGTTTTAGAAAACTGGAAAAAGAAACAAACCAGCCCAAAGCCGGTAATGATTTTTATTAATGTTAGCGGCGGCGGTTTACGCAGCGGCACTTTTGTAATGAATACGCTGCAGCAGTTAGACAGTATTACCAATGGAAAATTAATGCAGCACACCATGCTCATAAGTGGTGCCAGTGGCGGTATGCTTGCGGCCACCTATTACCGTGAGTTGTACCGAAATAATTTAACTGCTGCTATAAAACAAAACCTGCATCATCCCAACTTAACCAATAATATTGCCGAAGATCTGTTGAACCCCGTTTTTTCATCTATGCTGGCAAGAGATATTTTTTCTCCTGCACAAAAATTTACAGTAGGCAATTATAAATATGTAAAAGACAGGGGTTATGCCTTTGAACAAAAATTAAATGAAAACAGTGCCGGGTTATTTAATACTCAAATAAAAGATTTTGCGGCAGATGAAAAAGCAGCAAAAGTTCCGCTGATAATTTTTAACAGTACTATTTCCCGTGATGGAAGAAAAATGATGATTGCATCGCAGCCTTTAAGCTTTATGATGAAGCCGTTGCTGTATGCAAATGATACCTCTGTAAGCCCCGATGCCGTTGATTTTAATGCGCTGTTCGCAAAACAAGATCCGCAAAATATCCGGTTACTTACGGTATTGAGGATGAATGCAACTTTCCCTTATGTGTTACCCAATGTTTGGCTGCCAAGCCTGCCCGTTATTGATGTGATGGATGCAGGCTTACGTGATAATTTTGGCCAGGAAACCAGTCTTCGTTTTATAGAAAATTTTAAAGACTGGTTAACACAAAACACCGGCGGTATATTAATTCTGCAAATGAGGGATCGTACAAAAGATAACTGGCAACAGCCTTTTGAAAGTGTTGGCATGACAGATGTATTAGTTAAACCTGCCACTATGCTGCAGCATAACTGGTTCAAGCTGCAGGATTATTCTGAAACTGAAAAATACAGTTACATGCACGACGAATTAGATTCCGTATTGCACCGCATAACGTTTATGTATGTACCCGAAAAAGAAGAACAGGGTGCCGCACTTAATTTTCATTTAACTGCAAGAGAGAAAAGAGATATCATGTTATCTTTTAAAAATAATTTTAACCAGGATGCAATGCAGAAGGTACTGGAGTTGCTGAAATGATATTTATTTTTTATAAAACATTTTATTTGCCCATAGCACAAATTCATCTGCATCCAGCATAGAAAAAAAATGTGGATGCCTTGTGCCGTCAGGTTTAAAACCTTTACCTAAACAATTTATAAACTCAGCATTATTGTTGCCTAAAATTTTAAGTTGAGAAATGCAGCCTGATAAATCTGACATATTCATAAATTCAGCACTGCCTCTTCTCTTTTCAATTATCCAGCTAATATCCGGATCGCAATAAAGCCTTACCGGAACATTTTTTAAATATTTTGCATTACCTCCGTCTTTTGCATCGGCAAAGTAAGATGAAAAGGCTTCGTATTTTTTGGGGTTCTGTGATGGGCTTCCTCCATATAAAATTTTAAACCTTCTTAATTGTTCGGTAGCTTCTGCAACAGCAACATCCGAAAAATTAAGTTGTACCGAATGTATAAAACTATTCCACAAACGTTTCATATTTAATGGTGGGTCAACACCAAAAACCAAATCAGGTTTAATGATATTTTTATCATTCAGTTTAAAAGCCTGTTCTGCATAAAATAAAGCCTGGTGGCCACCCATAGATTGCCCGCCAATAATAAATTTATTTGCAGGAATGTTATACTTTTTTATTAGTTCCGGAATTATTTCAATCAATCTTTTTTGAGCAATTGCATTGCTGTTAATACTGTCGCAATTATATAAAGCAGGAATTATTACCGTATAACCTGCTTTGCATGCAGTTACGGGAAGTGTTGTTTCGTTAATTACAACGGCCGGTGATGCACAAAAACCACCAATAATTAATAAAAGGCCTTTTGATGTTGAGTCGGGTAATAAAGCCATGTAATAATTTTGAGTGGAATCATTTTTTTCTCTGTAAACAATTTCACTTTTTTGTGCAGCTAATTGCAGAGAAGAAGATAATAATAATATGGTAGAGGCAATATGCATATTCCTCATCTTTCCAAAATTGTTTTTCCTCATTGCAATTTTTTTATATTTTATAAGAATAAAAATGCAGCAAACAAAGTTGTTACAAACAAAACTGTTACAAATTATCTGCGTTCTTACATCCTTCCAAAAAATCCTTTACCCCCAATACAATCTTATCTGCAATTTGCTGTTGAAAATTTTCGTCCAGTATTTTCATTTCGTCTTCGGGGTTGCTGATGAATAAAGTTTCTACTAATGCATTGGGGTATTCAATAGGGCTGTTAAGCATAAAATTAAAACTGCCGGTGTTGCCATATTCTTTCAATCCCAGTTCCAGCATACGTTTATAAATATCGTGGCTTAAATTTCTAAAACCAATATAGCGGTAAAAAGTGCTGGTGCCGCTAACCCTAATCGGGTCGCCAGCAGAATTTAAATGTATACTGATCAACAGATCGGGCATACTATCCCTGTAAAATAGGATTCGTTCTTTGTTATCAAAAAATTTATCCGTTGTTCTGCTCATGATAACTTTTGCACCCTGTTGTTCTAAAGTTTTTTGCAGCTTAAGTGCCACAGCAAGCGTAAGCATTTTTTCTGATGAACCAGTTGGCCCACCTGCGCCGGTATTGCTGCCGCCATGGCCAGCATCAACAGCAATGGTTAATTTATTCAATGATAAATTTTCTGGTTGTCTTTTTATTTTTATAATTAAATTATTGCCACGGTAATAAATTTGATGGCCCCAATGCTGCGGATGTTTTAATTCTATTGTAACCCTGAAAATATCTTCGGCGTTTTGTTCGTAATAAACATTTTTTATTTCTTTTACATTTTCCAATTGAGTTATCCAGTTGGTATTGTTAGTTGCACCAAAAATATCTATCACAATTTTTGAAGGTTTAATTAATTGAAAAGACTGATAAGGTAATCTTGCAAACAAACCTACCGTAACATAATCATACAGCGAATCGCCGTAGGCTCTTAAACTACTGGTAAGCGATTCAGGTGTAAAATTTCCTTTAGGTAAAAATTTTATTAAATCATCATCAATAAATGCCGTACGGTATTTTGTTAGCTGCACTTTATATTTGGTATCCACCTTGCCCACAATATTTAATTGCACCATCGAATCTACATAACCAATTTTTGCGCCGCCCAATCTGTCTTCTCCCAAACCAAAAAGTAAATGTGCCAATCTTCCTTTTGTAACAGCAATAGTTGGATTAAAAGGAGAAAACATGGAGATGGTATTTTTAGTTTGCTTAGTTACAGTCTTACCTGTTGAATCTGCAATGGTAACCGGAATTTTTTCCATCAAAAAGCTATCTGTTTCTTTTATTACATATTCCCCCTGGTAAATACCGGGCATTGCAACCGGCATTTCGTACAGCTTAATATTTTTTCCTGCAATAACTGTGCATCCTTTTAAAGCTTTTATCCTGAATTTTATTTTATCGCCGGGTTGCAGCAGTAAATTTCCTTCGGGAAAAGTTTCTATGCTGGCAATATCTAAAACCTTAACCGTATCCGGCGGCGCAGGTAAAGTGTAGTTGTAAATAATTTTTCTATTGACAGATTTATCGGGTGTTGCAAATGCAATTAAATTAAATGCGGTATCACCAGGTTGTAAATTTACTTCGTAAGCAAATGCACCCGTAGCAAAAACTTTTACAGGATTGCCATTTATGGTAAGGTTGCAGCTTTTACAGGTACTGCCAATTAAAAAATTACGTGACGATCGCACTGCATTTTTTTCTTTGCCGGGCTCCACCAATTTTATAAAAGGCTTATCAACTGTTTGAGAATATGCAATACATGCAGTACATAAAAGCAGAAATGTAAGGGTAATTTTCATTACTGAAAGTTAAACAGAAATTAAAGTATAAGTGCAAAATTATTTGCTAAAAAAAAGTCATTGCTTTAGGCAATGACTAAAAAGTAATCAGTTATTAAAATATTACCAAGGATATTTATTCTCTGCAATCATCTTATCTGCAATTCTTCTCCTGGCATCTTTGCTGTTAAAAGGTGCAGTTTTTGTAAAACGTTTTAAACCCAGCAGCATCATGCGTTGCTCATCGCCCCCGGCAAAAGCATTAATTGCTTCTTTACCGGCTTTGTTAACTTTATCTGCTGCGTCATTTAAATAACAGCGCATCATATCAATTTGTAGTTGCGCAGGAGCATCGCCCTGTTTATCTGCCATTTTTATTACACGTAACAAAGTACTTTCGGCTTCAAAAGTTTCAATAGCCATATCAGCAATATTCATCAGTATTTCCTGTTCGTCATTCAGCTTCATCATTAGTTTTTGCACAGCAGCACCTGCAACCATTAAAATACATTTTTTCATATTTACAATTGTCTTGCGCTCAGCTGCAAATGCACTTTCATCATCATTACCAAATTCAGGAATACTCATTAGCTCTTTACTAACAGCCATGGCTGGCCCCATTAAATCTAATTTACCTTTCATGGCTCTTTTTAAAATCATATCAACGGTAAGCAAACGGTTAATTTCGTTGGTGCCTTCGTAAATACGATTAATGCGGCTGTCCCTGTAACCTCGGCTGGCCGAGTATTCATCACTAAAACCATTGCCCCCATGTATTTGTACCCCTTCATCTACAACATAATCCAGCACTTCGCTGCCATGTACTTTTAAAATAGCACATTCTACTGCAAATTCTTCTGCGGCTCCTAATAACGCTTCGTTAAAAGGTTTACCAGCATTTTGCATTTCAATTTCTTTATCATCAACCCATTTGCTGGTGCGGTACAAAGCGCTTTCACTTGCAAAAATGCGTACAGCCATTTCTGCCAGTTTATATTTTATAGCACCGAAATTTGCAATGGCTGTTTTAAATTGCTCTCTTGTTTTTGCATATACAATAGAATCTGTTACCGACATTTTTGCGCCGCCCAAAGCAGCAGCACATAATTTTAACCGGCCAATGTTTAAAATGTTGAATGCAATAATGTGGCCTTTACCAATTTCTCCCAATAAATTTTCAACCGGCACTTTACAATCCTGAAAATATAATTGCACCGTTGAAGATCCTTTAATACCCATCTTATGTTCTTCGGGGCCCTGCGTAAAACCTTCCATTCCTTTTTCTATAATAAACGTAGAAAATTTATCACCGTCAATTTTTGCAAACACCGTATAAACATCTGCAAAACCTCCGTTAGTGATCCAGCATTTTTGCCCGTTTAAAATATAATTTTTCCCATCGGCACTAAGCACTGCAGTTGTTTTTGCACCTAATGCATCGCTGCCGCTGTTCGGCTCCGTTAGTCCATAAGCACCTTTCCATTCGCCGCTGGCCAATTTTGGAATGTATTTTTTCTTTTGTTCCTCTGTGCCAAAATATAATATGGGTAATGTACCAATACCGGTGTGTGCAGCAATAGCCACACTAAAAGAAAAACCACCGCCAAGGCCTTCATTTACTAAAGTAGAAGTAATAAAATCTTTTCCAAGTCCGCCCAAAGCCTCGGGCACACTTGCACCCAATAAACCCTGCTCACCTGCTTTTACCATTAGTGATGGCATCAGGCCTGCTTCCATTTTATCAATCCTGTCCACAATGGGCAGCACTTCCGAATTTAAAAACTGCAGGCACATATCTTTTACCATCAGTTGCTCCTCGTTAAAATCTTCGGGAGTAAAAGTTTCAAAAGCATTGCTTTCTTTAATTAACCATTCGCCGCCTTTAAGGAGTGTAGTGGTTGAAGTTGTTGTATTCATAAAATTTGTTTTAAAACCCTAACCCCTAAAGGGGAACTAGAGTGTTATTATTTATAGCTCTTTTTACATTTCAATCTTCGCTAAGGTCAAGTCCCCCTTCGGGGGATTTAGGGGGCAAGGTTATCATACACCATCTGCAAAACTTCCTTCGCTATTTCAATTTGCCCATTGGTAACACCCTGCAAAGCTTCGTTTAAAGTGGTATTAGCAACTTCCATACATTTTTCTTCCAGCTCTCTTCCTTCATCGGTTAACACAATCATATTTATCCGCCTGTCTTCTTTCGATGCATTTCTCTTTACTAATTTTATTTTCTCCAGGTTATCCACCAGTCTTGTAATACTGGGTTTATCTCTAAATGTAAAATCGCATAATTGCTGCTGGCTCATGCCATCAGTTTTCCATAAATGATATAACACACTCCATTGCTCAATCGTTATTTCAATATTAGCCTGCTTAAAATTTTTTTGCAAACGCCGCCCAATTGCAGTGCTTGCCTTGCCGGTAATAAAGCTGTAGAGTTCGCCTTTTTTAAATTGGTTGTTGGGCATATAGTTGTTTATGCAACTAAACAAAGATAATAATTATTTTGACCCGTAAAAATTTATTTTTGTGTAACCGGTTCCGCAGTTGGCGGGATACGGCATACCAATATGCAACAGGCTTTAGTCTTCATTTCAATAATATTATTCGGCATTTATTTTTCACTTATTATTTACTACCGTCAAAGCTGGATGTCAATCTCTGATTATAAATTTTCAATTTCAGATTTTCAACCAACCACAAAAATATCAATCGTCATCCCAGCCCGTAACGAAGCGGAAAATATAAAAAATTGCCTTGATTCCATAGTTAACCAATCTTACCCCAAACATTTATTTGAAGTATTGGTAGTTGACGATCACTCTACCGATACCACCACCGAAATAATTTTAAGTTACGCATCACAAAATGTAAAACTCATTTCTTTAAAAGATTTTGTTGCGCCTGCAGCAATAAATTCTTACAAAAAGAAAGCTATTGAAATTGCTGTACAGCAATCAACAGGTGATTTAATAGTTACAACCGATGCCGATTGTTTTGTACCGCAAAACTGGTTGCAAACTATTGCTGCATTTTATCAGGAAAAAAAAACGGAGTTTATTGTAATGCCTGTTGCAATTGATTGCAGTTTTCGATTTATAGAAATGTTCCAAGCGGTAGATTTTATGACGCTGCAGGGAATAACCGGCGCAGCAGTATATAAAAAAATGCACAGCATGTGTAATGGTGCAAATTTGGCTTACACCAAAAAAGCATTTGTACAAGTAAATGGTTTTTCAGGTGTTGATAATATCGCCAGCGGCGATGATATGCTGCTGATGCATAAAATTTATAAACAATATCCTTATGGTATAGCCTATTTAAAAAGCAAGGACGTAATTGTACATACCGCACCTGTAAAAACTATTGCAGAGTTTTTTAACCAACGCATCCGATGGGCAAGCAAGGCGGATAAATACGATGATAAAAGAATTTTTGGGGTGTTGTTGGTGGTTTATTTTTTTAACATGTTGTTGGTGATATTACCAATTTTGGCTTTGATAATGAATATTCAATATTCAATGTTCAACATTCAATATTCAACTTTTGGTGCATGGTTGTTTTTACTGTTTTTAAAAATAATTACAGAACTATTTTTTTTATTTCCTGTTGCAAAATTCTTTAATAAACAAACGCTGTTATGGTTATTTCCTTTGATGCAGCCTTCCCATATTCTCTATACGGTTATTGCAGGTTGGCTGGGTAAATTCGGAAGTTATAAATGGAAAGATAGAAACGTAAAATAAATAAGATGAATTTTAAGAATAACATGGGTGCTGAGGTTGTATTAATTGGCGCAGGTATAATGAGTGCAACCCTGGCTATATTTTTAAAAGAATTAATGCCCGATGTTTCAATCACTATTTTTGAAAGGTTGAACAAACCTGCCGAAGAAAGCAGCGATGCATGGAATAATGCCGGCACCGGCCACTCTGCCTTTTGCGAATTAAATTATACCACGGTAAAAGAAGATGGTACAATAGATATCAGCAAAGCTTTAAAAATTGCATCGCAGTTCGAAATGTCGAAACAGTTTTGGGCTTACCTGGTGCAGCAAAAATATATTTCATCTCCAAAAAATTTTATCAATCATGTACCACATTTAAGTTTTGTTTGGGGCGATGAGAATGTACTTTTTTTAAAAAATCGTTTTGATGCGCTCACAAAAAATATTTTATTCAATGGCATGCAGTTTTCCACCGATGCAAAGCAATTGCAAAACTGGATGCCTTTGGTTATGGAAGGAAGATACCCTGCAGAAAATGTTGCCGCTACAAAAATGGACTTGGGTACCGATGTAAATTTTGGATTGCTCACTGATGCCATGTTTGCACATTTAGAAAGTTTAAAAAATGTAACGTTGTATTTAAATCACGAGGTAAGAGATTTGGAAAAACAGGATGATAGAAAATGGAAATTATCTGTAAAAAATTTATTGAATGATGATAAAATAAAAATGAATGCCGATTTTGTTTTTATTGGCGCAGGTGGCGGGTCGTTATCATTATTACAAAAATCGGATATTGAAGAAGCAGAAGGTTATGGCGGTTTTCCCATTAGTGGACAATGGTTGCGTTGCACCAACGAAAATATTATTCAACAGCATGATGTAAAAGTTTATGGCAAAGCCGGTGTAAATGCACCACCTATGAGTGTGCCGCATTTAGATACACGAATCATCAATGGAAAAAAAGAATTGCTCTTTGGCCCCTTTGCAGGTTTTAGTACTAAGTTTTTAAAAAATGGTTCGTATTTCGATTTACCTAAAAGTATGGAGTGGCATAATATGGTGCCGATGCTTTCTGCAGGCTGGCACAACTTGCCGCTTACAAAATATTTAATTCAACAGGTTACACAATCTGCCGAAGACAGGTTGAATGCGTTGAAAGAATATTATCCTCATGCAAAAATGGAAGACTGGGAATTAGTAATTGCAGGGCAGCGGGTGCAGGTAATTAAAAAAGATGAAAAAGAAGGTGGCGTATTGGAATTTGGAACCGAATTAGTTTGTGCTGCCGATGGATCGTTAGCCGCTTTACTGGGTGCTTCTCCCGGTGCTTCAACAGCAGTTGCAGTAATGATAAATGTTTTAAAAAATTGTTTTAAAGAAAGTTTTGAAAGTGATGACTGGCAATTAAAATTAAAAGAGCTATTGCCCACTTTTGGAAAACGCTGGGAAGATTATGAAATACTTTGCCAGGAAATAAGAGAATGGACTAATGATGTGCTGGAATTAAATTAGTGCAGAAGTTGATGGTTTAGATGTTTAGGGTTTACTTATTATTCTTGCTACTTTTACATTATGCAGCAATCTCTTTCTTATAACCAGCAAACCTGGAAGCGGCTTAAAAAAAATAAAAGCGCTTTGTTTGGTTTGTTCATTATCTGCATTGCTGTGCTTCTGGCAATGTTTGGTTATTTAGTTGCTCCTGATAATTCTCCCAATGCCGATTTACAAAATGTGGAGATACAGGCAAAGAAACCGGGATATACACAACAGTTTTTAAAAGTTCCAGATTTTAAAAACAGCAGCTATGAAAATTGGTTTACTATTTTATTATCCGGCAAAAAAAATAATTACCGTTTAATTCCTGTAAGTGGTTATGCTGTAAAAAACGACAGTCTTTTTATAAATAAATTTATTGATGAGGATACTTCAGTGGTTCAATATTTTTCGGTTAATCAGCTTACTAATAAGCATCCGGAAAATTTTACTACACAAAATATTATTGTTAAAAAATACTGGCTGGGTACCGATAAATTTGGCCGTGATATTTTAAGCCGCTTAATTATTGGCACAAGGGTAAGTTTAGCGGTTGGTTTAATTGCAGTGCTTATCTCCTTAACATTGGGTATTATTTTAGGTTCAATTGCAGGTTATTTTAAAGCCTGGATAGATGAAGTGGTAATGTGGCTGGTAAATGTTACCTGGAGTATTCCTACTTTACTTTTGGTTTTTGCCATTACTTTGGCTATGGGCAAAGGGTTTTGGCAAATATTTATTGCTGTTGGGCTAACCATGTGGGTTAGTGTGGCCCGTTTGGTCCGTGGGCAGGTAATGGCCATAAAAGAACTGGAGTTTGTACAAGCGGCAAAAGCTTTGGGTTACACCAATTTTAGAATAATTGCTAAACATATTTTACCCAATATACTGGGGCCAATTTTAGTTATTGCTGCCAGCAATTTTGCAACTGCTATAATTGTAGAAGCCGGTTTAAGTTTTTTGGGTATTGGTGTACAACCGCCTCAGCCCAGCTGGGGTTTAATGATAAAGGAGAATTACAATTTCATTATTACTCATAATCCTTTACTGGCTTTAATACCCGGATTTGCTATAATGTTATTGGTGCTTGCTTTTAATTTATTAGGCAATGGGTTGAGGGATGCGGTGGATGTGAGAACCAGCCCCTCCTAAATCCTCCCCGGAAGGGAGGACTTTAAGCACTAAAATATTTTAGGCTTGCTTTTTTTTCAACAAATTTTTTTTTGTAAAATTAATCTTCGCTTTATTCTTCTTCATTTCCCTCCCCTCCTGGGAGGATAGGAGGGGCCTGAGCTGCTTTACTCCTTCGGTGCCACCTGCACATTTCTGCTAAAGCCTTCTTCTAAAGAAATAAAAGTTTCAGTTCGTTCAATCCCTTTTATTTTTTGCAATTCATCATGCAAAACATTTCTCAGCTGGTTAATATCTTTACAAACTATTTCTATAAACATGCTGTAATTACCAGTAATGTAATTCAGCCTTACAATTTCCGGTATCTGCATTAAATCTTTTGCAACACTATCGTATAAAGAACTTTTCTCTAAGTAAATACCAACAAATGCGGTAATGTCGTAACCCAGTTGTCTTAAATCTACATTTAATCGTGTACCTTTAACAATACCAAACTCCTGCAACTTTTTTATACGCACATGTATGGTACCTCCGCTGACAAACAATTTTTTTCCAAGATCAGCATAAGATATTTCTGCAGTTTCCATCATCTCGTGGATAATCTGAAGATCTAATTTGTCAAGATTCAATTTAGCAGCCATCTTTAATTTTTATTTTAGTTTAATTTCAATATAACACACAAATATTTGAATTATTTCTATATTTTCCAAATTTTTTATGAATTATTTTTAAAGTAATGGTTAAAAGTGTAGATTTGCACTATCAAGTTCTTAAAAATTGTGGGGTGATGAAATTTTTGGCAGACATGCCCTCTTGTCTCGAGGGTGAGGATAACAGGATAAACGCAGCATAGAGCCGTATTAGTAGCAATACCGATGCGACCGGGGTCGACCACCGAACTTTGTACTGCAGCTAACTGCCTCGTGGAGGTTCGATCCCTCCCCCTACAGCTTTAATTTATTTAAGCCTTTGCATTTTTTTGCATAGGCTTTTTTGTGCTCCTTAATGGCAGCGACCCTCTTGTCTCGAGGGTGAGGATAACAGCTTCTCTTTTACACGCTATCAATCTTAATAATATTTGAAGCAATATTTTTATTTCACATCATCAGCTTTGATTTTAGTTTGCCGCTGTTTTGCAATGCATTAACTTTGCGCCTCACTCCTAATCATGAGCGAAGAAATTAAACACGAATGCGGCCTGGCTTTTATTCGCCTCCGCAAGCCCTTCAGTCATTTTCAACAAAAATATGGTACGGTAATGTATGGGCTTAACAAGCTGTACCTGCTTATGGAAAAGCAGCATAACCGTGGCCAGGATGGTGCAGGTGTTGCTACCGTAAAATTAAATACCGAACCTGGTTACCCTTTTTTACACCGCCTGCGTAGTTGTGCCAACCAGCCCATTGCCGATATTTTTAGTCAGATTGGAAAAGAAATAAATGAAATAGAAAAGTATCAGCCCGATATTAAAAACCACCCGGGTTTGATGAAAGGCCACGTTAATTTTTTAGGAGAAGTTTTGCTGGGGCATTTAAGATATGGTACACAGGGGAAAAACAATGCAGAGTTTTGTCACCCATTTATAAAACGCCACACCATACCTGCAAGAAATTTAGCACTGGCCGGCAATTTTAATTTAGTTAATACCGAAGAATTATTCGGACTGGTAAATATTGATCCGGGTGTGTTTCAGCGCCAGAGTGATCTTGCTGCCATGATGGAAGTAGTGCATCATTTTATTGTAAAAGCTGATGAAGCATTTCCGGGTCATATGGATATTGCTAAAGTTTTAAAAAAAGCCGTGCCTTTATTTGACGGTGGTTTTAATTTTAGCGGATTAATTGGCAATGGCGATGCATTTGTAATGAGAGATTCACATGGCATCCGTCCATCTTACTATTATATAAATGATGATGTAATTGTTGCAGCAAGCGAAAGAGCTGCTATACGTACTGCTTTTAATGTGGGTGAAAATGAAGTGCAGGAATTAATGCCCGGCAATGCATTAATTGTAAAAGCAGATGGCAGTTATACCATTGAAGAAATTTTAGAACCAAAAGAAAGAAAGGCCTGCAGTTTTGAGCGTATTTATTTCAGCCGTGGCAGCGATGAAAAAATCTACAGGGAGCGAATTGCGTTAGGTTATAATTTAAGCGATGTTATTTTAAAAGTTATTAAGTACGATTTAAAAAATACTATTTTCTCTTTTATACCTAATACAGCCGAAACTGCTTTTTATGGTTTATTAAAAGGAGCAGAAGATTATTTAAACAAGATAAAAATAGAACGCATTGCCAGCTGGGGAAAAGATTTTGATGAAGAGCAGTTAACCGAAATGATAACCCGTAAGATACGGTTTGAAAAAATTGCTATAAAAGATGTTAAGCTCCGTACTTTTATTACCGAAGACAGCAGCCGAAACGAAATGGTGCAACACGTATATGATATTACTTACGGCACCGTTAAAAAAAATGAAGATACGCTGGTCGTTATTGATGACAGTATTGTAAGAGGTACTACACTTAAAGAAAGTATTATTCGTATGCTAAGCCGGCTGCAGCCAAAAAAGATAATTATAGTTTCTTCGGCTCCGCAAATACGCTACCCCGATTGTTATGGTATTGATATGAGCAAACTGGGAGATTTTATTGCTTTTAGAGCCGCTATTGAATTACTGCATGATACTAAACAGGAACATATTTTAACTGATACTTTAGAAAGATGCAAAGAGTTACAGCGCAATAATCAGCTGCATACCGAAAATGTAGTTCGTGAAATTTATAAGCCATTTGCATTAAAAGAAATGAGCAAAAAAATTGCAGAATTAATTACTCCAAAAGATATTGATATTCCTATACAGGTTATTTACCAAACCATTGAAAGTTTGCATGAAGCCTGCCCCACCAATACCGGCGATTGGTATTTTACCGGCAACTATCCTACACCCGGCGGCAACAGGGTTTGCAATAAAGCATTTATGAATTATATGGAAGGGAAAAATGTAAGGGGTTATTAACATAGGAAGGTGCCTTTACGGCACGTTCAGATAGAATGCGCCACAGGCGCATTCCTACCGAAATATTTCATTCAACAAACCAGCCAGCCTTATACCACCTTTTAATAATTGGTTGTTTAGTATATCCACATATTTAAAATTATAGGCGTACTCTAATTTTTGATTGGGCGTTTTTATATCTCCGTAAATTTTATCTGCAATCTGGTACGATTCAAATAGCCATTCGGTAAGTGGCTGTTGCTGTAAACTGTTGCGTTGATCTTTATTTGTAAAATTAATGGCTGTTGCATATTCTGTATAACTCAATTGCTGAAAATTTATAAGATGCGTATCCCACAGCGTATGCAAATTTGTAGAATCCCTAAACCATAAAACTCTTATCCTGTTACCGCCTAAATCTTCCAGCCTGCCCACATGCAGTGGCTGGTGTATGTCGCCAACAATATGTATCAGTAACCGCAGATAAAGTATTTTCTTTTCTTTTTCCAAATTTCTATTTTTTAATTCGGCAACTAAAAAATTTATTTTGGTGTAAGCGTCTGTTGCAGTATCTGTAGCTAAAAACGCCTTTACGCTATCGTAACTAAGGCCACTTTTTAAATTTATATAATGCCAGTTAGATAAATAATTATACGCTGGATCCGACTTTATAAAATCGGGCCAGTTGCTTGCCATAGCAACCGACTCTGTTCCTAAAATTTCTGCAATTGCTTTTTTTGTACTTTTTGTAAGATAGCTGTCGGCAATTTGTCCAATTATACGATGCCCTAATACGCCCCAGGCCATGCTGGTAAAAGGCAAATAGAAGAAAGCGCAAAGCAGTAGTATTTTTTTTATTACTGATAATTTCATTGTAAAAAATTTATTCTAAAAGTTTTAGTTAATAAAGATTATTAGAGCAATAAATATAACAACTATTTTTTTCTTGTTCAGCACTTTTTATTCCACCACTTCAAATAATAACAGTTGTGCTTTTTCAAACGGAAAAAAATTATTATCTGCTATAAATAGTAAAGATTTATGGCCATTAGGCAATACAGGGCCAAAAGTAACCCCTTCAATATTATCAATATAAATACCTAAATCATCCATGTTCAACAATAATTTTTTTGTTACCGGTACAAAATTATTGTTTTCCTTAAGCGATTGCACATCCTTAATATTTGTAGCTGTATCTAATGTGGTAATAAAAAGTTTTATTGTGGATGGCAATCTTCCGGTAGAAAAGGATCTTTCCATAACCAATAACTTATTATTACCAACGCTTAAAATATCCGTTACACCATTTATTTTAAATCCGTTTGCCGGGTTAGCAGCATATGCAATGGGTTCTAATTTATAAGCATACTGAGCAGTGTTGGTTTTACTTTCAACATCAAATTTAAAAATGCGGATGTAGGTATCAACATCTTCAAGCCCGGCACGCTGGCCATCTTCATACAGGGGCTCTTCTGTATTTACATAAAGTGTTTTATAATTATCTGCAAAGCTCATTCCTTCCAGTACACCATTTTGCCTTGGCCCTTGTTCAGTTGGATGCATGGTAAGATTAGCCGGCAATTGAAAATTATTTTTAAATTTTCCTTTTACAGTTATGGCAATTACCGAAGGATTTTCCAGCAGCGTATCGGCTGCTTTTACAATTCGTTCCCCCTCGCTGCTCCATACCAATTGTTTTGTAACAGGGTTGTAGCGTATCGCTTCGGGGTCTGGCGTGTGCCATGCATCTTGTTTGTTATTTGGATAAACAGTGTTATTCGGTTGCAGCATATTTACAACTCCTGTAAAACGCATGCTGTCTATTCCTTTTGCGGTTATAAAAATTTTAGCTGTATAAAATCTTGCCGGATTTTTTTCGCTCCTGTCATCACAAATCATGTAATACAATTTATTTTGTGCATCATAATCAATGCCGGATAAGCCGCCAACAGTGGTGTTTTTATACTTCAGGTTAAAAGGAATATCATACTCCCCCAAAAATTTTATTGCACTTATATTTTTTGCAGAAGGTGTTGTAATTATGTTTTGAGAATTGACATGTGATATCATTACTACAATGAAACCAAAAAACAACATTGTTGATTTGAACATTTGCCTTTACTGTTTTAGTGTACAAATTTGGCAAAAGAATTGGATATGTTTTGTTATTTCTGTGTTTATGTAAAAAATAATTTATTTTTATACAAATAAATTTAGTGAAAACATTACTCATCATACGCCACGCCAAAAGCGATCAGAGTTTTTTTGGTAATGATTTTGAGCGGCCCCTGAATGACCGTGGCAAAAAAGATGCGCCTCTAGTTGCAAAAAGATTGTTAGACAGGAATATTGCAATTGATGCATTTGTTGCAAGCCCGGCCAAAAGGGCAAAAAAAACAGCCGAATTATTTTGTGAGACTTACAAAAAAAATGAAGAAGGTATAATTTTCATCAGCTCCCTTTACCATGCGCCTGCAGATGTATTTTACGAAGTAATAAAACAATTAGACGACAATTTTAACACCGTTGCCGTTTTTGCACACAACCCCGGTATTAGTTATTTTGTAAATGGTTTAGTTGCAGATGTGCGGATTGATAATATGCCCACTTGCGCTGTATTTGCAATACAATCAGCTATAAGCAGCTGGAAAGATTTTAAAAAAGAAAAAAAGGAATTTTTGTTTTTTGATTATCCAAAAAATGGGGCTTAGTAATAATATTTTTCCTTAAACACAACCAAATGACTGCAAATTCCGTTAATTATCAACCATACCGGATTACTTTAATTTTTACTGTAATGATTATAAAAAATTATCGTTATGAGAATTGTATTTCTTTTTTCATTTGTACTAATTAGTTTTACAGTTTCAGGCCAAACAAAAAATTATTTGGTTACTGATACAGGTGATAGCTTATATGGAGAAATTAAATTAAGGAATGGTGTTTTTTTGATTTCAGGTAAAAATGGTGAAAACCAAATAAATGCAGATAATGTACGAAAGATTTATGATAAGAAATTTAAGGGAACAATAGTTTTACATTGCAACTTAAATTTATACAGCGATAATCTCTCAGATCTTGAACTTGGGTATATGCCCATAAAACAAAAAGACACTGTAATGGTTTTAAAAGAAATTTATACTACGGAGAAAATGAATTTATATTTTGGAACAGACGATTTAAAAACACAATATTATTTTTATAAAACCCCTTCTGATGCTCTACCCGTACAATTAGTAGTTAGATATTTTCTTAGCGGTGGTTTAGACTCTTATTATAATAACAGGGCTGGCTACGGTGGAGAAAAGTCGAGAATTCATATTGAGATTGATAAGGGTTATGTTAATCAGCTTAAAAATGCCATGGGTAATTGTAACACGATATCAGAAACTGCATGGGAGCTATTAGATTACAGAGATTACAGTTTTAAAAAACTGATTAAACAGTATAATAATTGTAATTAGCTACAATTTCTTTTCAAAATAAACCGCAGTGCTAACCGGGTTATTGTAATAAGCCTCAATTTCATAAAACCCATATTTTTTATACAAATTTATTGCAGGTGTCATGTGGTTTAATGTATCTAGTCTTATGTATTTGTAATTACAGTTTACAGCAAGAGTTATAGCTTTTTCCAACAAAATTTTCCCTACGCCTTTATGCTGGTGAGCTGGTTTTACAAACATCCGTTTCAATTCTGCAATATCTTTTGAAATTTTTCTTATTGCCACACAGGCAATAAAATCATCTTTCTCTTTGCAAAGTATTATTCCACCATTTGTAGAATTATACATTGTTTTTAAATTTTTTAACTCTTCGTTAAAATGCTGAAACCCGAGATCAATATTCAACCATTCCGCATATTCTTTAAACAGCTTTATTGCTGCATCATATTCTTCATCTGTTTGAACTAATATATAATCAGGCATTTTTACAATTAATTTACGCTCTTCATAAAATTAAGATTAAATTTTACAGTCCGTTTACGTTAATTCTTGTAAAAATTATAGTGTCAGTTATTATAGGTTTTAACCAACCTATGGAAGTATCAGGTGTTTTTTGTTCCAAAATTATTTTCATGGTATCATGTAAAGTTCTTGGGCATAAATAACATATTTTCCTTCCTCTACCATTTGTAAATACCCGATTTGTAGTATCTAAAAGCTGAAAATTAAAAGTAAAGCTCTTCTCATCCTTTATTTTAAAGGGAATTCCAAAATGAAATCCATATGCTGAATCAAGAATTTCATTGCCATTGTGATAAGTAAAACTAACTTCCGTCCACGCTGTATCAATTTTCATTTGGGTACCATCCAAAAGATCAAAAGTTACTTTGTCCGGCACGTATTCAATTACAGTTGATCCGTTTGCTTTTGCTTGCTCTTTTGTTTCGCTATGCCCAAATAATCCTTCGCTATTATCACAACTTGCAAGTGTTAAAGGAAAAATAAAACAGAGGAGAATATACTTTTCTCTTTTAGCTAATAATTTACTTACGGACTTACTATAAACATTTAGCATAAACTTTAATTTACAGATAGAACTACTGATGATTTTGTCATACTTATTATTTCAACAAACCTACTTGTAATTCTTTTAATAAAATTTGACAAAAGTCAAAAAATGATAATTTCAGGAAAAATTTTGCATTTATAAAATCAGGTATTTTTCGGTGGTTTATTTGCAAGATAAACACCTGTAAATATCAAAAATGCTGCTGCAATTTTATACAACTCCAATTTTTCATTTAAAAAGATCATAGCAATAAAAGTTGCAAAAAATGGTTGTGTGTAAATATAAAAACCTGCTGCAGAAGCCCCGAGGATTTTTATACCATACACATTAAAAAGATACGCCAAAAAAGTGCCTGTAAAACCAACCAAAGCCATTGTTGTAAAATCAATAGCTGTAAAATTACTCCATTGTATTGCTGTAAACTCATTCCAGCCAAAAGGTAATATCATCACCAGGCCAATGGTAAATATCCATCGCATTATCATTACCGGACTGTATTTAAGCATCAATGGTTTTACAAGTATAAAATAAATAGTGTAAGAAATGGCGTTTATAATAATTAATATGTCGCCCCAGATAACTTCGCTTTTATTTGCAGTACCGCCTTTTGCCAAAATTAAAACTGCAGCACCGGTAATACCCAAAACTAATCCTGCAATTTTAAATACACCAATCTTTTCTTTTAAAAACCATGCCGCAATAAATACAATTAAAATAGGTGTAGTAAGCATCAGCAGCGATGCATGTATTGGATAGGTTAAAGAAAGGCCTTTTAAAAAAAGTAACTGGTTAATGGCAATTCCGGTTAGTGCACATAATACAAAACGCATCCTGTCCTGCTTTTCTATTTTTACAGGAGTTGGTTTTAATAAAAATAATAGCCAGAATAAAATTACGCTAACGCCAACCCTTACCACATTTAATCCAAAGGGTTTTGCAAGTTGTAAATTGGTTAAATGTTTTGCAGCACTTAAGTTTATTGCAAAAAACAGGTTGGTAAACAGGAGCGCTAAGTGGGCAGTAGTTTTTTTATTAGATAGCATGATTGATAATGCAAAAGTAATAATATACTACTTGCCGATTTTGTACGCCGAAATTTTATTTCGGCCCGCTAAAACAAAAGTCAAAAAGGATTTTCGATATACTTTGAGCTAACGCCCAAGTCGGTTTGCCACAGATTGCACAGATTAACACGGATTTTTTTTGCTTTCGGCAAATCATTACATTATTAAAGTAAAATGCATTTAATCTGTGTTAACCTGTGCAATCCGTGGCAAACAAAAAAGTCGTTATGCTTTTACACATAACGACTTTATACTTACTAACCCTAATAAGTGAAAACTAAAACTACGCAGTTTGCATTTCTTTTACCTTTTCTCTTATTTTGGCTTCTATTTCACTCGCCATTTCCGGATTGTCTAACATTAATTGTTTTACCGATTCTCTTCCCTGGCCTAATTTATCGCTGTTGTAACTGAACCAGCTACCACTTTTTTGTACAATGCCCAGCTCAACACCCATGTCAATAATTTCACCCACTTTACTAATACCCTCTCCATAAATAATATCAAACTCTGCCAGGCGGAATGGTGGTGCCACCTTGTTTTTTACCACTTTTACTTTTACATGGTTACCTATTGCCTCGTCGCCATCTTTAATTTGCGTCATACGGCGGATATCTAAACGAACTGAAGCATAAAATTTTAACGCATTACCACCGGTTGTAGTTTCGGGGTTGCCAAACATTACACCAATTTTTTCACGAAGCTGATTAATAAATATGCAGCAACTATTTGTTTTATGAATGGTAGCAGTCAATTTTCTTAAAGCCTGACTCATTAACCTTGCCTGTAAACCCATTTTACTGTCGCCCATTTCGCCTTCCAGTTCAGCTTTAGGTACCAATGCCGCAACAGAATCTATCACTACCACATCCAATGCACCGGAAAGAATTAAACGATCCGCAATTTCTAAAGCCTGCTCGCCATAATCCGGCTGAGAGATCAGTAAATTATCAATATCAACGCCTAATTTTTTTGCATATACACTGTCAAAAGCATGCTCGGCATCAATAAATGCACACATGCCGCCTTTTTTTTGTGCTTCGGCAATTACATGTATTGCCAATGTTGTTTTACCACTGCTTTCCGGGCCATAAATCTCCACTACTCTTCCTTTAGGTAAACCGCCAATACCCAGTGCCATATCTAAACCAATAGAACCGGTGGAAATAACTTCTATTTCCATGTTGGTCTTTTCGTTCATCATCATTACCGAGCCTTTGCCAAAATCTTTATCGATTTTATCCATCGTTAATTTCAGCGCCTTAAATTTTTCTGTTTTTTCCATTTTGTCTGCTGCGTTACTCATGTGTTTTGTTTTTTTATGTGATGTATCTGATTTTGTGTTGTAAATGTAAATGGTGATTCAAAGATAATAACTTTATTTTATCAACACTAATTATTTTAGTATTTTTTTGATAATTTTTTTAGTGCATACTTTTCTAAATAAAAAAACCCATCCCGGAGAACCGGGACAGGATTTGTTCAAGCATGAGAAAAATCTACTAAAGTTATTCTCGAGTTTTCAGGCTAGGCTTAAATACGGGCCCTTAAAAATCTGTCGAAATATATAAGTTTGAAAGGGTTCAATTTTTTGTTATACAAAGAGAAGACAGTTTGCGCAGGTAAACAATACCACAAAGTGGTAATTTTTGGGGGTGAAAACACCTTTTTTAGGCTTGGTATATTTATTAATTATAATAAAGTAGTTGATATTATAATTATATCGTTGGTGTTTTGTAAATACAAAACACAAGTAGTATAAAAGGAGTGTTGGTTTATAAAATTCCCAAAAGTAAATAATACAGTTACACTATCCCTTCATCACTTTTAACCTGCCCAGCATAAAGTTTTTTCCATTGTTGTAAAAAATATTTTCCAGCAGCGTATCAACATTAATAGTATTTAATCCTTCACTATTTAGTAAATCAATTAAGCCATCTCTCATATCTTCCTTCAATTGTATTAAACCGTCAGCATCTTTACAGCAGTCGATGGCGTTTATTAATCCGTCAAAATCGGTACCAATACAAATTTGTTTTATTGCTTTTTTTATATCTATTAAAGGATGATTATTGGCTACCCATAAAATATGCACAATATTGTTTATTAAAAAGCGGCGGTGCATTTCTACATAAAGTGAAGGATCTAAGTTTTCAAAATCTTCGCTTGCCCATACTTCGCTATCGTCTGTCCATGCCGGTAACGCAGTGGGGTTGGGCCCCAAAAAGAAATCGGCTTCCAGGTTGCTGATGTATTCCATATCATGCGGTATAGTAACATTCAGCAATACATTTTCATCTGCAAAACCCAAAATGCGCTGATCGAAAGAAAGGCCAACTATACCTCCCGATAAAAATATGTTTGCTATATCCTCATCATATAAATTAATGCTGCTGCAATTGTAATAGGTTTCTGTATCGTGTTTGCTTTTGGGTTTTAAATAAGTTACTTCGTACACCGAACCTCTATCTGCCGGGGTATGCAATAAATATTTTGCCCGGTGTGCAATAGATAAACCTGTTACGCCTGCATGCGTACAAATAATGGGCTGAATAAATTTTGTATCATCGGTAAAATCTTTAAACCAGGTATATAATTCCCAACGGGTTTTTAAACTCATGTGTTTAATATCCACCAGTATTTTTTTATTTATCATTAATTGTATTACTTCTTCTCCCCATTTTGTAATGCCTTTACGGGTGGGATAAAAAAACGAAGGTGTAAAAAACTGGATACCGTGTGCATGATTGCAAAACGCATTTTGCTGCATGTGGCAAATATTAATAGCCACCACGGTATTGTTATTGGTAAACTCATTAAAGTTATTAGTGAATTCTATTTTTGCAGTTGGGGAATTGGGGTCGTTAAAAAAGCAATGCAGTCCTTCTACAATAATAGCGCCCCAAACAGTATCGGTAATGGCTTCATCAAATTCTGATGCCCTCGTTAAGATTTTAAATTTTTTTCCAGTTGGCATTGGCGCTTTTTGCAACCAGCGCAATTCTTCTTTTATCAATTCGTAACTGTGTACACCGGTGGTTAAATAGGCCAGTTGTGTTTTATCAATAAGATTTACACTGCCTTTATTAACTATTTTTTTTGAGCTTAGCGCCTGGCCAATTTTTTGCTCCGGAGCATGCAGTATCAACCCAATTAATTTTACATCATTATCCCACAGTTGGTTTAAGTTGCTTTGAGAATTGAGTACTTCGTTAAATAATTTATTAATGCTGATGGTTACATCATTAAAAACAGCCAATTTAGCATTTATAAAAATCCATGGCGATGGCTTGGTATCCGGGTTGGCAAACTGTGGCTTTAACCCGGGGTGGCAATGAAAATCGAAGAATGGCATAATAGTAAGGTTTAATGATATTAAATATACTGCTTATGTTTTGGATTTGAAAGGGGAAACTTTACAAATGGATGGTATAATTTAGTAAGTGGTATAAAACTAAAAACCCTCTTTACAGAAGGTTTTTAAAAATTGTATTTAAAAGAGATTATTTAAAATATTACAAAGCCAGTTGTTTTTCTTCTACCATTTTTCTGATGTTTAAAAGGGCATAGCGCATACGGCCAAGGGCTGTATTAACGCTGCAATTAAGTAATTCCGCAATTTGTTTAAATTTTAAATCAGCAAAATGCCTCAGTATAATAACTTCTCTTTGTTCTTCGGGCAGCAGGCTAACTAATTTCATCACCTGGTTACGGCTTTGGCTTTTCATAATGCTTTCTTCTGCATTTGGCTCTGCAAAATCCAGTACATCAAAAATATCAGTGTCGTTGCTGGTTCTAATAATTGGTCTGCTTTTTACTTTTCTAAAATGATCAACACAAAGATTGTGTGCAATACGCATGGCCCAAAATAAAAATTTGTTCTCTTCTTTGTAATTGCCCGACTTAAGGTTTTCAATAATTTTAATAAACAGGTCCTGAAAAATATCTTCGGCTAAATATTTATCTTTTACCAACAAATAAATAGAACTGAAGATGCGGTTTTTGTGGCGTTCGATAAGCAGTTCAAGTGCGCTTGCTTCTCCGTTAATAAATAGTTGAACAGCTTGTTCATCAGTTAGGGTGATAGTGCTTCTCATAAAAAAATTTAATTTAGGATGATTGGATAAATTGTTTAACAAATATCGAAACAATAAAAATGCTTTATTGTAGTAGTGTAAATTAATTCGGTGTAGCCATTTTTCTATAAGTGATAAGTTATCTATAAAAGCAAAATAAGAATGCTTTATCTTAACATTACTTCCTTTTCATTCATAAGTTTCCTAAGGTTGTTCAATGCAAATTTCATAGTATCTAAAGCTCCTGTAACACTGCATTTCATGCGGTCGGCAATTTCTTTAAAGCTTAAACCCATGTAATGATTTAATACCATTACTTCTCTTTGTTCTTCGGGCAGCATATCAATCATACTTTTTATTTTACCATGGCTGTGGTGATACAGATTATCGGTCAGCATTGGTGCAACAGAAAACCCAATTGCATGGGCAGTACTAACTTCATTATTATTAATAACTACAGTTGGTTTTATTTTACGGGAATGCTCCATACAAAGGTTGTGTGCAATGTTGATGGCCCATTTTAAAAAATTACCTTCTTCGGCAGTTTTGCCCGCCATCATGTTGTCGATAATTTTTATAAACACATCTCTAAAAATTTCTTCGGCAACATATTTATCCTGCACCATCATATAAATGGAGCGGTAAATTCTGTCTTTGTATAATTCTACAAGTGTGGCCAGTGCATTGGGGTTGCCGTTAAGGTAAAACTGAATGAGTGTTTCATCAGTCATATTGTTTTGATAATTCATAGGAGTGTATTTTGCTGATTGGATATGGATATTAGACGGGATAAAGAAACGTTAAAAAAAATGGTATGTTGTAGCTGTTGCACTATTTTTTTATAGACATTATTCTATTAATTAATTTTAAAAAGTGTAAAACGCAAAGCAGGTTTCTGTAAGTGCCTTTCGTACCTTCGCCCAATGCCAAAATATTTAGACGAACTTAACGATCCACAAAAAGAAGCGGTACAGCATAAAGACGGCCCCATAATGATTATTGCCGGTGCAGGCAGTGGCAAAACAAAAGTATTAACTACACGTATTGCCCACTTAATGGGTTACCATAATGTAGATTCTTTTAATATTCTGGCGCTGACATTTACCAATAAGGCCGCTGCCGAAATGAAGGAAAGGGTGGAAAAAGTTTTGGGCAACACCGAAGCCAGAAATTTATATATCGGTACTTTTCACAGTGTGTTTGCAAGAATATTAAGAGCCGAAGCCGGTAAATTGGGTTACCCCAGCAACTTTACTATTTATGATACCGATGATGCAAAGAGTGTAGTAAAAACCGTCATCAACGAAATGGATTTAGATGATAAACATTACAAACCCAATGTAGTTTATAACAGGATTTCCGCAGCAAAAAATGCATTGATTGGCCCTGCAGAATATATTAACGATTGGGCATTGCAGCAGGAAGATGCAAGAAGCAACCGCCCCGCTATCGGTTTAATTTACGATGCGTATGCCAAACGTTGTTTTAAAAACGGCGCCATGGATTTTGACGACCTGTTGTTTAAAATGTACATTCTTTTAAAAAACAATCCTGATAGTTTAAGCAAGTACCAGCGCAAGTTTAAATACATTATGATTGATGAGTACCAGGATACCAACACGGCCCAATATGAAATTATAAAACTGCTGGGTGCCATGCATGAAAATGTTTGTGTGGTGGGTGATGATGCACAAAGTATTTACAGTTTTCGTGGTGCCACTATCGAAAACATTTTACAGTTTCAAAAAGATTATGATGAGGTAAAAGTGGTAAAGCTGGAGCAGAACTACCGCAGCACTAAAAGTATTTTAAGTGTAGCCAACGAAGTTATCGGCAACAATAAAAACCAGATAGAAAAAAAATTATTTACCGATAACGAGCAGGGAGAAAAAATACGTTTGGTACGCACCATGACGGATAACGACGAGGGCAAATGCGTTGCCGATACTATACAGGAACAAAAACTCCGTAATCATTATTACAATAAAGATTTTGCAATTTTATATCGTACCAATGCACAAAGCCGCAGCTTTGAAGAAGCCTTGCGCCGCATGGGCATAGCTTACCGCATTTATGGCGGTATGAGTTTTTATCAGCGTAAAGAAGTAAAAGATTTTATTGCGTATTTACGCATTGTGGTTAATCCGAGAGATGAGGAAGCATTGAAACGCATTATCAATTACCCTGTACGGGGCATTGGCAAAACCACTATTGATAAATCGGTACTATTTGCCAACGAAAATAATTTAACGCTGTGGGAAGTTTTTTGCAATGCAGCTATGTATGGTTTTAAAAGCGGCACATTAGAAAGCATTGATAATTTTGTGACGATGATAAAAATGTTTCAAAGTGAGCTGACAAAAAAGAATGCCTACGATGTTTCTATTTTAGTGGGCAAAAGCACCAACATTGTTAAAGAATTATTTAACGATAAAACTACAGAAGGTTTAGCCCGTTATGAGAACGTTCAGGAATTATTAAACAGTATTAAAGAATTTACCGAAACACCAATGAATGAAGAAGACGGTGAAGTAGGCGATAAAAGTTTGGGTGGTTACTTACAGCAAATTGTTTTACTCACCGATGCTGATGACGACAAAGGCGACAACGATGTGGTAAAATTGATGACGATACATGCGGCAAAAGGTTTGGAGTTTCCCGTAGTGTTTGTTGGAGGTTTGGAAGAAACGCTTTTTCCTAATGCCATGAGCATAAATACAAGAGAAGAACTGGAAGAAGAGCGCCGTTTATTTTATGTAGCCATCACAAGGGCTAAACATAAACTATGGCTAACGTATGCCAATGCCCGCTATCGGTTTGGCCAGTTACAGCAAAACGACAGCAGCCGTTTTTTAGAAGAAATACCTGAAGAGCATTTAGATAAAAGTTATGCCGGCGGAGGTACAAAAAATGCCGGTAACAGCGGCGGTGCTTTCGAAAGAATGAACCGTGGTTTTAGCGGTGGTGGCGGCAATGCATGGGGCGGAAAATCTAATGCAGCAGCAAATGCAGCAAAACAATATGGTGCCCCTCCGGGTAAAACTGCAACACCATCTTACCTTGCACCAAAGCCAGTACAAAAAACTATTGAACATACACCTGCTGCCGATTTTGTAGCCAGCGATACCAGCAATTTACAGGCCGGGCAAAAAGTAGAACACCAAAAATTTGGCTTTGGCGAAGTGATGAAAATGGAAGGCGCTGCACATAATCCTATTGCTACTGTAAATTTTGAATTGAATGGAGAGAAGAAGATCATGTTGAATTATGCTAAGCTGAGGATAATTGAGTGAGGGGCTTTTAATAAATATGGCACGCTCTGCCCCTCAGCGTGCCCCTTCTTTCGAAATCCGAAAAATATCTCCTCCAAAACCTTTTTAACTTTAAACACCGGCAAATCTTATTAAATTTGCATCTATAAAAAATATCATTTTATGATAAAGACAGGAAACACCGTAGTGAGCATTTATACCGAAATGACACCCAACCCTGAAACAATGAAGTTTGTGGCCAACAAATTATTATACCCCGGCAAGAGCATAGATTTTGCAGATGAAGCAAGTGCTGGCCCATCACCGTTGGCACAGGAGCTGTTCACTTTTCCATTTATAAAAGCAGTTTTTATTGCCAGCAATTTTATTACGCTTACTAAAACAAGCGACATGGCCGATTGGCAGGATGTAATTCCTACCATAAAACAATTTTTAAAAGATTATTTAGAAGAAGGCAAAGCTGTGGTAAATGATGAAGAAGTGGCTGCCATGAAAAATACCAACACCAACGAAGTACATGCCGATGATGATGATGTGGTAAAACGTATAAAAGAATTATTAGAAAATTATGTAAAGCCTGCCGTAGAAATGGATGGCGGCGCCATACAATTTAAAAGCTACGAAAACGGTACCGTTAACTTAGCCATGCAGGGCAGTTGCAGTGGTTGTCCATCATCTACAATAACATTAAAAGCCGGAATTGAAGGTATGATGAAGCGCATGATACCTGAGGTGAAAGAAGTGGTGGCGGAAGCGGAATAGTTAAATAGTTAAATAGTTAAATAGTTTATTAGTAAAGCACTCTGTTAAAGGGTGCTTTTTTCTTTTGAGCCGAACGGTATTTCCATATTCATCTTCGGTGGCGTCGCACTCGTGTACAACATAACTTTATTGAACTTTAATTATGTTTTATTAAAAACTTTTATCTTGAATAAAAATATTGTGTATGAAATATACTTTTCTGTTTTTATTAGTAGTATTTTCTTTTGCAGCTAACGCTCAATTAACCGATAAAGAAATTTATGATTTAAAAGGTGGCAGGGTAAAACCAGATAACAGTCCGGTATATACTTTACCTTATGCAACTGGCAGTAAATTTTTATTGATACAGGCGTACAACAGTAAGATGAGCCATAAAAATGAAATCAGTTTAGATTTTAAAATGAAGAAAGGCAGTAAAATTTGTGCGGCACGGGCTGGCATAGTAACTGCAATAAAAGAAGACAGTGATGTGGGTGGATTAAAAGATGAATATCTATCCGATGGTAACCACATAATAATAAAACATGATGATGGCGGTGAAGCGATGTACTGGCACTTAAAAAAAGATGGTGTACTGGTGAACGTTGGCGATACTATTAAACAGGGCCAGCATATTGGTTACAGCGGCAATACAGGCTATACTGCATTTCCGCATTTGCATTTTCAGGTATATGATGCGGCTGGAAAAAATATTGCTACAAGGTTTATAACTAAAAAAGGAATTATTTATTTACGTCCCGGTAAATATTATAAAGCAATAAAATAATGTTAAAAAAAGTTTTGTCAGTTTATTGTAAAAAATAAATTGTGATTAAACTATTTCCTCTTTTTTTATTCTAAAATAAAAACCAAAAAAAATATACTATCGTATTTTTTAAAAGTTTTTTTTAATTAACAGGCTGCATTTTTAAATCTTGTATCATCTTTTGTTTGGCACAGTATTTGAAAATTGCACTGTGTAAATATTTTATCACTAAAAACACTTTTATGAAAACAAACAAAGTAAAATTTTTATTTGTTGCAGCAGCAGCATTATGCGTTACCTCAGTATCAGCACAATTAACATCAGCAGTTAGCAGTACAACAAAGGCCGCAGTTGGCGTTACTGCAAATACAGCAGCAGCAACATCAGCTGTTCAAAGTACCACAGCAGCTACTAAAAATGTTACACAATCAACTGTAGCAACTACAAAAAATGTTGCTGCTGTTACAACCGGCTCTGTAAAAAATACAACTGCAGCAGCAAGTAAAACAAAAGTAAATGCATCAACTGATGTATCTGCAGATGCTAAAACTAAAAGCAATGCATCCGCAAATAATAATGATGCATCAGCTAATCAATCAACCAATACATCTGTAAAAGCAGATGCAAATGTTGGGGTTGATCAAAAAGCAGGTTCAGAAATTAATGCAGCTACTGATAAAACAAAAGCCGCAACACAGGAAGCAGTTAAAGAAACAAAATCGGAAGTTACAACTGCCGCAAAAGAAACAACAAAAGCAGCTGCACAAACAAAAGGAAGTGTAAAAGCAGATGCAAAAGTACAATCACAAACAAAAGCCGCCGCAGGTAATCAATAAACCGGCGACTGCAATAATAAAATAGCCGCTATTAATCAGCGGCTATTTTTTGCCCCATAATTTTTAACTTATGAAAAAAATAATCCTTCCCACAGCAATATTATTTACATTAATTTTTTGCTGTACAATTATTAGTGTAGCACAAAAGGCTGTATCAGATTCTACAATTGTAAGCGACAGTACAAAAGAAAAAGAAAAAATAAGTATTTACGCCGGTGCTGCATATTCTTCACGGCTTCATTATTATGGCCGTACCGACAGTTTAAAAAGCAGCGCTTTTTTAACCACCGTAATTATACAGGCCGGTAAACATTTTTCTGTTACACCTACTTTTATTTTTATTAAAAACAGCAATACCAATTTTGATTATGCTGCCACAATTATAAATGCTACGTATAGCTTTGGTAAAAAGAAAGGAGTTGCCGGCAGTATTTCAGCCGATAAGTTTTTTTATAAAGACCAGAGTAAATTAGTGCAGGCTGTGCAACTGGGTCAGGCCAGTTTTACACTTTCTTATTTAAATAAAATTGTAAATATTAACACTGGGGCAAGTGCCGCTTTTGCCAAAGATGATATTGATTATTTTGCCAATGCCGGTATTGATCATCAATTTAAATTTGTAAAAAAGCAAAATATTTTTTTAATAAAACCTGCAGTAGTTGCCAATGCCGGTACACAAAATTTTACACGTACTTATTATAAAAATAATGGTTTCCCATTATTGCCACCATCGCAGCAAATGGTAACTGAAACCAGTAAAAAATTTAATTTACTCAGTTACGATATTAAGATGGACGTTATTTATGCAATAAAAAGATTTATTGTAAGCGTAACGCCGGGTTATGTGCTGCCGCAAAATGTTATTATTGTTCCCAATAATCCATCGCTTTCAGAAAATGCAAAAAATCTTTTTTTCTGCAATGCAGTGGTGGTGTACAGACTTACAAAATAAAAAATACAAGAGTAATATAATGCCGTAAGTAAAATTATTTACGGCATTTCCATGCCCACCACATTAACAAAAACTGCGAAGGAAATAAGCGGAACCATAATGCCCACACCGGCAAACAAAAGCCATTAGTTAAACAAAAACCATTTTGTATCATAACAATATGCGCCGGTATAAATGCAATGAGCAGGGCAATTATTCCATACGCTGCAATTTTTCTTGTTGCAGCAAATAAAAATAATATGCCTAGAATAATTTCCAGAGCGCCAGAAAATAAATTTATAAAAACCGGGTTAGGTAAATAATCAGGAATTATTGTATAATAATTAGCGGGGTGCCAAAAATGATTGATGCCTGCGCCAATATAAAATACCGGCAGTAAAATAAAACTTATCTTTTTAAACATTGCACATTGTTTTATACTAAAACAGCTTTCGCTTATTATTGAATATACCTATTAATTTATTACTGCGGCATAAAGTCTTTTACTTTTATCTTTACAAACAGCTTTTTATAAAATGACTACCAATAAAATAAATATTGCCTTATTTTTTGCAGTTGCTTTTTTTGCAAGCTGTTCGGTAAGTAACAATCCGCAGCGTAAACAAATTAAGCTTTTGCAAAAAGGTATTATTAAAGATGATACCAGTTTTGTGTATCATCTTCCCTACGAAAAAAATAAAAAACATTTATTGGTGCAGGGTTATTTTAGTAAATACTCTCATAAAAACAGGGCAGCATTAGATTTTAAAATGAAGAGAGGAACTGTAGTTACTGCAGCAAGAGATGGTGTTGTTATTCGTGTAAAAGAAGATGGTGATAAAGGCGGCTGGAATAAAAAATACCGTCCCTTTGGTAATGTAATTGTTATACAGCATGCCGATGGCAGTCGTGCAGGTTACTGGCACCTACAGTTTAATGGTGCATTGGTAAATGTTGGTGATACCGTAAAACAGGATCAGCCCATTGCATTAAGCGGCAAAACCGGATATACATTATTTCCGCATTTGCATTTCCTGGTTTGGCGCACTAATAATAATCAATGGCAACAGGTGGCTACCAGGTTTCAAACATCAAAAGGAATACGCTATCTGAGGCCCATGAGAAAATACAGGAATAAATATTAATCACATTTTTAAAAAGTATGTTGACCTTACAACAGATTTACGAACAGTTTATTGCAGATATAAAATTAACCCGCTGGCAGGAATGGGGCAGTACCATAACACAAATAGCAAGTGTTTGGTATGCAAGAAAAAATAATGTACTGGTTTATCCAACAGGTATAATTGGTGTGTTACTGGCCGCCTATGTCTATTTTATTATTTCTGTACCGCCATTGTATGCCGATGCTTCGCTAAATATATACTACTTTATTATGAGTGTTTATGGCTGGTATAACTGGACAAAAAAAAAAGAATATGGTTTACAGTATCCAATAAGCTGGTGCAACAAAAATGAGCTGGGCTCCGGTATATTTTTATTTTTAGCTTCCTGGGGTATCCTTTATTATGTGTTACAAAATTTCACTAACAGTAATACACCATTTTTAGATTCGCTGGTTTCCGGATCTGCTGTAACTGCAATGTGGTGGATGGCAAAAAGAAAAATTGAAAATTGGCTGGCGTGGATAGTAAGTAATATTGTTGCCATTCCTTTAAATTTTTATAAAGGCTTTATGTTATTTACTTTAATGTATATTTTATTTTTGCTCATGGCTTGGATGGGATATATTGCCTGGAAAAAAGAAATAAAAAATAAATCATGAGTTATTGCACTTTTACCAATTCGCTTAAACCCGGCGAACAAACTGTACACAAAATCTATCACGATAATCATTATGGCTTTCCTATTGAAAGTGATGATGAATTATTTTGCCGGTTAATTTTAGAAATAAACCAGGCCGGCCTTAGCTGGACGACGATTTTAAACAAACAGGAAAACTTTAGAAAGGCTTACCACAATTTCAATATAAAAAAAGTGGCTGCTTATAAAGAGAAGGATATTGAACGTTTATTAAATGATGGCGGCATTATCCGCAATAAATTAAAAGTAAATGCGGCAATAGAAAATGCAAAAGCAATTTTACTGATACAAAAAGAATCGGGTTCTTTTAAAAACTGGTTAGCCCATCATCATCCCAAAACAAAAGATGAATGGATGAAATTATTTAAGCAAACTTTTAAGTTTACCGGCGGCGAAATTGTAAATGAGTTTTTAATGAGTACAGGTTATTTACCCGGCGCCCACGACGAAAGTTGCGTTGTATATAAAAAAGTTTTAAAAACAAAACCCATGTGGAAGAATCTTTCCAAAAAATAACTGATGAAAAAAATTGTAATAATCGGGCCCGAGAGTACAGGCAAAAGTACTTTGTGTGAGCAGCTTGCTGCTCAATATAAAACCATTTGGGTAAAAGAATATGCAAGAGAATATCTTTTAAAAAACGGTACCGATTACACTTTTGAAAATTTACTGGATGTTGCAAAAGGACAATTGGAAAAAGAGCAATTGGCGGTTGATTATTGGCAGCCAGAAAATAAATCTAAAATCGACAATCTAAAATCGGCAATCTTTATTGATACCGACATGTATGTAATGAAAGTTTGGTGTGAATTTGTTTTTGAAAAATGCCATCACTGGATATTAAACCGCATTGTAGAAAGAAAATACGATTTGTATTTACTCTGTAATACTGATTTACCCTGGGTAAAAGATGAATTAAGGGAATATCCAGATTTAGAAAACAGGCAAAAGCTTTATCATCACTATAAAGATATTATGGTGAACCAAAATGTGCCGTGGGTGGATATTAGCGGGGGTTATGAAGAAAGGTTGGGGAAGGCGATTGCGGCTGTTGAAAGCATTTGATGGTTGAAAGCGTCTGACGGTTTTAACCGTCGTGACACTAACGGATTAACTGTTGCACATCCGCATCCTGTTGCAAATTATTCATCTGCCGCATAATATCATCGTAGCGGCTGGCAACATACCTGCTTAAAGGTTTTACCGAATATAATTTTGGGTTGGGTAAACTGGCGGCAATTTGTGCAGCTTCGCCACGGGTTAAATCTTTCGCATCTTTATTAAAATATTTTTTTGCTGCAGCCTGCACACCAAAAATGCCACGGCCCATTTCGGCAATGTTTAAATAGCGTTCTAAAATTATTTTTTTGGTGTAGCCTGTTTCAATGGTAAAAGTAAAAAACATTTCCAGGCCTTTTCTTAGTTTACTTCTTCCCTGCCACAAAAAAATATTTTTTGCTGTTTGCTGGCTGATGGTGCTGGCACCTCTTGTTTTATTAGGATGCCGTTTATTATATTTCATTGCAAGCTTTATGGCTTTAATATCAAAGCCATCATGATCAGGGAATAATTGATCTTCGCTTGCAATTACTGCCAGTTTAATATTTGGGCCCATGGCATTGTAACTGATATAATCTCTTGATAAACCATTGCCCTGCACCATACTGCCGAGTTGTGTTAATGTTACCGGAGGATTAAAAATAAAACCAATTAAAAAATAAATAAAGAAAGCTATGTAGCCGGTAAAAATAATTTTCCAGGTTAGTGCCAGTATTTTTTTTACTATTTTAATTTTTTTTAACCAGATAAAATATACAATGGCGGTAGCGGCAATAATACCCATTAATATCAGCAGCTTCCATTTAAATTCTTTTATTTCAACTGCATCGGAAAAATTAGTAAACACAAAAAATAAAAACCAGCATACATGAATGATAAACATCACTAAAAATATCTTTTTTACTGCCGGCCAAATAGTTTTCAAAATGATCTGTTATTGAAGGTTAAATTTTGTGCAATATAAATGTTTACCTTTTGTTATTGCTCATATCCATATAAACCAATTGGTATTTTTTTCCAATAACTAATCCCTCTCTGCCACTTGTGGCCCAAAAATAACCCAAAGTACCTAATGCAGCCGAGGCAATTAATAAAGGGGCGCTGAAATTTTTTCTGTCAACCAAAAACACCACACCACTTGCTAAAGTGAGTAATACGCCGCCACCAAATAAACTGGCACCACTTCCTTTGGCATTAAAACCTTTTTTTTGTTTTTTACCAATGGCTTTAATTTGGTTGTAATGAAATTTATAGCGGTAGCTGCCCGCAGTATCTATAATGTAAGTACCAATGGTAGTAGGTATATAGTTAATTATAAACTCCTGTAAAAATAAAGTGTCATTCTTAATACCATTGATAAATGCAGTAATATAGGCGCCACTTTCTGTAGTAATAGAAATATGCTGGCCTGCGTAAATAGTTTGAATAGTTTTATTTTTCTTTTTTAAATAAATAAAGTCGGCTACCTGGGCATTGGCCTTAAAAGAAAATAAGATAAGCAGAGGTAATAATATCTTCATGGTACAAAATAAAAAATAGAGCAGCGCCTTTAAAATAATTACTGTTAATCTTTTACCAATGTATAAATAATACCGGTTAAAATTACTGCCCCAAAAATTAAATATAAAACCCCCGATATACGGTTGATGAGTAAAATATTTTTATCGCTTAATTTTTTACCGAGGCTGCCTGCACCTAAAACTTTGCCTACATCGGCCAGCATATTTATACCAAGGCAGGTACAAAAAATAATTACCTGGTGGTTGAATGAGTAAACCGTAGCAAGTGATGCCGCCATTAATACCCAAAAAGAAATAACTGCAGGGTTAAGTGTGTTTATAATAAACCCCGAAGTAAATATGGCAAAGTAATTTGTATGTTTTCCTGTGCTTGTTATTTCATCGCCTGCAATTTCTACTGGCTCCTGCAAACGCCGTGGTGTTACTTTTTTTATAAAAGCAAAATAAATACCCATACCAATTAAAAAACAACAGCCTGCAATACCAATAGGAATTTTAAAATCTAAAAGTGTTTTTACAGCCTCGCTAAAACTTACACTAAGTATAACCCATACAATATCGCTTAGCCAAACACCAGCCACAAAACTAAAACCGCCACGCCTGCCATGGTTAATACTTTGTTTTATTATAGTAAATATTACAGGCCCCACCGAAAAAATCAGCAATAAACTAATGGCAAGTCCTTTAATAAATGCATCAACCATTAAATAAAATTATTTAAGCTTTGAAGTTATAATAAAATTTTGGCTAAGAGAAAAACAGAGAAGAAGAAAATTAATATACTTTACTTTTTATTTATTGAAGAAAAATCGGGTTACTGAATTTTTGATCTTATTAAGATACCGGCATTACCAATTAATTTATCAACTTAACTTTTCGCCTATCAAAAACTTTTGCCAGTCTTCCAGCATTTTTCCTTTCAATACCCTTGGAAATTTATGCTGCCCGCCTACTTTGCCTTTTGCTTTCATAAAATCCATAAAGCTTTTTTCGGGCATCACATCTACAATTACGTCTTTTAATGCATGCTTGCGTTCCACTTCATAATCATCATTCAGCTCTTTTAATTTATTATCAATCATTGCAGCCAATGTAACTGCGTTTACTTTATCATCGGTAGCCACAAACCAATGGTGTGCAAAAAAATTGCCATGCGGTACACCCGCCACCGTAAACTCGGGGATAGAAATATTTAATTCTTCACTCACCATTTCAATGGCTTTGTTCATATTATCCACACTTAAATGCTCACCCACTAAACTTAAAAAATGTTTTGTTCTTCCTGTAATGACTATTTCACTTCTTGCTGTATCCACCAATCTTATTGTATCGCCAATGGCATAGCGCCATGCACCGGCATTGGTACTTATTAAAATGGCGTAATCTTTATTTTCTTCAATTTCATGAATCATTAATGTTTCCGGCTCATCGGTCATGTTACCTTCACTGTCAAAATTATTATCATCAAAAGGGACAAACTCAAAAAAAATATTGTTGTTCAGTGCCAAATGCATGCCTCTTGTATCCTGCCGGTTTTGATAGGCCAAAAAACCTTCGCTTGCCAAATACGTTTCTATATAAGTAATGGGCCTGCCTAATAATTTTTCAAATCCTTTTTTATAGGGTTCCATAGCTACTCCGCCGTGTACATAAAACGAAAGGTTGGGCCATATCTCGTGAATATTATTAAGCTTATATCTTTCAATAATTTTTTCCATGCACAATTGCAGCCATGCCGGTACACCAATTATAAATCCAATATCCCAGTTAGGGGCACTCGCCACAATTTCTTCCAGTTTTTTTCCCCAGTCTTTTTGACGTGCAATTTTTTTACCGGGTTTGTACAGGCCTAATCCCTGAAACCAAAACGGAATATTTTTTTGCTGTATGCCACTTAAATCTCCTGCGTAATAAGTAGCACCTTTTTGTAATTGTGTGCTGCCGCCCAGCATCAACCAGCCTTTACCCACGGCACTTTTAGGCACATCCTGGTATTTGGTTAAACTTAATAACTGTTTAAAGCTGGTAATAACATTGCTTCTTATCAGCTCTTTTGTTATGGGTATAAATTTACTGGTAGCATCGCTGGTACCACTGCTTAATGCAAAATATTTTATTACTCCGGGCCAGCAAACATCAGGTATGCCATCCTTTGCTTTGTGCCACCAGGCATCGTAAATTTTATTGTAATTATAAGTGGGTACCAGTTGCTGAAATTTTTTGCCGGGGTGGCGGCTTAATAAAATTTCATCAAAGCGGTAGCGCTGGCCAAACTCTGTAAATCTTGCTTTACGCAATAATTTTTTAAGCACTTTAATTTGTTGCCGCCGTGGGTCGCTTACAGGTAAATGTAAAGCACGGGCAATAGAAGCAGGCAATTTAAAATCGAATATGGCCATTTATAGTGCTTGATTATTAATGGCAAATATAAACAATAAGATGCAACCCCTATCCCCTAAAGGGGGAAATGTAGAAGATTGAGTTTTGGGAAAAAGTAAGTAAAGCAACCATGAAAAAATATGATATATCCTTTAAAATAAATATTGAGTAAATTTGTTTTCTAAAAACTACAACGTAATGAAAAAGATTTTTTTAGCGATTGCATTATCAATCTCGTTATTTAAAGCCAGCGCCGATGAAGGTATGTGGCTGCCAATGTTACTGGGCGAACAGGTTTATGCCGATATGGTAAAACGTGGACTTAAACTTACCAAAGAACAATTGTATTCCATCAACAAATCCTCTTTAAAAGATGCTATTATAATTTTTGGCGGTGGTTGTACCGGAGAAATTGTAAGCGACCAGGGATTAATTTTTACTAATCACCATTGTGGCTATGGCGCTATTGCTGCTGCAAGCAGTGTACAAAATAATTATTTAAGAGATGGTTTTTACGCTTACAATAAAGACCAGGAAATAAAAAGCCAGTTAACGGTACAATTTTTAGATAAAATTACCGACGTAACAAAAGAGGTGGAAGATGCCGTAAAAGGTTTAAGCTGGGAGGAAAGAACAAAAAAATTACCTGATGTTATTAAAGCCATAACTGATAAAGTTGCTGACAAAGAAAATGGTTTAGAAGGAAGAGTGTACAGCATGTTTAAAGGTAACCAGTACATCATGTATGTATATAAAAGATTCCGTGATATAAGACTGGTTGGTACACCTCCCGAAAGTATTGGTAAGTTTGGCGGTGATACCGATAACTGGGAGTGGCCACGCCACACCGGAGATTTTAGTGTGTTTAGAGTATATGCAGCGAAAGACGGCAAGCCTGCCGATTACAGTACAGATAATGTACCGCTAAAACCAAAACATTTTTTACCAGTAAATATTAAAGGTTTTAAAGATGGCGATTATGCCATGATTTATGGTTACCCCGGCGGTACCAACCGTTACGAAACCAGCTATGGCATTAAATTAAAAAATGAAATTGAAAACCCTTCTCTGGTGAGCTTACGTGATATGCGGTTGAAGTACATGTACGCAGAAATGATTAAAGACCCTGCAGTAAAATTAAAGCTATCCAGCAATTACGCAGGCATTGCCAATTACTGGAAATTTTTTGATGGTGAAACTAAACAGTTAATTAAGTTTAAAACACAGCAGCAAAAGCAAGAATACGAAGCTAAATTTACTGCTTGGGCAAAGGGCAAACCGGAATATGAAAATATTTTTGCCGACTACGCAAAAAATTATGCTGCCTGGACACCTTACAGCAAAATGCGGCAGTATAATATTGAAGGAGTAGTTGGTTCTCCATTGGGTGCCTATGCTGCATCTTTAAAATCATTAGAAGATAAATTATTAAAACCAAGTACACCATCTGCAGAAATTAGAAAAGCTATTGAAGCGGCTACTGCAGGCCGTAAAGCTTTTAAAGAAGGCGAAGATTTACCGAGCGATGAAAAAATAATGGCCGCCGTTGCTATGATGTATTATAATGAAGTTGATAAAAACCAGCACCCGGTTGGTTTTTTTGAAAGTATGAAAGGAACTTTTGGCAATCTAAAAGAAGAAGCAACATTTAAAGCCTGGGCAAAAGATGTGTTTGCAAAAACAATGCTTTTGGATGATACTAAGTGGGCTGCATTTGCTGCTGACCCAACTGCAGTTGCATTACAGAGCGATCCTGCATTTGCTTTTGCCAATGCTTTTATAAGCAATTACAACAGTAAGTATGCACCGCTTTATACAGCATTTACCAATAAAAATAACGAATTGGGCAGGGCATACATGAAAGGCATAATGGAAATGAACCCTGCAGCAGTTAAAAAAATGTATCCCGATGCTAACTTTAGCATGAGGGTTAGTTATGGCAATGTAAAAAGTTACCGCCCAAGAGATGCCGTTTTTTATGATTATGTAACTACCAGCAAAGGAATTTTAGAAAAATATAAAGCAGGCGATTACGAATTTGATTTACCTGCCAAACAGGTAGAGCTTTTGAAAAAAAGAGATTTTGGCCAATATATAGATAAGCGTACCAACGATCTTGTTATTGGTTTTATAACTACTAACGATATTACCGGTGGTAACTCAGGCAGCCCGGTTATTGATGCCAATGGTAATTTATTAGGTTTGGCTTTTGATGGTAACTACGAAGCTTTAAGCCATAAAATTGCATTTGATAAAGATTTAAACCGCACTATTTGTGTAGATGTACGCTATGTATTATGGTGTATTGATAAATTAGGTGGTGCAAGTAATATTATAAAAGAATTGAAACTGGTAAGATAAAATTGATTCCACTTTTTTAAAGCCGTTCTGCTAATACGCAGAGCGGCTTTTTTATTTTATCCGCCTGAAAGCAGAAAACCCAAACACCAACTATTTATTTTAAATTTGTTTAAGTGTTACCAAACTTTCCGCAAATGAACCTTAACAAAATCAATAAAAGAATTTCGCTATCTTTTTTATCCATTCTTTTATTATTGATTACCAGCAAAAGTTTTGCCCAGCAAAAAGAGCAGTTATTGCACCACCTCAACAATCTTTTGGTTAATACTGTAATGGAAGATTTGTTTACGCCTCCCATTGCCAGCCGCATTTATGTTTATCCCAATATTGCTTTTTACGAATGTATCAGATTAGATGATCCTTCATTGCCATCATTAGCTGGAAAATTAAACGGGTTAAAAGCTATTCCATCTTTACAACAAAATATTAAAACTGATAATTTTATTGCAGCCGCTGTTGCTTTTTCTTATGTAGCGCAGGCTTTAGTAGGTACCGAATATAAAATTGAAAACTGGAGAAAGTCTTTTACCGATTCTTTACTGCTGCTGCCGGATACAACACTTAATAAAAATTCTATTCAGTATGGCCACACCGTTGCCGACAGTATTATTGCATGGACAAAAAGAGATAATTATTTAAAGAGCCGGGGATTAATGCGGTATATAATTACCAATAAACCCGCCGACTGGCAACCCACGCCGTTAGATTATACCCAGGGATTGGAGCCGCACTGGAATACCGTAAGGCCATTAACACTTACCAAACCATCACAATTTTCTCCTAAAGAAAAATTAGTTTTCAGCACTTCTAAAAAATCAATGTTTTACAAAACAATGATGGAGTGTTATAACATTGGAAAAAAATTAGACAGTGTTCGCAAAGCCACCGCTTTGTACTGGGATGATAATCCAAATGTTTCTTCCAACATTGGCCACCTTAATTTTTTTATTCATAAAATTTCTCCCGGCGGGCATTGGTTAATAATAGCACAGCAGGCATGTGTTCAAAAAAATATTGCAGTTGCAAAATCATCACAGGTGTATGCGCTTACAGCAATAGCTATTTATGATGCCTTCATCAGCTGCTGGGACGAAAAATACAGAACCAATTTAATACGCCCCATAACAATTATTAACCGCATGGTGGACCGTAACTGGACACCTTTTATTCAAACACCACCATTCCCCGAATTTACCAGCGGCCATTCGGTGGTTTCTAATTCGGCAGCCACAATACTTACTGCTTTACTGGGAGAAAATTTTGCATTTACCGATAGAACAGAAATACCTTTTGGCCAGGGCACCCGTTCGTTTAAATCATTTTACGAAGCATCATTGCAATCATCCACCAGCCGTGTTTACGGTGGCATACATTATCCCGAAACGGCCCGTATAAGTGTGTTGCAGGGCAGAGCCATTGGTAAATACATCATCAACCTTTTGTATCCTGCAGCAATTATTAAATAATTTTTATGCCGAAACTGTATCGTTGTTTTTATTTTTTATTACTGCTTTTATTTGCTGATGCTGCAAATGCACAACAAAAAAAGTTTACACTTTTATCGCCACAAAGTACCGGCATAAATTTCAGGAATGATATTGTTGAAGATGCCACCATGTTTATGTACCTGTACGAAAATCTATACATCGGCGGCGGCGTAAGCATTGGTGATATTAATAATGATGGCTTACCCGATATTTATTTTTCATCAACCAGAGGGTACAATAAATTATACCTTAACCTGGGCAATTTTAAATTTCAGGATATTACAGATAATGCCGGTGTTAATGGCGGCGAAGGAATTAAAACCGGTGTAAATATGGTGGATGTAAATTCAGATGGTTATCTGGATATCTTCATTTGTAAATCTGGTTTTAAAGATCCTAAACTGCGTAAGAAAATTTTATACATCAACAACCGAAACTTAACGTTTACCAACAAAGCAGCGGAATATGGTTTAGAAGACGTGAGTTATTCTATTCAGTCTTACTTTTTTGATTATGATAACGACGGCGATAAAGATGTTTTTTTTGTAAATCACCAGGATGATTTCAGTAAATCGATGACGATACCTGCACGGATGGAAAATGGTAAATTAATTTATGTAGAAGATACCACAACCGTTAATACCAGCGACAGGTTGTATGAAAACCGTGGAGGGAAATTTGTTGATGTTACTAAAAAAGCCGGCCTCATTACACATGCATTTGGCTTAAGCGCTTCGCTTGCAGATTTAAACGGCGACGGGTGGACGGATATTTATGTTGCCAACGATTTTAATAAACCCGATTTTGTTTTTATCAATAATAAGAACGGCAGCTTTACAGATAAACTCACTTCTTATTTAAGCCATACCAGTTTTTCGGCAATGGGCAGCGATATTGGTGATATTAATAATGATGGGCTTGAGGATATTTATGTGGTGGATATGGCAGTGGAAGAACCCACCAGGCAAAAACAATTGTTTGCCGTAAACCAGAATTACGATAAGTTTCAGCTGTTGCTGAAGTTTAATTTATTTTATCAATACCCACGAAACAGTTTACAGCTAAATAATACAGATGGAACATTTAGCGAAATAGCCAACCATGCAGGCGTAGCCGAAACAGAATGGAGTTGGGCACCATTAATTGCAGATTTGGATAACGACGGATGGAAAGACATTTATGTAACCAATGGATTAAAACGAGATATTACCGACTGGGATTATAAAGTTTTTATTCTCGATTCAATTATAAATTCCATGAACCGTGGACAAAGTGTGGACCTGGATAAGTGGCTGCAAAGTATTCCATCTGTAAAAACAAAAAATTATTTGTATCATAACAACAGCAGTTTAAAATTCGATAATTATACAGACACATGGATGGATGAGCCTCCATCTTTTAGCAGCGGTGCGGCGTATGCCGATTTAGATAATGATGGCGATTTAGATTTAGTAGTTAATAATGTAGATGATGCAGCTTTTGTTTTTAAAAATAATACAACAGATAATGCCGCTGCTGCAAATTATTTAAGGTTTAAATTTTTTGCAAGCCCAACTTCAAAAGAAGAAGTATATGGAGCAACAGTAAAATTAACTGATGCTAAAAGACAAATACAATTGCAGCATTACAATCCGCAGCGTGGATTTTTATCTACAATGGAACATGTATTGCATTTTGGTACAGGGACAGAGACAATTATTCCAAAAGTTGAAATAACATTTCCTTCTCTTAAAAAAATTATTATAGAAAACGTAAATGTAAACCAGGTATTAACTGTTTATGAGAGCGATGCAAAACCTGCTGCACCTGCCACAGAAAAAAAATCTTTTTTATTTACTGATATATCCAGCCAAAATAAAATTAAATACACACAGGTTGAAAACGATTATATAGATTTTAAAAGAGAGCCTTTAATTCCTTATAAATGCAGCCGCAAAGGCCCTTATTTTGCTGCTGCCGATGTTACCGGCGATGGTAAACCGGAAATTTATATCGGTGGTGCAGCAGGTATTGAGGGTAAATTAGTGCTCCAAAATGCAGCTGGTTCTTTTACAGAAAAAAAACAAATTGCTTTTGCTGCTGATAAAGCTTACGAAGATATGGCTGCAGTATTTTTTGATGCTGATGGTGATAAAGACAATGATCTGTATGTAGTAAGTGGCGGCGCAGAGTTTAGTGCCGGCAATATTTTATTCCAGGACAGGTTGTATATAAATGATGGAAAAGGAAATTTTACTAAAGCAGTAAAAGCATTACCAACAGAAGGTTTTAATGGTTCATCAGTTACTGCTATTGATTATGATGGCGATGGCGATATGGATTTATTTGTTGGCGGGCATGTTTTGCCGGGCAAATTTCCGCAGGCAGATAACAGTATGCTGTTGCAAAATAATAAAGGTGTATTTACAAATGTTACTACTGCAATTGCAGGCGAATTAAACAAACCCGCCGTGGTTAATTGTGCTGCATGGAGCGATGTTGATGGTGATGGTAAAAATGAATTAATTGTTTCCGGCGAGTGGATGGCACCAGCAATTTTTAAAATGCAGAACGGCACATTTAAAAAACAACAGCAAACCGTAAACTTTATTTCTCCTGTTACAAAAAAAGATACAGTAATTAATATGGATGAATTTAGTGGCTGGTGGTATTGTTTAAAAACAGCAGATGTTGATGGCGATGGCGACCTTGATATTGTTTTAGGTAACAGGGGAACTAACTGTTCGATAGAAGGAAATTATTACAACCCCTGCACTATTTATGCAAAAGATTTTGATGGTAATGGCAGTTACGATGCGGTACTGGGTTATTACAATCAAGGCAAATGTTATCCGCTTTTTAGCAGGGATCAGTTGATAGATCAAATGCCTTCTATGCGGAAAAAATTTATCCGCTACAAAGATTATTCCGGTACTACACTCGATAAACTTTTTACGGAAGAGCAAAAAAAGGGAATGGATATTTATAAAACTAATTTTTTTGAATCGGGTGTTTTAATAAATGATGGCAATGGTGCCTTTCGTTTTATTGCCTTTGCTGAAAAAGCCCAGCTCTCCAATATAAATGATTTTGTTGTTGATGATTTTGATAAAGACGGCATAAAAGATATTATTGTTTGTGGTAACAGTTACGACCCTGCTGTGATGGTGGGGAATATTGATGCCACTTCAATATTAATGCTTAAAGGAAATGGCAAAGGAGAATTTACTGCAGTGCCGCATACAACAGATGGTTTAAAAGTAAGGGGCGAAAGCCGCAAGTTAATTTATATGAAAGAAAATAATTTATTAGTAGTGCTTAAAAATAATGCAGCAGCACAGGTGTTTACCGTTAACAAATAAAAAGGTTGCAAATAAATTATCTGCAACCCCTTAATTAATGCATGGTTTAGTTTAAGCCATAAATGCATTTACCAAACCTAAAACTGATGCCAGCATCAGTACACATTTCCAGCAATATGTTTTATTCATTTCTATTTTTATTTAGTGGGTGTAAAAATACATGATTATCTGTGGTTGGTTTTGTTAATAATTACAGTAAGGTCACGGGGTATTTATTCATCAATTATCAAATTAACTCCTGCTGTTTCCCTCTATTTAGATAATTAATAAAATTATATTTTTCAATTTGATTAAACTTTATTAATTAATGTTCATGCCCTTCTGTATTAGTCATTTTAGCCGATACAAAAAAAGCTCCTTTAGTTACAATCTTTGCATCTTTCTTTATTTCTTTTAATAATGTAATTTCTGTAAAGCCGATATCGCTGCCGCCTTTTGCAACGGGTATGCGTTCAAATTGTATCCCCTCTTCATGTTCGTTATGCTTTTCTGCAGCATCATGTTTTGCTGTATCAGTTGCAGGCTTAACGGGTTCATTATCCAGCAGCATAAAAATATAATCCTTACCATCAACTGTTACAATTGCATCGCTGGGTACAGCGGGTACCGTTGCATTTGCTAAACTTATAACAGCAGTTACATTCATACCATCAATCAATCCTGTTTTATCGCCTTTTACTTTTGCATGCACCGATACGGCTTTGCTGTCGCCCTCAAAAGATGAACCGAGAGAATATATTTGTGCATCATATTCTTTACCGGGATTATTGGTTACTGTAAAATGTATGGTTTGATTATTTTTTAATTTGGGTAAATCTTTTTCGTACACAAATAAATCTAAATGCAGCTGGCTGTTGTCAACTATTTCTGCAACTACTGTTGTTACATCTACATAGCCGCCCATTTTTACCAGTACATTACTTACTACGCCGCTAATGGGGCTGGCTACAGGCAATACCGAAATTAATTTTCCATTACCCAATCTTGCAGGGTTAATGCCCATCAATTGTATTTGCTGCGCCAATGTAGATTTAGCATTATGCAATGATCTTAATTCTGATTCGGCACTCTGTAAATTTTTTAATGCGCCTGCATTACCTGCGTTTAATTCTTTCTGTCTTTTTACTTCCAATTCTGCCAATACAATTTTTGAATTTACATTCAGGTACTGGCTTTGCACCTGTATAAATTCAGGATTGGCCACGGTGGCAATGGTTTGTCCACGCCGTACAAAATTACCCGGCTGCACCAGCAAAGATTTTATTACACCGCTATAAATAGAATTTACGGTGGCTTTGTTTTGATTAGGAACTTTCAGCACACCATTTGTTTTTAATGCTGCGGTAAGTTGTTTGTTTTCTATGGTGCCCAATTCAATACCAATGCTTTTTATTTGTTCTTCTGTGAGAACAGCCATGTCAGGATTTTCATTTTCATGTTCCTCTTCCGCTGGCGTTACAGTTGTGGTGGCAGTAGTTTCTTTACTTTCTTTGCTGCCGCAGGAAGAAAAGAAAAATACTACCGGTAAAATAATTGCTGCTGCTACTAATTTTTTCATCTTTATTTTTTATTGATTGATGTAATAATAATATTGAATGACAGACTGGTTGTACGCATTCAAATTTTCGAGATAATTTTTTTGAACTTCTATGGCCTGTGTTAAAAATTGCGAAAATTCTGCAAAACTAATTTCGCCTGCTCGGTAGGCTAATGAGGAAGCTTTAATAATTTCATTGGCTTGTTTTAAACCTGCGGTTTCGTAAAACGACAGCATGGTTTTATTTCGCTGCACCTGCTGCTGTGCCTGCAACTGCTGATTATTTAAGAGTTGCTTGCTGTAGTCCAGTTGTTTTTGCTGTAATAAAACATCTGCCGCTGCTACTTTTACTTTATTACGGTAAGCAGTAGCCCCAAATAAAGGAAACGCCGCCGAAACTGAAAACCCGGTAAAGGGATCACTTGCTCCCCACAAACGCTGGCTGAAAAAACGGCCTGAAAAATCCGGTTTGTTTTCATTTTTTATAATGCTAATTGCCGCATTACTGATGTTTATATTTTGCGTTTGCAAAGCCAGTAAAGGATGTAAGCTGTCAGCTGGCGTTACCGGCATAGTTAATTTTTCTAACGGAGATGGTAAGGGCAACATAGCCTCTGCAGTATTTAATAACTGCATTAACACCTGCTGCTGTATTTTTACATCATTATTAATTTGTTGCAGCATAGCCTGCAGTTCCATCATTCGCACATTGGCAGCAATACTGTCCAGCCCGGGGCTATCGCCGGTTTTTACTTTTAATATTGCTGCACTCCTAAGTGATTTATAAATACTATCTAAGCGTTCAAATAGTTTTTGTTTATCCTGCAAATACCAGAGCTGGTAATAAACTTCCCTAACCTCTTTTTTTATTTGTACATCTATAGCAGCTGTGTTTGCCTGGTAATATTTTATTTGTTCGCCGTACAAATTTTTCTGTGCTTTGTATAATCCCGGCCAGGCAATGGTTTGCGATACGCCTACTTTTAAAATGCCTTTATTATCGCTGGGCCGCAAATCTTCATTTTCTGCAAACACACCGGTTTTAGCAAAAGCTGTAGCGGTGTTGATTTGCAATGTGCCTTTGGCGATTTGCTGATTATTGATGGTGTATTGTAAATTATTTGTCGCTAAATTGATGACTTCGTTTACTGCAATTCTTTTTGCAGACGTTTGCTGTGCCATGCTTGAAAAGCCTGACGAAAAAAGTAAGAAGAAAATTATCCTTACTGTATTGCTGTTTTTTTTGCTGGTGATTTTACCTGAGTATAGCAGGCTATTCAATAAGAAAATATCGAATTGAATGTACTTGTTCAGTAAAGTTATTCTGTACAAGAGTGCGACGCCAATGAAGCTAGATAGTAATGCTATTGCTGGGTTCATAAAAGTTTTATTTTTCTTTTTTAGAAAAGATGATGTACAAACACGGCAGTACAATTAATGTTAAAAAAGTAGCCGTTATTAATCCGCCGATAACAACGGTGGCCAGTGGCCGCTGCACTTCGGCACCGGCGCCATTGCTTAATGCCATAGGTAAAAAACCGAGTGCCGCTACCGCCGCTGTCATCAGTACGGGCCGCAAACGGATCTTTGTTCCTTCTAAAACTCTTTGTACCACATTGGTTACGCCATCTTTTTTTAATTTTTCAAATGTGCCAATTAAAATTATACCGTTTAATACCGCCACGCCAAACAAAGCAATAAAACCAATGCCTGCAGAAATACTAAATGGCATGCCCATTATCAGCAATGCAAAGACACCGCCGATGGCACTCATGGGAATAGCAGTAAAAATTAGTGTGGCATCTTTTATTGAATTAAAAGTTAAGTACAGCATAAAAAATATGAGCAGCAATGCTACAGGCACTACAATTAATAAACGGGCAGATGCTTTTTGTAAATTTTCGAACGTGCCGCCATAAGTGTAATAATATCCTACAGGCAATTTCACTTTTTCACTTAATATTTTTTGTGCGTCCTGCACTACACTTTCTACATCTCTGCTGCTAACATTAAAACTTATGTACACCCTGCGTTTGCCAGCCTCACGGCTTATTTGTGAAGGACCCATTTTAAAACTAACTGTAGCTACCTGCGATAAAGGAATTTGATTTCCATCGTTCATCGGAATGTATAAATTACTTACATCTTCTATGGAGCTGCGGTATGCGCTATCGAGCCGCACTACCAAATCAAATTTTCTTTCGTTTTCGTAAACAGCTCCTGCCACCTGCCCGGCAAAAGCAGTGCTGATAACATGATTTACATCTTCAATATTTAATCCGTAACCTGCAAGCCTTGCCCTGTCGTACTCAATAGTAATTTGTGGTAAGCCATCTATGCGTTCTACCTGCGGTTGTGTAATGCCTTTTATATTTCTAATTGCACCTGCAACTTTATCTGCATATTTTGCAAGGCTGTCCAGGTTTTCTCCAAAAATTTTTATGGCAACATCCTGGCGAATGCCCGTCATCATTTCGTTAAAACGCATTTGTATGGGCTGACTGGGTTCTGCAATTACACCTGGTATGGTAGCCAGTTTTTCTCCCATCATGTCTGCCAGTTCGTAAAAGTCATCAGTTGTTTTCCATTCTTTTTTATCTTTTAATATCACCATTAAATCACTTGCTTCGGGTGGCATAGGATCGGTAGCTACTTCGGCAGCTCCGGTTTTGCCCACCACCATTTTTACCTCGGGAAATTGTTTCAGCATACGTTGCGCCAGCATCATTGTTTCGGTTGTTTGGGATAGGGAAGAACCCTGTGGTAATACAAACTCTATGGCATAATCTCCTTCTTCCAAGGTGGGAATAAATTCTCCGCCGAGATTTTTAAAAATGATTAATGAGATAATAAAAAGCGCAACAGCAATTGCTGCCACATAATATTTAATTTTTATAGCCCCATTTATTAACGGCCTGTACATGCGCTGAAAAAAATCCATCATCCTGTCGGAAAAATTTCTTTTAAGACTTATTTTTTTAGGTAGAAATAAAGCACACATCATGGGGATATAGGTAAGCGATAGCAGCAAAGCGCCGAGTATTGCAAAGCCAACCGTTTGCGCCATGGGACGAAACATTTTTCCTTCTATGCCTGTGAGTGTAAGAATGGGAATATAAACAATGAGGATAATAATTTCTCCAAAAGCTGCACTGCTGCGGATGGAGGAGGCAGATTGATATACTTCTTCATCCATTTGTTTTTGTGTGAAGGCTTCTTTAGTTTTTCTTAATCCTAAATGATGCAGCGTGGCTTCTACAATAATTACTGCCCCATCTACAATTAATCCAAAATCTATGGCACCCAGGCTCATCAGGTTGGCGCTTACGCCAAATAAATTCATTAATGCCATGGCGAATAATAATGCCAGAGGAATGGCTGAGGCAACAATAAGGCCCGCCCTAAAGTTGCCTAAAAATAAAACCAGTACAAAAATCACTATCAGTGCACCTTCAATTAAATTGGTTTTTACGGTATTGATGGCACGGTCAATTAAATTGGTACGGTCTAAAAAAGCTTCTATCAGCACATCATCCGGCAACGATTTTTCTATGGTTTTCATCCGCTCTTTTACAAGCCCAACCACTTCAGCACTGTTGGCTCCTTTCATCATCAATACTAATCCGCCTACCACTTCTTTTTCTCCGTTATACGTCATAGCACCATAGCGTGGCGGCGAACCAAATTGTACAGTAGCTACATCTCTTATCAAAACAGGAATGCCGTTTTGCTGTTTTACCACAATGTTTTCTATGTCGGCAAATGTTTTTATCAAACCCACACCTCTTATAAAATAAGCGTTGGGTTTTCTATCAATATAAGCACCGCCGGTATTTTCATTATTTTTTTCAAGCGCTGTAAATATTTCGGGGATGGTTACATTCATTGCTTTTAACCGCTCCGGGTTAATGGCCACTTCGTACTGTTTGGAAATGCCACCAAAGGCTGTTACTTCGGCCACTCCTTTTATGCCACTTAGTTGGCGGCCCACAATCCAATCCTGCATGGTGCGTAAATCCATGGCAGAATATTTTTGTTCGCTGCCTTTTTTGGGATGAATAACGTACTGGTAAATTTCTCCCAGCCCTGTGGTAACCGGTGCCAGCTCCGGCGTTCCTACGCCTTTTGGAATTTGCTGCTCTGCTTCTTTTAATCTTTCGGTAATAAGCTGCCGGGCAAAATAAATATTTTCGTTTTCTTCAAACACTATAGTTATTACACTTAATCCAAAACGGGAAAAGGAACGCATCTCCACCACACCCTGGATATTGGACAACGCTTTTTCTACCGGGTAAGTAATAAACTGTTCTACTTCCTGTGCGGCTAAAGTTGGTGCTGTTGTAATTACCTGCACCTGGTTATTGGTAATATCGGGCAGTGCATCTACCGGTAACCTTGAAGCACTCCATAAACCCCAGATAATTAAGGCGAGAGTGAATACTCCGATGATGAGTTTATTTTTTATACTAAAGCGGATGATCTTATTGAGCATAGTTAACCTTACAATAAATGAATAAATAGGTTTGCCTGCAAAGACAAACATTTAAAACAGTAAATAAAAAAAGGCTACACTAATTTTGGCGGTTGCCAAATATTGCCCAAAAAATGAGCAGGGATGGAGATATTATTATAATGAGTTTGCCCCTTTTGTTGTACTAAGGGTTTAGCAATTGTAAGCTTATTATTAAAGTTAGACACTATAGTTTGTCCGCAGCATGCACAAGTGCAAAATGGAGTGCAGGCTTCGTTTTCGTGCTGGTGTTGCTGATGACCGGATGATTGAATGCTTTGGGTTTTTGAAACATCGGTACACTCTTCCGTATCTGTACAGGGAATACAGGGCAACAGCAAAATGTAAAAAGCAAATAAAAGTGTCAAAAATTTCACCTTACAAAAATAAAGTATTGTATTTAAGTTTGGATAAAGGGAATGTAATATGTTTCCAACGGAGTTGCATTTATATACTGATATTGTTGTTGCCGGATAAAAGTGAAAAGGAGAGAAGTGAAAGCTTGGCTTTATTGGTTGAGCTGAAAGCAGAATTAATCAAATAACATAACTAGTACAGCAGAAAAAATCTCCGGTTGAACGGTTTTGCTATATTTTATGCCATTTAATACAATATTAATAATACAGCCCCGTTAAATATATAATAACACATTACTCTATGAATAACTCCAGTCAACAATCATCAACAAACCCTTTAATACAGGTAGTAAAAAATTTTATAGGTAAGCTTCGTCAAAACCCCGATGTTTATCCTATCAGGTATTACAAAAAAGGAAAGCAGTTCAGACGCAAATGGCAGGGGCCACTTGTAAAATAACCAATTCCTTTCGGAAATTACCGAACCTAATAAATCAGCAAAAACACTCTTGACAGCAGTTGTGTTAAATTGTAATTTTAAGTTCAAATCCGATAATTATGAAAAACAGTGCAACCACCCAACCGTCTCCATTTGCTTTATTGATAAAATCAATAGGCGTAGTAATCAACAGTTTTTTCCAATCTGGTTCCAACAGGGAATTTAGAAGGCTGAAAGATTTTATTGCTTCTTAAGATAAGTCAATAGTCATTTGCATTAAGTTATTAGGCAATGCAGCCTGCATTTAGCTTGCTTTTGCTCAATCTCAAAACGAATGCAAATTTTAGCTGAACAAATATTCCACATCTGCTTTACTGAGCGCTTTTACAAAAGTGGCATCATCGGCAATTAATTCACTTGCCAACTTACGTTTGCGTTCCTGCAGCTGTAAAATTTTATCTTCAATAGTGTCAATACAGATCATGCGGTAAGCAAAAATATTTTTTGTTTGTCCGATACGGTGTGTACGGTCAATTGCCTGTTGCTCTACAGCCGGGTTCCACCACGGGTCAACTATATACACATAATCGGCAGCGGTTAAATTTAAACCCACACCACCGGCTTTTAACGAAATTAAAAATACCCTGCACTCATCATTGTTCTGAAAATTCTGTATCGCTTTTTCCCTGTCGGGTGCAGAGGTACTGCCATCAAAATATTCGAATGGTATGCCCTGTTCGGTTAATGTTTTTCTTATCAGCGCCAGCATACCTAAAAATTGAGAGAACACCAATGCTTTATGTTCGCCAATATTTTCTGTAATCTCCCTGGCCAGTTCATCTAACTTAATAGAATGGTTAGGGTATTTATCTTCTTCATTTAAAATCGCCGGGCTGTCGCATATCTGGCGCAGCTTCATTAAGCCCTGCAAAATAGTAAGCTGGCTTTTGTTGATACCCTGCTGATCAATCTCCCCTAAAATTTTACTGCGGTAACTGTCCCTGTACGCCTCATAAATATCACGTTGCTCTTTTTCCATTTCGCAAAACAAAATAGTTTCTGTTTTGTCGGGCAGATCTTTTGCCACCTGCTCTTTGGTACGGCGTAAAATAAAAGGGTATAATAATTTTCTTAAATGATCTTTTTGTTCCTGCTCGCCAAATTTATCAATAGGTGTTGCAAATTCGTTTCTAAAAAATTCCATGCTGCCCAGCAAACCGGGGTTTAAAAAATTCATCTGTGCAAAAATATCGAACGTATTATTTTGCAATGGTGTACCGCTCATGCACAACCTGTTTTTTGCATTTAGCAAACAGGCCGCTTTGGTTACTTTAGAAGAAGGGTTTTTTATGGCCTGGCTTTCATCCAAAATAACATAATCAAAATTTATTTTTAAAAACAATTGTATATCACTTCTTAAAGTACCGTAAGTGGTAATAATTATATTTTGCTTTTGCAGATCTTCGGCACTGCGGCTGCGTAAACTGCCGTGATGAATATGCCAGGTAAGTGTTGGCGTAAATTTATCTACTTCGTTTTTCCAGTTATAAATTAATGTGGTGGGGCAAATAACAATAGCTTTTAATGCACCGGTGGTTGCTTTGTAATGGTGCAGCATGGTTAATGCCTGAATGGTTTTACCCAAACCCATATCATCTGCTAATATTCCGCCCCAGCTTACATCGTTTAAATAACTCAGCCATTGAAAACCCGATGTTTGATAAGGCCGTAAAATGGGTTGCAAATGTTCCGGCGCAGCAATTTCAGGAATATTTTTAAATTCTCTTAAGCGTTCAAATTTTTCATCCAGTTCAAAACTTAATTCTGTTTCGTCACGGTTTTCGTACAGCTCATCAATAACACTCATGTGGTATTTTGATAAGCGCAGGCGGTTGTTATGATCGTCGCCTACTTTAAATAAAAGCGAATAACGTTTCAGCCATTCATCGGGTAAAATACCTAAGCTGCCATCGCCTAACTGCACAAAAGATTGTTTATTAACCAATGCTTTTTTAATATCATCGATACCCACACGCTGCTGGCCAAATTCAATTTCCACTTTTGCATCAAACCAATCCATGCCACTGCTAACGTGTATATGTGTGTTGGGTTTTGCGGTGTTAAACCTGAAATTTTTCAATGCCTCAAATCCATACACCGGCACTTTCATTTCCTTCATCGCATCTACAAATAAAAAGAACCAGTTGTTGCGTAATACATCGGCGCCTTTTAATACCAAACTGCTGTTATCGTTGGTACGCACAAACATGGTGTGCAATGCTTCTAGTTTTAAAATAAAACTTTCCTCGGCTTCTTTATTGCGGTGAACCACTAAAATTTTATCGCCATCGGGTATTGTAATCGTTTCTTTATCGGTGGCTTTAGTTTCAAAACCCTGGTAAGTATATATGGGTTGAAAAACAAGGTAGTCGCCTTTTTCCTGCAGTTGTAATTTTACTTCTGGCTCACCACTTTTAATTTCTCTTATTAAACTTTTATCAAACTCTACATGATACTCTTTGGTTAAAGGCATAATCACCTTCTGCATTTTTTCGGCCCAGTTATCTTTACTTAACTGTATGTTGCCTTCTTTAATAAATTTTTCGGCCTGCAAAACATCTTCGGCTTTTTGCCACAGGTATAAAACTTTATCCTGTAAAAAAACTAGGCTGCTGTTGCATTCGTTATCCGAAAAAGGAATTATTTGCGATTGCATTTTTACTGTACAGGCAATTTCAAAATGATTATTTTTTGCCAATACTTTAAATACCGGCGAAATAAAATGATCGCTTATCTCTATCTCTTTTAAATTTTCTGTTTTAAAAACTTTTTTCTCGGGCAGTAAAAAAATAAAATTATTAGCAGCCTGCTCTTCAAATAATTTTTTTAGTTTGGGGATAAGATATTCTGCAATAAGGCTCTTGGTTTCTTCGGGTAATTCATCGCCTTCTGTTTGTATAATATTTTCCCAAATACCGCTGAAGGGTGAGTTACGGTCGAGGTATTTATTTATTTCGCTGGTTTGCAGTTTGCGTACCTGCTGCAATAACTGTTTATCATCTTCGCTAAATACTTCGGCATTTACAAACTTGGCCAAATCCAGTTTTTCTGTTTTGCCTGTATATTTTTTATTTTCTTCGTCTGTATCTCCCTGTATAGCATCAATGGTAAAATTTGGATAAACTGTTGCGTTGAAATTGAAAACAATACCCAATTTTTTTTCGGGCTGTTCTTTTACTACTTCTTCTTTTTCCGGCTCGGCAACACTTGCAAAAGCTTCGTACGATCTTGTAATGGTTGCGGCTGGTGCAGTAACACGTTTTATAGTAGTGTCTAATACTTTTAAAAATGGTTTACCTTCTTTATAAGTAAATTCAAATTTTCCTTTAAGGTCATCATCTAAACTATAGCCGTAAATCTGTAATAATTTATTTTTTTCTTTATCCCAGTTTCTGATGGTATCAAAATAATAAGGGCCATTGCTGTGCAACAATTGTAAAAACAGCATTACCTTATGTTCGCAAAGCGGATGCTCCTGCTCATCGCATTTGCAGGAGGTATCGAAATTGCGTTCGTCGTTTTTTTGTAATACTAACGGATAGGTTTGGCCGTCGTATTCCAGTTCTGCTTCCACTCTTTCATCTGCTGCTTTTAATATGGTTGCTTTTGCTTTAAGCAACATTTCTTCTGCCTGCTCATAAATACCGGGAGATGAAAATAGTTTTATCATCTTGATTTCTATGTGCTTCATTTTAGCAACTGTATGCCGCTGGTTGTAGCGCAATGCTGTATTGTCCAGCATATTTTTATCAATCATTTCCTGCAGGCGCAATAATGCTGCTGCTTCGTGGCGGCAAATATCACCTAAGTTGTAAGGGCAGCCGCAACGCACCGAAATGCTTTTAGCATCGGCGTATTTTTGAATATAAACTTTGTAAAATGTACTGTAGCTGTCATCTTTTACCCTAAACACCACGCTGCCCATCAAATGGTCGTGTTCTACCAGCTCCACAAAACCCATGGCCTGAATTTTTTTCCCACGGCGGATCACTTCATCAGAACCATTATTGTAAACATGTTTAATAAGATGGGATAAGGCCATTGACGATTTTGGATTGCCGATTTTGGATTTCAGATTTGATTTGCAGCCTGTTTTGTAAGCCGCCCCGTTCTGAAAAGGGCAATTTGCAAAATTAAAGGAAAATTGCTGAGGTTGCGGCTTAAAAGTGAAAGTTTGTGGAGAAAATTGTCTTTGCTAAACAAGCCATGACTTTTGATTTGTCTTTTAGAAAAAACGAGGAAATTAAAATTGCCGCTGTTAAGGCACATATTTCATAATGGGTATTACTGGAGGTGGGATCTTTTATAACGTCCAGCTTCACTTGTGGCAATGCCAAGGTTATATACAGGCTTTCTTCTTAGGCTCAAATCCTTCTTCTTTAATTAATTCAATAAATTTTTCTAAATCAAGTTTTAATTCGTCAATTTTTATGAATGGTGGTCCATTGGTTTTGTATTTCTTTTTTAAACATCCTATGCCAAACTCAATATTATGTCTATTAAATTTATCTGTCAATTCGTTGAAGCTGGTTTTGTCTAACTTTTTCCATTCGACCGGAATTTTTAATTCAAGGTTTTTACTACTTTCTTCAGAAATGTCAACTATTAAAGTATAACCATCTATTAGCGTAGTCTTTACTTTTTCAGTAAAATCCCATTTTGTTTCAATGTTTGAAAATGAGTTGACAAAACCAATATTTTCAACTTGATTAAATGGCTGTAATGAAAATGCTTTTCGTCTAACTACTTTTCTATATAGCCATTTTGTATATGATAGCGTTATAATAAATATAGGAAGCCCAACACCTGCAGCTAAGAAAACTGCAATTATAAATTCTTTGCCAGGCAAACTTTTTTCGAAATAAGCAATTGTCAAAACCAAGAATACAAAACCAATAAAAGTTAATGATGTCGCAACAAAAGCAAATCTAATTTTTGCTCTGTTTAATTTAAAAAATGTGTCCATAAAGGTTGGGCGTAAGATAAATATATCTGAAAAATAATAGCATTAGCTTAAAAAAACATCCGCTAAAAATCAACCTGATAAAATACCCTTTTAAATAATTTTACCCTGCAATTAATTTCCCTTCTTTATAAACCACCAATACATCGGCCACATCGGGTGTTAAGCAAAAATTTATATCTTCTATTAATCCAAAGCGATCTACCAGGCGGTGATAATGGGTGAGGTTGGGTGCAAAACCAGCCAGATCATGTTTATTATTTTCATACAATAATTCTGCAGTAAACGAACTGTCGCAATGAATAGTAAAATGTTCTTTTACTGTACTGATAACTGCACCGGCAAATAAAGTGTCTTCAATATTATAGCGGTCTTTCCACCCGGCACAACCCAGCACTACATTTTTATTTTGTGCCATTAAATATTTACACACCGATGAAAGATTGGGGAAAGAACCGCATATAATTGTATCGGCATTATTATCCAGTGCCATTTGTAAAAGTTTAGTACCGTTGGTAGTAGTAAGCACTAAAGTTTTTCCTTCAATAAATTCTTTTGAATATTCTAAGGGTGAGTTACCGTGTTGCAGGCCTTCTGCAATTTGCCCGTCTCTTTCGCCGGCAGCAAGTGCATCAATTTTTTTACTTATTTCAATAGCTTTAAAAACTTCATCTACAGGAATTATACATTTGGCACCATTTTTTAAAACGGCTGCAATGGTTGATGTTGCCCTGAAGACATCTATAATCACCACCACTGCATTTTTTAAATCGTATAAATGTAATAATGCAGGCGAAAGGCAGGTATGTAAACTTGGTTTTTGCATAGCTGCAAAAATAAAGCATTTATACTTACTACACTTTAGGTGCAATTTTCATTAACAGCTCTATCAATTCGTCTTTGCGGCGGCGTGCCACATCTAAAATAATTTCGTTGGTTAACTGCACCTGGCCACCATCGCCTTTAATATATTTTTTTACAAAAAGCATATTTACCAGTGATGCGTTGTGTATCCTGAAAAAACCTGCACCCTGCAGTAAATCTTCAAAATCTTTTAAAGTTTTTGATGCCAGCAGGGGTTTGCCTGTGGTAAAATGTATTTGGGTGTAATTTCCTATGGCTTCCATATACACAATGTGTTTTATGGTTACCAGCTCCAGCCCTTCTTGTGTGGCCACTGCAATTTTTTGCGGTTGTAATTTATTGCCATTTGTTAACTGGTCTAATAAAATCTGTAACCTGTCATCGTTGTTTATGGTTTGTTTTTTTTCAACCAGCCTGTTAGTTACTGCAAGTAATTCAGTAACATCTACCGGCTTTACCAAATAATCGAAAGCGCCCAGGCGTATTGCATTTATTGCATATTGATTATAGGCTGTGGTAAAAACAATTTCAAAATTTTTACCGGGCAATTGCTCCAGCATTGTAAAACCATTCATGTGCGGCATTTCAATATCTAAAAAAATTACCTGTGGCTGGTGCAGTTGTATTGCAGCAATACCTTCAATACCGTTACTGCATTCTGCTACAATATTTATTTGTGTACAGTTTGCCTCTATTTTTTTTCGCAGGGCATCCCGGTTATTTTTTTCATCGTCTATTAAAATTGCATTAAGCATAGTTTACATTTTATACTTTTAAAAAAACTACAACCTCCGTACCTGCTGCGTTGCCGTTAGTATCTTTTAGATCGGTAATTTTTATGGTAGCTGTTTTTTGTTCGTTAAACAATTCAATACGTTCTTTTGTCAGCTGCATACCGTAAGACTGGTGTTGCGGAATTATATAATTTTTATCCTTTTTATAATCTCTGCCCACTCCATTATCTTTTATAATATACTGTAGCATACCATCCTTTATTGCAGCGGTAATTTGTAACTGCCCGTGTTTATCAATTAGTGGTTTAAGCCCGTGGTGTATAGCATTTTCTATGTATGGTTGAATGATTAGTGGCGGAATTTTATAATGTCCATTTAATAATTCTGTTCCGGCATTTAGGGTGTAATTAAATTTATTGTTGCTGCGTAGCTGCTCCAGTTGCAGGTACAATTGCAGTGTTTCCCAATCTTTCCAAAAAGGTATTACATCGTTTTTACTGTTATCTAAAATATTGCGGATTAGTTTTGCAAATTTATTAAGATAGTTGCTGGCATTTTCTTTATCATTATCTAAAATAAAATTATCTATGCTGCTGATACAGTTAAAAATAAAATGCGGATTCATTTGTGCCCTTAGCGCCATGGTTTCTGTTTCGGTAATTTTTTGTTTTAGTGCAGCTTGTTTTTTTACTGCAGCCACTCTTCTTTTAAATAAAAAATAAACAAGCAATGCTAATAATAAAAACAATAAAGTAATAAACCACCAGGTTTTATAAAACGGCGGATGTACTGCAAAGTGTACTGTAAAAACCTGATGTACATTTTTTTGCCTGACCTTTAAAAAATAAATATTAGGAGAAAGATTAGAAAAAGAAATTTTATTATTGTTGCTAACGGGCAACCAGTTGTTATTGTTTAAACTGTATTCAAAATTTACCGGCTCATTATTATTTTGCAGTAAATAGCCAAATTGAAAACTGATATTATTTTCTGCAGCAGTAAAATTATACACACTGTCTATCCGTGTATTTTTATCGTTAATGGTACAGTGGCGCAAATAAATTTTTCCAAAAGGTTGCTGTTGTAAAAGTGTTGCACTATTCCAGCTTAAATAACCATTTGGCAATGGTTGATACACAGTGCCATTATTATCTGCAGTTAAATAATCGGCAAAACCAGCATGGCCCTGTTCTTTACCAAAGTTTTTAAATTGCTGTGTACTGGTATTAAAGCAACTTATGCCACTGTTTGTTGCTATCCATAAAAACCCGTTAATATCAATACACAACCAATTACAATTGTTAGATAATAAACCGTCAAAAATAGTATATCGTTTAAATTTTTTGGCAGCAATATTATAAACATACAGTCCGTTATAAACCTCCGACAAATAAATTTCGCCTTTATTATTGCCTGTAATGCAGGTAATATTTGCAGCTTTTTGTGAGGGCGGAATATTTAATACAAATTTTTCTGTGGTTTTTTTATTGATGCTATAAATATAAATGCCTTCGTTGGGTACAGATACAAAAATGGAATTACTGCTGCTGTCATAATACAATGCAGCGTACTCTTTATTTTGTTCGGGTATAATAAAATCGGCGTAATTACCTGTGCCCGTTTTTGGATTAAGTTGATAAATGCCCTGTGCCCTGAACCTTATCCATAATATACCGCTTTTATCCGCCACAATATTTCTTACTGTATTGGGGTTATCAGCAAAAATTTTTTTGGGCAATGGTATTTCTTTAATGGCAAGAGTTGTGGGATTTACAAGGTATAAATTTTGATCGGTACACAAATATGCCGTATCGCTGTTTATCTCTGTGTAAGCCCTTACACCTCTTTCTGCTTCGGCGGGATTGGTTTTTATTACAATCGATTTATCAGCAGCGGCATTAAAAAAAACAGATGTTTTAAAAAAATCGCCTGCCACAATCTGGTTGGTACCGGTTGAGTAAAAAAGTTTGTACACCTGTGGTAAACCCGGTATTAGGTTAAAATTAAAATCTGGTTTTTTATTGTATAGCTGATGTAAACCGTCATCGCTTAAAAGCCAGAATGCCCCACCATCTTTTATAATTTTTGAAAAGTTTTTTAAAGGTACAGTCTTGTTATTTTCATGGGATAAAACCTGCAAAAACTTTTCTTGTTTTTTATCAAAAAAAATTATGCTTTTATATGCTGAGAGTATAAGGGTATCTTCATTATAAGGTTGAATATCATTTACATTATCCCATCCGGTATATTTTAAGTATGCTTTTGGAAGAGTATATTTTTTAAAGGAATTATCAGCAGTATTAAAAAGTAAAAACCCTTTGTCGAATGTATTTATCCATAAATTTTTATTTTCATCGGTGTAGCAAATACTGCTGCCATAAAAATCATCTATTGATGTGCAGGGGTAATAAGTAAATTTTAGCGTGTGCGTATTTACACTAAATAAACCGTATGTTGTCAGCACCCAAAAATCACCAGCATCTTTTTTTGTAATACTTAATACCACTACCCTGCGGTGATTGCCGTTAGCCGGTTTTACTGTGTTAACATAATTTGCCCAGCCACTTGTTTTAAACTTTTTTGTTGCAGGGTTAAATATCAGTAAATCGTACCAGCTGCCTATCCAGATATTTTGTTCATCATCTTCATTAATGCAAACAAATGCCTGGCCTATTTTTGGCATTGCTAAAGTATCCGGCGAGTAATTGGAAAAGGTTTGGGTTATTTCGTTAAAGGTACTTATACCAGATGCCGTGCCCACCCATAATTTATTTTTACTGCTTATATAAAGGGATTGAATAAAATTACTGGCAATGCTGTTACTGTCATTAGGGTTATTATTAAAAACATCAAATGCGTTACCATCAAAACGGTTTAAGCCGTTGGCTGTACCCATCCATAAAAAACCCTGGTTGTTTTTTATTAAACAGGCAATAGTATTGTTGCTTAAGCCCTCCTTGGTTGTAAAGGAATTAAAGCGGAACTGTTGTGCGGCTGCAATGCAGTAACTAAAATTTATTATCAATAATAATTTCCACTTCATTTTTTTGCAAAGTAAAATAAAGATAAGGTTTAATGGCTTTGCTTCTTGCTGTGGTATTCTAAAAAATGAATAAGGATTTTATCTTTTAACAACTGAACATAATAAATAGCTTCTGTTAAATTATATTGTGCCGCATTAAAAATTTCGGTACCGGCTTTATCAATTTGTTTTTCAATTACCGGCGTTACAGTATTTCCGTTTATATCAGTTATTCTTATTAAATAATTACCTGCCTCTTCGTAATATATTTTATACTGTGCGTTTTGTAAACCATCTAAATGGCCTTTAGGAAATGCTTTGTTGCTGCCTGCTTTAAAAACTACATTGTCTAAGGGTAAAGGATCGTTATTGTGCTGCACATTAAGTGGCACGCCCACTGTACCGCAGGGTGCATTGTATGCTCTAAAGCTGTTACTTTCTGTAACTGTAAAACCATCTGTTAAAACAACATCGGTAGTGCCGCTTACTGCAACAGCAGTTCCCATCCCCCCCTGAATACTTGCGTTGGCAGTAATAGTAGTTGCCTCGTAAAATTTATTTCCACTAATAATGCCTGTTAGCGGAATATTTGCAGGGCAACCGGCGCTGTATAAATCAGTATAAAAATTTCCATGGCCATAAGTTATCGCATACAATCTGTTGTAAGTATTATTTATAATTAAATCGTTTACAATTGTTTTAGGTAAGCCATTATAATATGGCCGCCAGTCGTTTTGGCCTGCAGGCCTTACAAACACACCTATGTCGGTACCCACATAAACATTATTAGCTGCATCTATTGTAACGCAATGGCAGGCTACATTGGGTAATGTACCACTTATGTTTATCCAGTTATCACCGGCATTGGTACTGTAATACACTTTTTCTCCGGGCTGGTAACCGCCACTGGTAGCGTAAATGTATGATGATAGATTATGTGTTGCTTCCACATCTGTAATTGCAATTGCTGTAAAGCCAGGTTTGTTATCAATCCCCGTCCAGTTTACTCCTCCATCAACACTTCTGTATAAATTACTTCTGTTACCTGCATACAGTTGCAGTGTATTGCTGCGGCAGGTAGTTAAAATAGAAGTACCGGGTACGGGAGTAGCTGCGGCTGTCCAGGCAGTTCCCCTGTTGTTGCTTCTAAAAACATTAAAACTGTCGGCTGCGTAAACATCATTATCGTTATTAAAGCTTCTTGCAAGTGTTGGATAAAAGTTTCTAAATGCTGGTGGTGTAATATTTGTAATATTAGTTCCGCCGTTTGTTGTTCTTACCACACTGCCGGTAATAGCAGCAATAATATCATTACTGTTTGATTGATTAATAACAGCGTCACTGCCATCGCCACCAAAAATATTATTATAAGTATCAGAAGATGTATAGCGGTGCACTGTACCGTTATCTTGTGTGCCTACACAAATAATTGCCGGGTTACTCTCCAGCCAATCGGCATATACGCCGGATGTTATATGCAGGTTGGTAGAAATCGTTGTCCAGTTTACACCATCGTCAGTACTTCTGGATACGCCACCATCATGCAACGCATATAAAGTGCTGTTTAAAGGATTATATGTCAGGTTATGAATATCACCATGCACATAAACATTACCTGCTGGTGCATTACTCCAATGTGTTGCCCTGTTAAAATTTACTCCATCACTGTTTCTTCTCCAGATATTTATACCGCCGGTTATTACAGTTTGTTCAGCCGATGGTTTACTTTCTATACACAAATCATAATCTCCCTGTGTAATATTGTTGGCGCCATTAACATCGCCTGATAAAATATTTGGTGTTGCATTAGTTACCGAAGTAAATGACAGGCCGCTGTTGGTGCTTTTAAAAACACCCTGGTAATTTGCCTGCCTGCTTGCGCCTGCTGCAAGTAAATAAACTACCGATGAATTATTTTGCGATACCGCAACAGCGCAACGCATTGGGTTGGTTATGCCTGCAATGTTTATATTCGTCCACGTATCCCCGTAATCGGTACTTCTGTAAAAATAATTGCTGCCATTATTTTTACCCGAAGCGTACATGATTGATCCGATACCATCAGGCTTTACTTCTATATCTGCAAACCATCCGGTTTGTTCATTTACCCAGCTGTTGCCAAAATCGGCAGAGCGAAAAATGCCCGTGTTGGTAATTGCAAAAAATAAATTGTCTAAAACAGGATGCTGTATTATTTTGTATCCGGCAACATTTGATGGCAGGTTAGTATTAAATTGAAAAACTCTTGTCCAGTTTTGTCCGCCGTCGGTTGATTTTAAAATACCGATGGAGTTTTCCGTCCAGTAATTTGTTAAGGAAATAAAACTTTCTCCGTCGCCTGTTAATGCAAATATGGTGTTGGTGTTCGTTCTGTCGTAACATACTCCTCCAATACCCAGGTTGGGCATATCATCGTTTAGCGCATACCAGTTGTTGCCGCCGTTAGTTGTTTTCCAAATTCCTCCATTGGGTGTACCAATTAAAAAAGTGTTAGGGTCGGTTGGGTGAAAAGCAATACAGCTAACCCTGCCTATACCCGGCGAAGTACCTTGTGCTGTGTTGGTTACATTAAATGGTCCAAAGCCAATCCAGCCAGCGGTATTAGACAAGGTGCCATTTGGAATAACAGGATGTGCAGTTTTATATTTTTGGTATTCAGTAAAAATAGTTTCGTTTATGTTGGGATAAATATTTCCGTCCGCATCTACACAATGGCTCATTCTGTTTGCCCACCTGTTCCAAAAATAAATTTCCTTTTCTCCTTCTTCTTCCTCTTTGCCTGGTTGTTGCTGTTTGTTGGCTGTTTTTTCTTCCTGCAAATGTTTATTTACAATTTGCATTATTTCATCTAAGTTTTTTTTACCGCTTAATTTTTGAGTTAATGATAATTGGGCATTGCCGGCATTACACAGCAACAGTAAAAAAACAACAATGTAGTCAATCTTTTTTTTCATTACACACTATTTTTAAATAAAGGCGGTTTATAACTTTTGATAAACAATGGTTTCGTCTTTATTGGTAAGCGTCATTTTGTTGGCATTAAAACTTACAGTATGTGTGTGGCCCAAAGAAACCGAAACAGCGTATATGGTAATTGAGTTTCCTGTTAGTTGCCATTTGGTTTTGCTGTATAATTTTTCCTGAATTTTTTTATAATTTTCGTCGCAACCACTGCCGGCTGCATTTAACCTGTAAGTACCATCGGCATTAAACTCATACACAATATTTGCAGCACAGGGCCTTTGTGTAAGTAAAGCTGCATGGGTATCCATTTTTGTTCCCTCATATACAACTGTGTACGAAATGCGTTTCCATTTACCTGCCGGGCTTTGTGCAGTACAAATTTGTGCAGTTGCTGTAATTATAATTAAAAGAGTGATAATTTTTTTCATCAATAAAATTTTTACAGGTGATTGATGTATTGCTATCTATTTTTTACCGCTTTTTGCAACGCTTCAATTTTTTTATTGGCTTCAATTAAATAAAGTGTCAGTTCTTCTATTTTTTCCATCATTTTTGTTTGCATAGTACTTATATCTATGCCTTCTTTTTGTATGGCAGCACCGTTTTTTATGCCCGGCAGGTGTTTGTATTTTTTTATGTACTGTTCTACTTCGTGTAATGGCCTTAGTTTATATTTTTTGTTAAACACATAATCGGCCCAATTGAAAATGGTTACCCTTAATTCTCTTGTTTTTATTTTTCCATTTACACTTAGTAAATAAGCAGCATCGGGGTTATCGGTACCAATGCCAATATTTCCATTGGCGCTAATAAACAATCTGTTGGCAGAGTTGGTGTACAGTACAACAGGCATTGCGCCCGGTGTACCTAGTGATATCGTATTACCATTATCAGGTCCGCCTATAAAAGCATTAAATGTTGCAGAACCACTTGGGTTACGCATTACTAAAGCAGTGGCATAATCTGCTGCGGTTTGTATAGTTGTTCTTGCATTACCATCCGGTGTGCTGGTGCCAATACCAATGGAACTGGTGGTAGGTGAGCCAATTATTATATCACCGCCGTTTTGATCGTTTATAAAAACCTTACCTAAAAGCTTACCCGCTCTTATATAAGTATGTTCTTCATTTCCATAATTAAAATGGGATGAATAGCCTGTTCCTGTAATTTTTAAAGCACCGGTATTGCTGTATTTTCTTCCAATATTTACAGTATGGTCTGGCGTTTCGTTGTATCCTAAACCAATACCTGTTTTATGAAATGGTGCACCTATAATAATTTGATTATCCCCACTAATTTCTGCATTGGTACCAATAGCCACTGAATAATTTGTGGTGGTTAACGGCGACCGCATCTGGCCTCCTAAAAAATAATTATTTCCTCCCGATGTTAAACCTGCTCCTGCATTGAAACCAAGGCTGGTATTGGTACCGTCAAATTTTGCAACATTTGAATTATTGGTTTTTAAAATTAATGGTACAAAATCTGTATTACCAATAAAATTGGATGCTGTGTTTCCGCTGTTTCCATTTAATCCCCAGCCGCCACTTACAGCACCGCCTGTGGGTTTATTACTGCTTAGTACAATCCATTTTTGTTCTAGTCCATCAAACTGCAGATTTACAATACCTTTATCATCTATTGTTAAATCAGCATTTGTGCCCGTAATAATTCTATCGTTTACGTTGGCAGATACATCTAAATTATTTAACCGCATGGTAAAGCCGCTTCGGTTAAAAAGTGTTATCAGCCTGCCTTCTACGCCTTGCGTAATACCAGCTACAGTAAAATTAGCAGCAGGCCCTGCAACACGATAGTAACTAAACCTGTTACTATTTACATCCATTGCCAGTGTAGTACCATCTGCAACAACAATATCTGCACTCCGTAAAATTAAATCTCCATACACGTCTAACGTTGCCTGTGGTGTGGCTGTATTAACGCCTACATTTTGTGCAGGGCAAAATGTGCTTTGCATTGCTATAAAAAGACTTGTAAATATTTTAAAAATTTTTTTCATAAAAAATATTTAGTTAGACAGATTTTAAAAAAATTATTTCTTTTGCCAGCCATCGGGCCATTTACAAAATTTATCAAGGCTGTATTTACCTTTGTAATTGAACGTTACTTTTGGATAAGATGTGCCGGGATAATTTGCTCTTGTTTCATATACCACATGGTACATCCAGTTTGTCCAGTCGAAATAAAAATGTTTTTTAAGAAAAAATGTGGCATCCGTTTCTACCTGTACCACTCCATCTATATTTACCCAGTCAATAACATTAGCACCTGTAAAAAGCGTATCTAATGATTGTGCGCCGGCATTGTTTGTGCCATCTGTATATTTCCCATCTTTAAAATAGTATGCTATCTGCCTGTAAAATTGCTGGTAATTAGGGTAGGCGGGCAGCAATTTAAATTCTTCAATCATCGTATTCCGTCCTAATGGTTTTTTGCCGGCCATTGCGCCTGCTTTTAAGGCATCGTTAAGATGTGCGTAAATGTTTGCTAATGTAATAGTGCCATAATCCCAGGTGCCGCCAATAACGGTTGCCCTGTTTTTAGCATCAGTAATTATATTGTTGGTAGTGCCAAACGATGCAGATTTTATAGTAGCCGGCCAGTTAGGCGCTAAGCTGTCAATAGGTTTTGGTGATTGAATTACGGTACAGCTATCCGTAAAATCGGCTCCGCTTTTTATTAGTGATACAATAAAGTACTTTTTATCTTTATTAGCATCATTATTTAAATCGTAAACAACAAACTGCCCGTTAATAGAAGCGCTGGTTGGCTGATGCTGGCAAATAAAATTGGGTGTATTTTTTGTTGCTGTTGCTGGCGGGGGCGGTGCGTTAACAGTTTTATCGCAGGCTGTTAAAAAAGCCGATGCAATAAAAATAACAGCGGCTACGGTTTTCAATTTTTGCATAACAAAGTTTTTGGTTAAACTATTTATTATGCTAAACTAAAACGCTGTATAATTTAAAAACCGTGTGCTTTACTGGATGGCTGTGTTGAATTACTGGATGGCAGAATGATATACACTCAAAAAAAATAAATAGCTTTATTATAAAACCGGATAGCTGTCCATTAAAAATTAGCTGAGTATTACTTTCCACTTTTCAGTTTCGGCGTAATGTTTTATAATATCATTTCTTTTTACCAAAAACTTTTCTATATATTTTTTTAGGTAAACAGCATTGAAAAATTTTCCGAGTGAACCATATGGACTTTCAAAATCTACAATATCAATCATTATAGTGCCATTATCGATTTGCTTAAAATGGTGCTGGTGTTTAAAGTTTTTAAAATCACCATTTATCATTTCGTCAGTAAAACTATCGGGGCTTTGCATAGCCGTTATTTTGCTGGTGTGCTGCCTTGTTTTAAAAAGATGTTTTGCCTGCCAGGTTACTGTTTCATCTTTATTTATTAAACCCGATGTTACACCTGCAATGGCTTTTTCGTTGGTATGAGCTGTAGAAATTTTATGCAGGGTTATACTGCGGCTTAAATTAAAAACCCTTTCTATTGGTGCCGTAATAAATGTGGTAATGTGGATTCGTGTCATAATGAATAATGGGTTAATGGATAATGAATAATATGTTTAGCTCTGTACAGTCTGCCAATTAGATGAAGGCAACAAGTGCAAAATATTATCCATTATTCATTATAAAATTATCAATTAAACAAAAGGAACTTTCACCACTTTAGCTTTTAATAAAGTGTTTCTGATACTGATATAAATTTCGCTGTCAATGGCTGCTAATTTAGTATCAACATATCCTAAGCCTACAGCTTTGCCCAGCGATGGCGATTGTGTACCCGAAGTAACTGTACCAATTATTGTTCCTTCAAAATCTTTTATATCATAACCGTGGCGGGCAATGCCTTTTTCAAGCATTTCGAAACCTACTAATTTTTTTGTAACACCTTTTGCTTTTTGCTTTTCAAAATAAGCACTGTTGGTAAATGGTTTTGTAAATTTTGTTATCCATCCCAAACCGGCCTCTAATGGCGATGTGGTATCATCAATATCATTGCCATATAAACAAAATCCCATCTCTAACCGTAAAGTATCTCTTGCACCAAGGCCAATGGGTTTTATGCCGGCAGTTTTTCCTGCTTCAAAAATAGCATCCCAAATTTTATTAGCGCCATCTGCTGCATCTTCTCCTTCGGTAACTGTTGGAAAATAAATTTCTACTCCGCCTGCACCTGTATAACCGGTTGCGCTGATTAAAACATTATCTACACCTGCAAAAGTTCCTTTTGTAAATGTGTAGTATTTTAAATTCATGATGTCCATATCGGTAAGCGGCTGTAAAATTCTTGTGGCATTGGGTCCCTGTATTGCCAGTAATCCTGTTTTATCAGAAATATTATGCATCTCCACATTCTTATCATTAAAACTGCTTATCCAGTTCCAGTCTTTATCAATATTACCGGCATTAACAACCAGCATATAACTTTTATTTTCTTCCAGGCAATACACCAGTAAATCATCTACTATGCCGCCATCATTATTAGGCAGGCAACTGTATTGTGCTTTACCCGCTGTTAATTTACTTGCGTCGTTGGTTGTAACTCTTTGTATTAAATCTAAAGCGTTTTCTCCTTTTAAAATAAATTCTCCCATATGGCTTACATCAAACACGCCGGCATTGTTACGTACTGCTGCATGCTCATCATTAATACCGCTGTAACTAATGGGCATATTGTAACCTGCAAACTCGGCCATTTTTGCACCAAGATCAATGTGTTTTTGTGTAAAGGGGGTTGTTTTCATTAACGCTTATTTTGTGCTGCGAAGGTAAGAAGCATTGTGTTATTTTATTTGAAAGTTTTGGGCTTCTTTTAATAGAGTGCTAAAGATAAATAGGCTAAAATTGCATTTTTGCTACAATTTCATAAACTTTTTTGAGAAGGGAGTGTTACTCTCATCAACCAATAGTACAACATATAAGCCTGATGGAAGTGCGTTAAGTGAAAACTGAATATCTGCACCCGGTTTAATATCTTTTTTAGATTGTATTTTTTTTCCTGATGCATCAACAAGGTGTGCTTCTTTTGCTTTAATAGCTGTTTTAAGCATCAGGCTGTTATCATTAATTATTAAATTTATTTCGTTTAGCGATGTATTGTTTTGAACTATACTGCCCGAGTATTGAATACTGCCATCTTCATTAACCATTTTTAAACGGTAATATAATTTAGGAGCGGTGGTAAGTTTATCGTCGGCAAAAAAATAATTACTGCCATTAGTGATGCCCGATGATTTTACAGTACCAATCGCATTCCAGTCTGTACCGTTGGTGCTTTTTTCGATAATAAAATTTTGCAGGCCCTGTTCTAAAGTGGTTTCCCAGTTTAAATCAATGCGGTTATTTCTTTTATTAAATGCTGATGTAAAGGATGTAAGTTTTGTTGGAAGTATTACTATGCCTGATTGAAAAAGTGAATTCACATTTACAAGATCTAAGCAATTGGGAAAGCTTGAATTTACAGGAAACGTTGCAGGGTTAGTTAACACATGGCCCAATGCAGGGTTTACATCCTGGCCAAATAAAGAATAGCCGTAAAGAGTTTCATTTACACCAATTCCTAAATCATGCAGGCTGATATAAACACCACGTATGTTTTGACTGTTTTGTGTTGATGGCCTTATTTGACCCAAGGCAACCAATGGATCAGAAACGAAAATTGTGTAATTGAAATTAGCGCCTAATAAACCAGCTGCAGAAAATTTTGATATTGGTACTGTAATTAGAGTTTTATAGCCCGAAGGATTTCCGGTTATATCAAGTGAGGTAATTGCTGCAATTTTAAAACTATCGCCAACACCACGGTCAAAAATAGCAAAGCCTGCCTTATTAGGCGAGGCAACAGCCGCAAACCCTGTTGGCACAATATAATCTACCCTTTCTATATTATTGTAATGAGGTGAGCCGGTGGTGTTATTAAAAACATTATCGTATCCGGTATTAATATTATTGGTTAAAAGCGCCGACTCCATTGAAGTGATTTTGGGCCCATCACAATTAAAGATACCCGAAGTTGCAGCAGCCAACGGAGAGGAAGATGTTCTGTTCCAGCTGGTAATAAAATTTCTGTTATCAATTATTACACCGTTACCCATTCTTTTTACCTGTGCATAAGTATAGGGTGGAGATACGGGAATGAAGTTAGCAGGGCCAACATTAAATGAAGTAATGTTTAATACATCGTTGGTAACGCTTGAAGAATAGTTTACTGTAAAATTAGCCACACTTGTCCATTGAGAAAATGAATACCCGGCACCTTTAATATTGGTTTCGGTAACTGTTGCCGCACTATTTGCTGAATAGGCTATTTGAGTTATAGGGCTTTGTGCATTTACCTTATTAAAAAAAATAAAAAAGTAAAAGCATAGTAACAAACCCTTCTTGCAAAGGGTATATATATTAAATATCATTTTCATTAAAAGGCAGAAGAACATTGCAACTTAGGGCCATAGCGATTATAACGGATTATAGTAATGTTTTATTGTTAGTACAGGCACAAAAAATTCCACCCTAAAAAGGATGGAATTGTGTTTGTTTCAACTTCAACTCAACTATCGAAACTATTTAAATTAATTTTGGGCTAACAGGTCTTTTACACCTTCGCACATTTCCTTTATTTTTTCGTATGATTCTTCAGAATTTTGTTCCTTATCAAATTTTATTTTTAACCTGCCTTCGTAAGATTTTATATAAAACTTTGTATTATCATCCAGCGTTACCGTGGCATCAACATAATTATTACCCTTGCTTTTAAAATTTACAGTTGATGCGGTGTATTCTTTTATAAAATTTTGTACTGCTTTTGTTTTTCTATCTTCAAAATGTGCCGATAATTTGTATTCTTCTTCATCTTCCTGTATAGAAATGGATACATCATTATCGTGATAATTAAAACAGGATGAAAAAATATTTGCTAAAAAAACACCAGCGGCAACAAGAATCAAAAATTTTTTCATGTTGATGTTATTTTGGTTTTAATTGATTAAACTACCTTTGAAAAATTAATTAATGTTGGGCAAAATATTAACGCCTGGCATTATAATAGAACTTAGTGTTTCGGGTTCTGTTTTTTGTATGTTGCCGTTAGCATTTTCAATTTTGTTTTTTTCTTTTTCAAGTAAGTTATCCATCGAATCTTTTTGCTGCTGATGCCTTCTCTCAATTGAATCCACTTTTTGTTGCCTCCTGTTTTCTAATGAGTCTTCCCTGCGTTGCAACGAATCTTCAATAGCGTTATACCTGTAGCTTCGCTTGCTGTTATTGGAATTCTGCTTTCTGTTATTTTTATCATTCCACCCATCTGCTTTTCTTCCCGTTAATGTGTACAATCCATCTTCTTTCATTATATAATCCACATCCGATTGCCACCTGATATTTTGTTCTCCATCATAATAATCATTGTCCCAGTTATCATTCCATCTGTCTGATCCAAAATGTACAGGCCAGCCAATACCGTTATTAACACGTACCTGTTTGCCAACCGGCACATAAACAGTGATAATGACCATTTGATTGCGGAACTTATCTGTTTTATTGATCGCAATTCCTTTTTCTAAAAGCAATATTGAATCTTTTTGTTCCAGATTAAATTTTATAAGGCTGGCAAGGTTATTTGCATCTGTTCTTGTATTGCCCCGTGCAGTTTTTTTCATTGTCACCTGAAAGCTATCGTTAGGAGATTTTGCAATTTCAACATATACATTTCTTACATAAGCAGTATCCTCGTCAATTAAATTTTCAAAAGGTTCAAAACGTATCCAGTTACGGCCATAATATTTTTTTGTAAAGGGTAATGATGATGTGATTACCATTTTGTTTACCTGTGGGTTATTTATCTGAACAGGCTGTTCGTCAAGGCGGCTGCTGCTTTTAAAATCACGGGTTACAGTAGCAAAAAGCATAATTATACAAACCCAGCCCAGCGTCCATAAACTGCCGAAGGTAAGGCGTAATATTTTACTGCTGGTTTTTACCCTGGCAATTTTTCTTATCAGCCATGTTACAATTGCAATTATAGGTACTGCAATAAATAATACCAATGTACCCCAGGCATAAAAATTTTGCCAGCCACCTTTTAGTATATAATCTTTAAGCGGAAAAACTCCAATTGAAAAAACTCCCAGTGCAAATAAAGCCATTACCAAGCCAAAGCATACACAACCTATAATAAAGTAGGCAAATATTTTAGCAATCATTGCAATTACATTCCCTAAACCACCCCGGTTGCGACGTGTAAAGCTTTGCACATCTCCAGCCATTGCTTTTGCTTTTTCATTTATTATGCCGGAAGCTTCTGCACCAAATTTTTCTGCTTTTTTTCCCACGCCTTTCATTTCTTCCATCACCGAGTTCTTTATAGAATTCATATCTACTTTTTCTCCTTTCATGGCTAACTTTTCTGATGTAGTCAAAGCTTCGGGTATTACAATCCATAAAATAATATATACTATTAAAGAAGTAGGGCTGAATGTAAAACGAATTACATCACCAAAATCCCAAAAGCCACCCCAATGCCCCCAGCGTGAAAGAAAAGAAAGAAATGGTAATAAAAATAAAGCCCTTGGTATCCATGGATTGATACCAAAAAAATTTCCTATCCCACTGCAAACACCTGCAATCAGTTTTTCATCTGCATCTCTAAACAGTTTTCTTTTGGCGCCACCAATTTGTGCGGTTGATGTACTGGGTACTGCAATCCACATAATGATATAGGTTAAAAACCCAACGCCGGAAAATAACAGTACTACAAAAATTATACGTGCAATTACCACATCAATATTAAAATAGTTAGCAAGGCCGCTGCACACACCACCCAGCACTTTATCATTTTCGTTTCTGTACAATCTCTTGTGGCCTGTTGCTGCAGTGCTGCCTGCTGTTGATGACTGCTGCTGGTTATTTGATGAAGCATTTGAAGTTGTTTGCGTATTGTCATCCATTGGTTCAAAATCTTCGGGGCGGCCAATGCTGTTAATGATGGCGTTAACATCATCATCGGTAATACATGTGGCGCCTTTTGTAATTCTTTCCTGAAAAAGTTCTCCAATACGGCTTTCAATATCATTAATGATTTCGTCTTTACCTTCTTCGTTTGCAAAATGCCGGTTAAGGCTTTCGGTATAATTTTTTAGTATTTCAAAAGCGGTGGTTTCTATTGGTACCACACGGCCCTGGAAATTAATATTGATTACTTGTTTCATGGCTAAATAATTTTTGTTTCGTTAGTTGATGGGGCTTAAAAAACAAATCATGGCTATACTTTTTGTTTATTAAGAGTTGTTGAAGTTGTTGTTAATGTTGTTGGCATCTACATCGGTTACGGCTTTTACGGCGTTGGCAAGCTCATTCCATGTTGCTTCCAGTTCCCGGTAAAAAGCTGCACCCTTTTCGGTAAGCGAAAAATATTTACGCGGCGGGCCACTGTTACTTTCCACCCAGCGGTAGGTTAAAAATTCTGCATTTTTAAGCCTGGTAAGCAGGGGATAAAGCGTTCCTTCCAACAGGTTAAAGTTGGCCGACTTCATGGTGTCAATTATGTCCGAAGGATAAGCTTCCCCCTGCTTAATTACCGAAAGGATACAAAATTCCAGTACTCCTTTCCGCATCTGGCTTGCTGTGTTATCAATGTTCATGGCTTTGCTATTTTAAAAATTCATGGCTATACTTTCGTGATAAATAAATCCGGTTTTTCTCTATCACATAACAAAGATAATAGGAATTTTAATACTATGCAATACATAATACCATATTTTTTAAGGTAGCTGGTTGTGTCATGTGACTAATGATAACACACAACCCGCTCTGGGACTCGATTACAACGATTTTTTCGGCGAAAGAAAAAATTTTTGTTTTTGTATGAAAGGAAAAATTCCGCGTCTGACTGGTTTTAAGAACCTCTTATTCCGGATAATTTTTGCGGCTTCACTGAAGAATTCCGTACAAAGGTTAAC
>NZ_JANMUN010000264.1:0-16645 GCF_031391665.1 Ferruginibacter sp.
AGCCGCCCGAGTTCCTGGCCGCGGTGGCGATGGCGAGGCTGTCGAGCGTGAGGGCCTCGTGCTCCATGGTGATGTTGCCCCCGAGATCCGCCGTGGTCCCGCGGATGAAGGCGACCGTGATCGGAAAAGTCTTGTAGAACAGCCATTCCGTGCCGTCGATGTCCATCACGCGCACGAGCTCCTCCGTCGTGCGGGCGTTGATGCGCCCGCCGTCGAGGCGGGGATCGACGAACGTGCGAAGTCCCACCTTGGTGAGGAGGCCCGCGCGATGGCCGGCGATCTCGCGGAAGAGATGGCTCACGACGCCGAGCGGCAGGTTGTAGGCCTCGATGCGGTCCTCGATCCAGTATAGCTTCGTCCAGTTCTTTTTTAGCGGAAACCGGCAGCATATCTACAGCGCCAATAACATGCAACCTTATATTATTTTTATTAAGTGTGGGCACTTCTTTGCGGATGGTATCAACCAAAAGTTCCATTAATCCAGTTACTTCATACTCTGGCCTGTCCCAGTTTTCGGTACTAAAAGCATATAAAGTAAGGTATTCAACTCCGAGTTCTGCAGCGCCTTCTACAATATTACGCACACTTTCCACGCCGTTTAAATGACCAAAAAGACGGTCTTCGCCTTTTTCTTTAGCCCAGCGTCCGTTGCCATCCATAATTATGGCAATGTGTTTTGGTAGTTGCTGTATATTTATTTTATCCTTCTGGCTCATAAACACGTAAAACTATTAGTCAGGCACTGGGCCTGACTTGGGGGTGCAAAAGTAATAAAATTTAGTTGTAATTGGCGTTTTAAAGCAAATCTTACAGCTTGACTAATTTGCCTTTAAATACTTCGCCATTTATTATCATGCGGTAAAGGTATAAACCGGCAGTTGCATTGCTGATGTTAAACTGGCTGGTATTTTTAAAGTTACCCACCAGCTTACCCTGAGTATTATAAATTAGTATTTCATCAGCAATTGCAATATTCCCTTTTTGCATACATTTAAAAATCCCTGTTGATGGGTTTGGGTACATCAGCGGCGTTACTGCACTTGTTTCAATATTTGCCATGGCAGCACCACTGGCGCAGGCTTCTTTAGCACGCAAATATTCTTTGCTGTTATTAAGTTGACTTGAAAAGGTGCAGCCTGTACCGCTGGTTAATATTATTACTGCATTGGGTGAAATGTAATCGGGTAAATCAACAACTGATTGATTGCTGTATTTTAAAATACGGCCCATATCGTTTACTTCCCAGTTTAAATTGGCTGCATTGGCGGTTGTAGTTAATCTTGTAAAACAATTACCATTTTTATTAATTATTGTTGCTGAGAAAGAAGCAACAGTACATGCTTTACGTTGAGCATACCAAAGTACGTTGCTGATATTAACAAATTGCAAACTATACTGTGCCATAGTTGTAACCTGCCAAAAATTACCGGCTGCACCTTCGGGTATTTCTAAATAAAATAAAGAAGAATCTTTTGATGATGCAAAGCCTGGTACAACAGCATTGCCTTTATTATCTTTAATTAAAAAAGTTTTACTTACAGCATCTGCAGAGGCATACTTACCTCCGGAAAAACTGTTGGTTATATTAAAATAAATTTTACTGATGCCATTGGGTATATAAAAATATCCCGGTAAGCTGGATAAATCTGCATTGTAACTTTCTGTTTTATTGCCCAAAAAAGCTCCATTTTTATAAAAATAATTTCCGTTAGTGGTTATTGATAAATCAACTGCTGATTTATATTTTGAAACTACAGTTAAAATATAATTACCTGCCGCAGGCAAATCAATTGTATGCGTTCCTGCTTTGCTGTTATTATCTAAAGTAAAATCTTTTATTATCTGCAATGCTTTATCTGCAGATTCTACCAAAAAATTGATGTTGCCTTTGCCCGCCATATCAAAACGTGGAGTGTATTGAATAATGAAGCTGCCCGCTGATGGCGCTATAATATTAAACGTTGTTTTATTGTAATAATTTGCACCGTTAGTGTAACCAATTTTTGTATTTATTTTAGTTAGCGGGGCAAGGTTTGCAGAAACAAACTGTCCTTTTATAAAATCTGCTGCTTCCATTTTAAACTGGCTGAGTTGGTTACCGTACCTGCTTACATCCTGTAAAAAATTACCATCGATTTCATCAGCAGTTATTAATGGCAAATTACCATTTTGATAGGCAGTTCCGTTTATTACATTGTAAGCTGTATAAAAACCTGAGTTTGCTGCATATTTACTTACAATGTTTGCTATCATGTAAAAGCTGTTAACTAATTGCAGCCTGTTTGTTTTAGCTAAGTAAATACAAATAGCCCCATCCTTTTCTGCTTTTGTTACTGATTTATTTTGATCGTCATTGGCCAGATCAAAATACATAACCATATAATGCAAATAGGCTTTTAATTCTCTCAATCTTTCTTTTACAACTGCAGTTGCAGTTTGTGTTTGCTGTACAGCATTATTAAGTAATTGAATGTACAGTTCCATTTTATGTTTAGATGGTGCAGTCCTTTCATCTCCCCACATCTGCAAGATTTTGTACACCGTATTATTTGCGCCTGCAAACATATCAGTACAAAATTCATGCAGTGTACTGTCCACCTCAATATTATCTTTTAAATAACTGTTGGCTGCTAATAAAAAAGGCAGGCTGCCAAATTTTGCAGGGGATGCTTCCCACATAACACCCTGCGATTTTTTATCTTTTGCAATTTGTAATGTTGCTTTTAAATCATTCCATTTAAAGGAAGGCGTTTCTCCACTCCAGTTAGAAAGATTGAGGTATTGATATTCAGAAACATTTGCAGAGCGATTATACCAGCGGTTTCTTAATCCATTGGTGCTGCTTTCCATTTGATACACGGTTGGTATTAATTGTATATCAATATTTTTATTGATGGTGATTGATGCAGAAGGTACATCTGCATGGGCTGAATAGGCATACAATTGAAAATGTTTATCAGGGTATTTACCCATAATTTTTTCTGCCGTAAAATTTGCTAAAGTAAAATGCTGGTCGCTTTCTTTTGGGTAATCAACTGCACTGCACACATCGTTAGCTTTTGAATTGCCCCATAAAGCTCCATCGGGTACTTCTATACCAATATATTTATTATAGTATTTAAAATTGCGGTAGATGTTGGCATAACCCGCCGGATTACTGTAAATAGTATTTTTATACTGCGTATATTTTTGCTCTATAGTATTTGACCACAACTCCTTTGCGGAATTATTAAATACATCCGGTACCGATTGTACATTAACTTGCCTGCTGCCATTAAAATTAGCTACATAACACGGATTGTTTTGTAAGGTCGTTAAATAATTTCCACTCATTACATCACCACGATGGCCCCTGAAACCTGCGCTGCCCATCATACCATTACGGCGCTGGTACAATGCCCAGTTGTGCCCGTTTTCTCCAAAATAATTATCCCAGTTATAAACAGTAGTATTATCCATTATCCAGCGGTTATGACCACCGCTTACAAACCATGTTTTATATTTATAACTGCAGGAAAATGTTGTATCAATGCTTTTAAATGCTGATGAAAGCGACGGAATAATTTCCCATACACTACCGGGCTGATAAAACCTAAACCCTAACTGATGTAAATATTGATAAATACCAAAGTGCAGGCCATTATCTTCGGCAGCAGTAAATTTAATAACATTGTTTCCGTTACTTTCTGCCCTGCATGCCTGGTTGTCTGTAATAGAGCTATCGTAAATTAATATTACACCACTGGATGGCATAATGGTGTATTCCTGAGTATTAAACTGGCTGCCGGGTATTGCTTTTTGCAATAACAAAGCTGCATCCTGCGCCGTTGCCTTCATTAATTGAGAAGTCCGGGCCGGATAATAAACCGTTTGTGCCTTTGTATTGTATCCAATACATAAAGCAATTACTGCTGTAATAACGCAGTTGCGAATGAACGCCATAGTTAACTTGTTAGTGGTGAGATAAACTATGGTTCAATCACAGAAATAAAAGGATTTGCGCTGTTGTAATTCGCAGGAATTGTGGTTTGTTATTCTTTGGCTGGGTTATAAAATGATGAGGTAAGCCATCATTTATTTATTTGGAGGAAATGTAAATATAGACAAATTTACTTAAGTACAAAACAAAAGCCCCTGAAATTTTTGGGGCTCTTGATATAATTAAAAGGTTATGGTTATTTTAGTTTGCGCTTGGGCATCTGTAGCTGCTGATATTAAAAGAAATACCGATTTCTGCAATAATATACTGATCTCTTTGTTTGCTGAATCCACGCTGTCTGCCTTCAACACCTAAAACATTATTAGGGTCTAATTCATAAGAGCGATCCTGCAATAATGCAGCAGTAGAGGGCAGGCCATTGGGTAATGCTGCAAACCTGCCTGCCCCAATATAAGTTGTGCTGATATCATCTAAATAATCAGTAGTAGTAAAACGCTGAGAAATTTCGAAAGAAAGATTTAGTTTTTCGTTGATATTATACTTTACACCTGCGCCTAAAGGAAAACAAAATGCCATGGTGCTGTATTGCTTTCTTCCTTTATAACCAATAGTCTGGCCTTCGGTACCCAACGGACGTAAAAATTCTTTTTTACCATCTAAATAAGCATATGGATCGTAACTAAATACACCTGCGCCAAGTGTTACATAGGGTGTAAAAGCATAATAAGGATCGCCGGGTAAAAATTTAAAGAAGTTAAAATCGCCTTGTACTGCAAGTTCCCAAATGTTAGAATTGAAACTGAGATTTCGTGTTTTTTGATAATCGTTTTTGCTGTAGGTATCGCTGTAACCCACCTGTGCATAATGCGCAGCAATACGCATACCTACGTAATTGCCAAATTGTTTGCGAAAGAAAATTCCTAAAGCCGGCTTTGGCCTGTTTAAAGCCGCCCTGGTATTTATATCTCCAAAATAATGTGCTGCTCCTGCAGTTATTCCAACTTCTCCCTGTTGTACATACTCGTACCGCTGTGCATTGGTTTTATTTACCAGCACACAAATAAATATAATGGTAAGGACTTTCAGTTTCATAATAATATAATATGCAAAATAAAGAATTGTTTTGTTAAAACGAGCAGATTATGTTTTTCTGATACCGTGTTTGTTAATTTTTATTGTTTTTCCAATCTCATCCCTGCACTCATCACAGCAGGTAAAGGATCGTCTCTCATAATTTGGCTGATAGCAAATTTATAAGTGCCCGTTTTTGTAAACCGTTTTATCATTAATAATTGCCGTATCTCCCAAATATCATTCATGCCGGAGCCAGCCCAGCCAGCAGCATCGGTACCCAATTGCATATCTACTTTTCTAAAGTACAGGCTGTCGCCGGGTTCTGCAATGCCTATATTGAGCCATATATTATTGTATTTATAAGCATCAGTATGCCTTAAAACAATATAAGCCTTATAAGTAGCTGCAGTATCTTTTACCAAAAAACTTCCTTCAGTTTTAAAATTACTATTCCATTGATAATTTGGAATGCTGGTATTTTTTTCAAAAGTTTCAAGCTGGGTGCAGGATGAAAATAATAGGCAATAAGCAAATACCAACAGGCAACTGGCACAATGCATTTGCAACACTTTATTTTTTACACGAAAGAAAATGGTTGTATTCTTAAAAATCATACTGCAAAAATAACTATTGCTTATATATTACAATGCGTTTAACACCTGCTCTTTTGCTTTTTCCAGTTCGTCTTTCATTTTTACCACACATTTTTGAATGTCGGCATCATATGCTTTACTGCCGGTGGTATTTATTTCTCTGCCAATTTCCTGTAAAATAAAAGATAATTTTTTCCCTTTGCCTTCTTCCGGTTCCTGCAAAATTGATTTAAAATATTCGCAATGCTGGCGCAGGCGAATTTGTTCTTCATGGATATCTATTTTTTCCATGTAATAAATCAGCTCCTGCTCCATCCGGTTGTTATCTATATTTTCTTTGCCAACATTTTTTTCCAGCAACTGATTAATTTCATCTACAATTCTTTTTTTACGGTTGGGCTCGAGCAATAAAATTGCTTCTTCCTGTTCTTTAATTTTATCAATACGTTTTATTAAATCTTTTTCAAGGCCAGCACCTTCTTCGGTACGGTGAAGGTTTAAGTTATTTAATGCCGAAATTAAAACCTTATTAAATTCAGTAAAATCATTTTCGTTTAATACATCATTAGTAGGTGTTACCACTTCGGGCAAACGAAGTAAAGCACTTAAAACAGAATTGGTATCTATTTTAAGTTCGCCGGCCAGTTCTTCTATCTGCCTGTAATAGGCTTTAATTAAATCGGTATTTATATTTACAGGTTTGGTAGTGCCGTTTTGTTTAATATTTATAAAACAGTCAATGGTGCCTCTTACTAAATTTTCCTGCAAAGTATTTCTTATTTCAAACTCGTACGGCCTCAAAAGAGGTGGTAATTTTAATTGCAGTTCCAGCTGTTTTCCATTAAGGGCTTTTATTTCTACTAAAAATGTTTTTTCACCCACGGTTTGTTCGGCCCTTCCAAAACCGGTCATTGATTTAAGCATATGATATTATTATTTACTGCAAGATAACAATTTGCAATTTAGAATTTGAAATTGTTTACCGGTGAGATATGGAAATATTTTTTATTATTGCCGGTTCTAATTTTAAATCCCAAACTCAGCATTCTTAATTTCGGGATAAGCATCCAATAAGCTAAGGCGCATTATTCGTTCTGAATTTTGTAAAAGTTTAAATCCAAATTTTTCGTACAGGCCATGTGCATCTTTTGTACCCAGCAACCATCCCCTAAAACCCTGCAACTCCGCATGATTCATTATTTCAAACATCAGCCATTTACTTAAACCAATGCCCCGATATTTTTCAACTATAAAAACATCTGCTAAATATCCAAAAGTTGCTTTATCAGTAATTACTCTTGCAAAACCCACTTGGGTAAACGCACCTGCAGTTTCTTTTTTATAAACGCCAAAACAAAAAGCACCATCAATTGCTTTTGTTACAATTTCTAAAGAAATATTTTTAGCCCAGTAACTTTCTTTACTTAAATAATTATGAACTGTTGCAATATCAATTTTAGATTTATCGGTGCTGATGATAAAATCTTTTTTTAAATCAATAAACATTTTTAGTATTTATTTTATTACAGCAAATGTAAAAAACAGCCTTTGATAAAAATAATAAAGCCCGACATTTGATAGCCAGGCTTTGTTATATAGATGGGTTAGTAAGTACCGGGAACCAAATTCCCTTCACAATATTAAAAAGAATTTTTGCTAACATAAAATTATTTCCAAAAAATTTTATTAACATTTTTAATATGGCTGTGGATAATAGCGATGTTATTTTTAGTTTTTAAAAATAAATAACCAGCTTTTATTAAAATTTATTTATTCCGAAAAGTATTTATAAAAAAATTGAAACTGCTAAAAGTATTGATTTTACTATACTTTCAAAGGATGTGATTTTTTAAACTGAAAAAAAAAATTTAAGTTTTGTTAAACGGCACTGCAAAAAAATTATTAAATACTGAGTAAGTTTTGTAAGTTTTTTGGGTAAAAAATATTTTTATAAATTACCGGCTTAAAAGTTAAATAATGCCCTTTTTAAGCATTTTGCAACAAAAGCCGGATAAAATGCAAACCGCATTACCTTTGCTGAAAATTATTTTTATGCAATTTCCTTCGCCGGTTTCTTTACAATGGATTGCCGAATTTATTGGTGCAAAACTTTTGGGTAACACAAACGCAAATGCAACAGGCATTAACGAAATACACAAAGTAGAACAAGGCGATTTAGTTTTTGTTGATCATCCAAAGTATTATGAAAAATGTATTAACAGTGCCGCTAGTTTTATAATTATAAATAAAGAAGCACCCATACCCGAAGGAAAAGCTTTGCTTATTGTTGACAATCCATTTGAAGCGTATTGTAAAATTGCTAATCATTTTCGACCCTTTGAAGGAGCAGTAAAAACAATAAGCGGTACCGCAATAATTGGTGAAGGCAGTTTTATTTATCCCACTGCATTTATTGGTAACCATGTAAGCATTGGAAAAAATTGTATCATCCATCCTAATGTATCGGTAATGGATTATTGTGTAATTGGAGATAACGTAATTATACAAAGTGGAACAGTAATTGGCAGCGATGCCTTTTATTATAACACCAAAAAAGACCGTGAAGTATGGTATAAAAAAATGCCCAGTTGTGGAAGAGTAGTAATAGAAGATGATGTAGAAATCGGAAGTGGCTGCACCATCGACAGAGGTGTAAGCCACGATACCAGGATTGGCAAAGGAACCAAATTTGACAATTTAATTCATATCGGTCATGATACAGTTATTGGAAAAAATTGTTTGTTTGCTGCAAGCGTGGTAGTTGCCGGAGTGGTTACTATTAAAGATGGTGTAATACTTTGGGGCGGTGTTATTGTAAATAAAACTTTAACCATTGGAGAAAATGCAGTTTTACTTGGCCGTACCGGCGTAAGCGGCGATTTAGAAGGTAACAAAACTTACTGGGGTGCACCTGCACAGGAAGCCGGCATTGTAAAAAGAGAAATGATATGGGTAAAAAGAATACCGCAGTTGTGGGAAAAAGTAATGGGGAAATAAATTACTGAATAAACTTGTCGAAAAAATCGGTTTTCTTTCTTACAGATATTTCTACAGTAGTGCCATCTTCCATTTGTACATAGCCGCCACGACCCTTAAAATATTTTTTTACAAAGTTTATATTAATGATGCTGCTGTGATGAATTCTGCAAAATAAAGCAGGTGGTAATATTTCTTCAAATTCTTTTAAATTTTTTGATACCAGCAACTTTGTTTTTCCCTTACAAAAAATATAAGTATAGCTATTTTCCGCCTGTAAATACATAATACTATTAAGGTCTTCAAAATAACATCCATCAACAGCAGGCAATGCAATTTTTTGTGTACCTGAGTTTTCTGCCTTTAAATTTCCGAGTAAAGAATTAATTCTTGTATTTACGCTTCTTTCTTCCAGCCTTTTACCTGCTTTATTAACAGCTTCTTTCAGCTCATTTATATTTACAGGTTTTAAAAGATAATCGAGGGCCGCATACTTAAAAGCTTTTATTGCATAATCATTAAAAGCGGTTATAAAAATCACTTCGAAAGAAACAGGTGTTAATTTATCCAGCAAATCAAACGCATTACCATAAGGCATTTCTATATCCAAAAAAACAAGCTCGGGGTTTGATTGTTTTATTAATTCATAACCTTTTACCGGGTCAGGGGCGGTTCCTTTTATAAATACATCAGGGCAATATTGTTTCACCAATTCCAAAAGAGTTACAATATTCCCCGGTTCATCATCAATAATTATTGCCGAAATTGTTTGCATAATTTATACAGGTATATTTATTTCAACTAATGTGCCTGCAGCAGAATTATTTTCTTTTAGCAGATCGGTTACGGTTACAATAATTTTTCTTTCATTTATAGTATTCAGTAATTCTATTCTTTTGCCGGTTAAGCTCATACCTTTACTCTGGTATTCTATATGTTGTTTACTTTTTAATGCAGCAGCTTTATTTCTGCCAACCCCATTATCTTTTACAGAACAATACAAATTATCACCTTTTAAAGAAAAAGAAATTTCAATCTTACCTCCGCCTTCAGTTTTATAACGAATGCCATGCCTCAGGCTGTTTTCTACATAAGGCTGAAGCAGTAATGCAGGCATTGCTATATAATCTGCTTTAACTTCTGCATCCATATCAATAGAATAATTAAAGGTATCTCCAAAACGCATACGTTCCATATCCAAATATTTTTTTAAATAAGAAGCCTCTTCTGCAACTGTAATTGTTTTTTGAGAAGATATATCCAGCGTTTGGCGAATGAGTGCAGCAAATTCGGTAAGGTATTGATTGGCTTTTTCTTTATCGTTGGTAAGAATATACTGCTGTATGGAATTAAGACAGTTAAATATAAAATGAGGATTCATTTGAGATTGTAAAGCCTGTTGCTCCAATGCAGCAAATTGTTTTTGAAATTTATTTTTTTCTTCTAAACGTTTCTTTGTTATTTTATTGCGCCGGTTAAATAAAATAATAATTACTGAAAAAACTGCTGCTGCTGTTAGCAGGTAAAACCAAATTGATTTCCAAAAAGGACTGTCCACCAAAAAATTAATAGTAATGGTATTGCTTTTTATACCATATTTATTTACAGCATACAACTCTAATTTATAATCGCCGGCCGGTAAAGATTTATAATCGAGGTTATTAGCAGTTGTAGTTTTCCATTCATTATCCAGCCCGGTTAATTTGTAATTATAAATTATCTCGCCGCCCGACCTGAAAGAGATTCCTGCATATTCAAAATTTACGTTACTATTTTTATAAGATAAATTAAACGCAGAATCTATTTTAATTTCTTTGCCTGAAACATATACCCCTAACATTTGCAAATTGCAAATGGAGGAATTTGAAATACTGTTTTCGTTAAAATAAGTAAGTCCTGCAGGCGAACCCACCCACACAATACTATCTTTTATATACAATGCATTAATGGTATTGCTGGGTAACCCGTCGGATGTGCTGTATTTAATAATATTGTACTTGCCATTATTGGTGTTTATTTTATTAATGCCTTTATCGGTACCCACCCATAATGCATCACCTTCTATAAATAATGTTTTGCAAATGTTACTGCTTAATCCTTCTTTATCGGTAATAATTTTTATTACTTTTCCATTTTTATAGGCAACAATACCATTATCGCTTGTAGTAATCCATAAAGTACCGTCTGCTGCACTTTTTACATCGGTAATGCGGCGGCTTAATGCAGGGTGCAGATCGCCAAGGTAAGTATAAGTTTTATCTTCCTTTACTTCGTACAATCCTTTTAATGTGCCAATGTAATAATTGTTATTATGATAAAACACTTTGGTACAACGTTCCTGCCAAATGGTATCAACTATTTCTAAATCTTTAAGGCGCAGTTTAAAAGCGTAAGCAGATGTGCCAACAATAATAAAATCGTTGTTTATTTTTTCTACTGATTTAATGGGAGAAATGTATTTAATTAATGATTTTCCGTTTTCTAATTTTACTAAAAATTTATCAAAGCCCAATACAAGTGTTGAGTTTGAAATATTTACCATTGAATACAATCGATTAGTAGCAACGCTAACTCCTGACAATATTTCATTTAGCATGTAACTAAGTTCTTCAACTCTAAAATTCTTATCTATAAATTTTGCCCGATTTGCTTCCATGCCAGCTAAAATCCCTTTTTTATATTCTATTATACTGAATACCTCCTTGCTATTATTATTTGCATAAAAAGGATAAGTCTGCACTGCAACAGATGTTAACTTATAAATACCGCCACCGAGTGACGCAAACCAAATATTTTTTTCTTTATCCTCGATAGTACAGCTTATTTTTTTTCCTGGTAAAAAGTGATTAACAGTTTTTACCTCAATGGTATCTATACTCCATACACCATCGGTAGTATTTATATATTCCATAGAAGTCTCTGTACCTGTGGCTGAAATATATTTTCCGGGAAAAGAAAGAAAAGTATAACGATTACGGGAAATATCAGTTTTAACAATCGTTGAGAAGGAATCTATTTCTATTTTTAAGGCTTCATAATGAAACATAACTAATGATTTTTTTTCTTTCCAACTGAAATCCACATTGTTATATTCAAAAGATTCGTTATTATCATTGTTGATAAGTAATTTGCCAAAAAAACTTCCAAGTGAATTTCCATATATATATTTTAAGGTATAAATATTTTTAAAGTTGTATTTAATAACACTATCTAAAGGAGAAATAATTGTTATGGAAGAATAAGCAGAAATGCCTAAAAAATTATCTTTGTCTTCGGCTATTCCAAACACGCTTGCTTCCAGATCTATTTGTTTTACTAACTTGTCATTTTGCCTGTTGTGAATTTTACCTTTATAATAAAAGCATATTTCTTTACTAAAAGTTCCTATCCATACCCTTCCTTTACTATCAGCAAACACTTTCAACACTTCATTATCGGGCAAGCCATCCTTTACAGTAAAATTTTTAAAGTGGGTACCATCATAACGACTCAACCCGTTTTCAGTAGCAAACCACATAAAGCCATCTTTATCCTGGCACATGCTGTACACTGTTGAACCAGCAAGGCCGTCTTTAGTATCGTAGTGAACATAATTAAATTCCTGTGCAATCAGTAATACTGGTATCAGTAAATAAAATAATGTAAATAATGTTTTCAAAAAAGAATGATTTGCTTAGGTGAATGTAACAAAAAAAGCCCCGATTATATTAATCAGGGTCAGTTATAAAGTACAGATTCATTTGTTCAAGCGATGTTTTCTTAGGGCTAAATTCTTATTTTTTATAGGTTATTAGTTTGAAGTGAGATGGTATTTATAATTTAGAAAGCTCACTAATTTCTTTTTGAATTAATTCACGATTGTAAATTCTAACTTCATCCATTTTACCATTAAAGAAACCGCTAAGACCTGCAGTACTTTCAACAGCTCCCAACATAGTATAAAAATTCGCTGTACTGTAAGTAAAAGATAGGTCTGAAAATGAAGCTGTTTTTAATAACTCCCCGTTTATATAAATTTTCATTTGCTTTGTTACACTATTACAAACTCCGGTTACATGCGACCAAATGTTAGAAAAAATCACATTTGAGGGAGCATACACTTCGTTAACATTAAGACCTGTACCACAATCTTTACGCACTCCAAGACCATTATATCCAGCTCCATTTGAAAAATATAATATAAAGGGGTCTTGACCAGAGGCGGCTGCACCATGCCAAACAATAATTCCTGGGTTTAGATAATTATTTGGTCGAATCCATACTGAAATAGAAAAGCTTTCTTTCAAGTCCAGTGACGGGCTATTATTAATCTTAATATAATTTCCTACACCATTAAATACATATGCCTCATTTTCATTCCCAAATCTATCTGCCGTTAAACTAGCGCCAATGGCAACTCCATCATTTTTATTTATAGTTGCATCATTTGCATTGCCACTAAAGTGATAATGTGCTACTAATCCTTCTTTTAGTGTTGAAGTCGTTGGAGGTGTGGGATCAATACACTCTTTTTTACAACTAAATAACAGAGCCATAATACTTAGTAAAAATAATTTACTTTTCATAGAATCGTGTTTTCGATTGTTTGATAAACTCATAAAAAATATTTTCTATGATGTAAAAAACAACAAAAATGCCAAATAAGAGGTATAAAATTTGTAACTGTGCTGTTTTAGCCAATAACTGTGTAAAATCAATCCTTTTTAAAATCATACGGCAGCATATCGGCCATTTTTTTCCAGCCCAGGTACTGGTTAACGGTTATATCGGTCTGTTCAAAATAATAACCGTTCTGCTCTATAATAATGGATTGTTTTGGTACAAAAGATAAAACAGATAATTGAAATTTCGCCGGCTCATCTGCATTGGCAGTTAAATAATTTTGTTCGGGCTTTTCTTTAGTATAAATTATTACCACGTCGTTTTGGTTGGGCATTACTTCCACCGTATTGGTACTGTCATCTTTACTGTAATTCATGGCGCCATAAAAATTAAGCAGGGGCACCGCATTTTCTTTTTCATTATCCTTTATCAAAAACTGGATTTCAAATCCTTCTTCTTTTAATTGTTTATTATACAGGCTTCGCATAAAATGCAGCAATGAACCTTTGTATGCTTTTTGCCTTGCAGCAACCCATACATTTTGTTTGGCAGTATCAGCGGTTTGCATTTCGGTAAATAAAGAATAACCGGTGTATAAACTTACCTGTGTATTATACTCATAAGTAAAAGAATCCACTGTATATTTTATGGTGTAGCCTAAAGCTTCATTTGTAATTTCTAAAGGTTCGGTAGCTAATATTTTAAGGCGGTTTCTTTTTTTAGAAAAATAAAAATGTACGGCATCTTTATTTTTTATGGTGCATGATTTACTGTTTTCAGTTTTGCCGATAAAATTTTCCAAAAAGAAATCGCCATACTTTTCCCAGCCATCTTTTACTTCTCCGGTAGATCTTACCACCACATCTTCCATGGCTTTTTCTTTTTGCTTTAATTCAATAACCATGTTATTATCTGCATCAGCCGTAGAAATTCTTTTTGTTTCTGTTTGATAACCGGTGTAGGTAATTACCAAATCGTATCCGCCATTGGGCAATCCCAATTTAAAATTACCATCTGCATCAGTTGCTGCACCCTGTGTAGTATTTTGTGCAAATACCGATGCCGCCTGCAATGGCAACTTTGTTACCGCATCAATTACTTTACCCGAAATATAATAAGAAGACTGTGCATAAGCAGTAACCAATAATACCATTGCTGCTAAAAAGAGAATTGTTTTTTTCATGTGATATTTTTTGTACAGATTATCTGAGAGAAAACAAAGTGATTTTTATTTTACAAAGTTAAACAGCTACTTGTTAAGTTTATGTTGAAATGCCACACAGGTTTCTGCGATGGTTTCTTCTATTTTACGGTAATTAAATTGCGGTAAATATTTTTTTAATTTACTGTTATCAAAATTAACTTTTGCCAATGCAGTTTTTGCAGTTTCTTTTGTTACCAGCGGATCTTGTTTTGTAAATAAACTTTTTAAAGCCCCGAGCCGCCAAACAATTTTTGCAATAAGTGGTGTTACTGGTTTGTACGGCGGTTTTTTATTAAATGCTTTTGCCATTAAACTAAAAACATCCCGGTAACTTCTGTTTTCAGCACTTACAATAAACCGTTGTGCAGTAATATCGCTTTCCATCAACTGCATCATCGCTTTTACAACATCTCTTACATCAACAAAGCCTGTAGTACCTTCTGTGTACCAGGGAAATTCGTTGTATGCAGATTGAAATAATTTTGAACTGCCGCTGTTCCAGTCGCCTGCACCCAATATAATAACCGGGTTTACCATTACTGCATTTAATCCTTCGCCAATACCACGCCAAACTTCCAGCTCGGCCAAATATTTACTTTGCCCGTAATTACTGTTGCTGGTTTCTTCGGTCCAGTTCATGGTTTCGTTAATCAACTCGTTTTCTCTTATTCTGCCCAATGCAGCCACACTGCTTACATGCACCATTTTTTTTACGCCAGCTTCTAAGGCTGCATTTACCACATTAGCGGTGCCCTCAATATTTATTTTAAACATTTCCATTTTTCTTTTAGGGTTAAAAGTAACAATGGCTGCACAGTGATATACTTCGTCAATACCCATCATCGCTTCTTCCAAACCCACCACATCTAAAATATTACATTGAAATTGTTGCAGATTACTGGAATTAAAATTAGGCAATGCTGTTTTATTATAAATAGCCCTCACTTTTTTACCTTCATCAAGTAGTTGTGTAATCAATTCTTTTCCTAATAAACCTGCGCCGCCTGTTACCAATATCATACAATTATTTTTATAAAGATATTAAATGAATAAGTTGCTTATTGCTTTTATGCCCATATATGCCATTGCTGCCACTACAACCCATCCTGCAATGGAAAGCCACAATGGATGTTTGTAACTGCCGGTGATATTTTTTTTATGGGCAGCCAATAAAATTATTGCCAAAGCAAAAGGTAATATTAATCCGTTAACTGCACCTGCCATTACTAAAACTTTTACCGGTTGGCCAACAATTAAAAATATAATCGTAGAAAAAACAATAAAGGTTATAATTATAGATCGAAAATTTTTTGTAACCGCTGGGTGCAGCAATTTAGCAAACGTAACTGATGTAAATGCAGAACCTACCACCGATGTTATAGCGGCGCTCCACAATACCAAACCAAAAATTTTATAGCCCACTTCGCCTGCGGCAGATTGAAAGACAGTAGCTGCAGGATTTTCTGCACTTAAAGTTATGCCCTGCCAAACAATGCCCAATGCAGCAATAAATAAAATGAGCCGCATTAAAGATGCAATTAAAATTGCAGACACGGCACTTTTAGAAACCTGTTTGATATTTTCCTGCCCATGTATCCCTGCCTGCAGTAAACGATGTGCGCCTGCAAAACTGATATAACCGCCAACTGTGCCGCCAACAATTGTAAGTATGATGGTTTCATTTATTGTATCAGGAATAAAAGTTTTAATTACAGCTTCTGCCATTGGTGGGTGCGATTGAAAAGCTACATATAACGTTAATGCTATCATTACTAAGCCTAATAATTTTGCAAAAAAATCAATCGCTTTTCCCGCTTCTTTAAAAATAAAAATAATAACTGCAATGATACAACTGATGATGGCACCCGTTTGCACACTGCAACCGGTTAATACTTTTAAACCAAGGCCTGCGCCGGCAATATTGCCAATATTAAATGCAATGCCGCCAATAATTATTAACACAGATAAAATATAACCTGTGCCGGGCAAAACTTTATTGGCTACATCCTGTGCATACATTTTGCTTACACTAATGATGCGCCAGATATTTAACTGTGCGCCAATATCCATTAATACAGAAACAAGAATTACAAAACCAAAACTTGCTTTTAACTCTGCAGTAAACTTAGTGGTTTGTGTAATAAAACCCGGACCAATGGCCGAAGTTGCCATAAGGAAAGCTGCACCCATCAAAGGCCCGGAAAGAAAATTTTTATGCTTCATAGGCCCCTCCAAACCTCCCCCGAAGGGAGGCTT
>NZ_JANMUN010000017.1:0-4601 GCF_031391665.1 Ferruginibacter sp.
TATAAAGACTGGAAAATGGCAATTGAATATAAGAAGAGCCATTAAAATAATAGGCGGCATTTTGTTCACCATTTCTATCATTTGTTAAAACAGCCTTTGTAATTTTTCCATTAATATCGTTACCACTTTCATCATTTGCGTTACCAGAAAATGGATAATAAGCAATAAGGCCTTTATTGAGATTTATTTGAGAAAATGAAAAAATTGCAAATAGTAAAAACGAAAACAATGCTATTATTTTTCTCATAAAAATTATCTTATTAAATAACAGACTACTCTTTAAGTGTAAACGCCACCACACCATTACTATTCTTTGTACTGCTGATATTTAGTTCATAACGTTTCTTGCCATCATAAATTATCATTAATGCAGTGTTGGGAGGAATGCTGCCCAGGTTCTCTGCATACATCACTAATTCGTTGCGGCTTTGGCCGGGTTCAACTTTAAGTGTAAAAGTTATGGGCTTATCCGAAAGGCGTTGGTGTGTGGTAATTATTTTATCATTATAGATAAGCGTTACGCTGTCGCCATCAATATCTCCGTTATCGTAAAGGGTAACCGAAATGGAATCATGCTCCACAGCAATTTGTTTAACCAATTGATTGTTTCTTTTTTCAAGAGGGATTTCTTTTGTGAGTGTAATGGGCTTAATGGTGTCTTTTTTTAATGCTTCTTTGCAAAGCGCAACTATTTCTTTTTCGTTTACTGCCCTGTCGTAAATTCTTATATCGTCAATATCTGCATTTGTCCAAAAAGGAAAAAAGGAATCGTTTGTTCTCCCAAAAAATAAATCATCTTTATTGGTAAATGTTTCTTTAAAATTTACAGTATATTTTAATTCGCAATCAACATACAATCGTGCCGTGGTGCCATCATTGGTGTAAATAACCGAATACCATTGATTTTTTTTTATGTAAGGCGTATATGTTTTTTGTGTGGTGCCTGTACCCCTGAAATTTAAATGCAGCGAATCTTTTAAAAGATCGCCACTGCATCCTTTACCATCAGTAAACAAAGCATCATCATACCTTAATGCATAGTTGCCGGGATAATAATCGGCAGTGCCTTTTGATATAATGGAGTTAGCATGGCATATATCATAATAAAACCCCGTTGGCCTCACCCAAACAGCAAGCGTTATTTGATTGGCAAAATTTAATGAAGGGCTGTTGGGTATTTGTATATAATTATTGATGCCATTAAAATGGTAAGCACTGTTTGCATTGCCAAACCTGTCTTTGGTTAGTGTGGCATTATTAAAAGAAGGATTGTTTTTGTTGCCGCTGGCATCATTGGCATTGCCTGTAAAAGGATAATAAGCTTTAAGGCCCTTACTCAAGTTAACTTGTGTAAATGCTGTTGCTGAAAAAAACAATAAAATAAAAAAAATGTTCTTCATAATAATAACAGCCTTAATAAAGTTTACCAAAACCTGTGAGGTTTACGGCGGGTGATAAATTTTTTAATCTCCTTCACCACCCGAAAATCTTTTTAACTTTTGATACTTTGCTAAAGCCTCACAGGTTTTTAACTTTATACACCGGTATAATTATGCGGTGTAATAGCTTTCAATTCTTTTTTTAATGTGGCCGAAATTTTTAAACCGCTGATAAATTGATGTATCGTTTTTTTATCAATGGCTGTTTTTCCCCTCGTTAATTCTTTTAATGCTTCGTAGGGGTTGGGATAATTTTCTCTGCGTAAAATAGTTTGTATAGCTTCAGCAACTACAGCCCAGTTATTTTCCAGGTCTTCTTTTAATTTATTGTCGTTTAAAACTAATTTACTCAAGCCTTTTTCAGTTGATTTAATAGATAAGATAGTATGTGCAACCGGCGTTCCAATATTTCTTAACACGGTGCTGTCTGTTAAATCTCTTTGCAAACGGCTTATGGGCAGTTTGGCCGAAAGGTGCTCCAGCAAAGCATTTGCAATACCCAAATTACCTTCTGCATTTTCAAAATCAATAGGGTTTACTTTATGCGGCATGGCACTGCTGCCAATTTCTCCCTTAATAGTTTTTTGTTTAAAATAATCTATGCTGATGTAATTCCAAATGTCTCTGCAAAAATCTATAAGAATGGTATTGATTCTTTTTATAGCATCAAAATGTGCAGCAAGTACATCGTAATGTTCTATTTGTGTGGTGTATTGCTGACGTTGCAGGCCTAATTTATTTTCCACAAAATCGTCGGCAAATTTTATCCAGTTATATTTTGGGTACGCCACATAGTGAGCATTAAAATTTCCGGTAGCGCCTCCAAACTTTGCTGTAAAGGGTATGTAACTGAATAGCTGAATTTGATTTTCCAATCTTTCTACATATACCATTAATTCTTTTCCCAGCCGTGTAGGCGAAGCCGGTTGCCCGTGTGTACGTGCCAGCATAGGAACATTTTTAAACTGCAATGCTAATTTACCTATGGTGAGTTGTAAATTAATTAATGCCGGCAGATACTCCTGTTCAATACTGTTTTTCCAGAGTAAAGGAATGGCGGTGTTATTAATATCCTGTGAGGTTAATCCAAAATGCACCCATTCTTTTAAATCGGCGGCGCCAAATTTTTCCAATTGCGCTTTTAAAAAATATTCTACCGCTTTTACATCGTGGTTGGTAATGGTTTCAGTTTTTTTTATTTCTGCTGCATCGGATAACGTAAAATTATTTACCACATCATGCAATTGCTTTTTTAATGTGACATCTGCTTTAAAAAATTTCTTTTCTGCAAGAAATAAAAAATATTCCACTTCCACTAAAACCCGGTATTTAATTAAAGCGTATTCGCTGAAATATTCATCTAAGTGCTGCAGTTGTTTGCGGTAGCGGCCATCAATAGGAGAGATGGCTGTTAGTTGGTTTAAATCCATGTTGTTGCTGTAAATTTGCGCAAAAATACAGTATTGATACATAAGATTAAAGTTGGGGCAGTAAGTTATTTAAACACAAAGCCACTTATATACGGATTTGAAAATGGGATGATGGCTGATGAGATAGAATTATTATTTGATTTTCCTGCTAATATTGCCCGGCAATTATTAAATAATCAAATTGATGTTGGCCTTGTGCCGGTAGCGGCGCTGCCTGCCATGCAGGAGTTTCATATCATTAGTGATTACTGTATTGGTTGCGATGGCGCTGTTGCCAGCGTTTGCCTTTTTAGTGATGTGCCGTTGCAGGATATAAAAGCAATTTTATTAGATTACCAGAGCAGGACTTCGGTGGCTTTGCTGAAAATTTTAATAAAAGAGCATTGGAAAATAACACCGGAATTTATTGCCGCAGAAAAGGATTTTGAACGAAACATTAAAGGAACCACTGCCGGGCTGGTAATTGGCGACAGGGCTTTTAAACAAATTCCTGTTTCAAAATACCATTACGATTTAGGTTTGGCATGGAAAGAAATGACTGGATTGCCTTTTGTATTTGCTGCATGGGTAAGCAACAAAAAAATGACCGCTGAATTTATTAACTCTTTTAATGCTGCAACTTCATTAGGCCTGCAAAATATTGATACAATTGTTACATCAATTAATTATAAAGAAGCCGACCTGAACGATTATTACAAAAACAAGATTAGTTTTTTGCTGGATGATAAGAAGAAAGAAGCACTGGAGTTATTTCTTTCTAAACTGAATTAGATTTTATACCCAGTCTTTTTTTTATTGCATTTAAAACCGGTTCTAAATCGGGGGTTAATTTTAAATAAAACACCCCTGCAATAAACAGTAAAGAAAATAAAACCGACTTTACAAACATGCCCGTTACTCCTGAAATATTTTTAGTAATAAAAAATATTGCAAAATAAATTGCAGCAGCTGTTACAACCGCTTTTAAAGAATTAATGGTGAAAGGCTGCATTTTAAATTTGTAATAAATAAATCCCATGCGGATGGCATTGTACACGGTAAGGCTTATAAAGCCTGCAATGCCAGCACCTACCATACCATATTTTTGCGTAAGCCAGTAATTTAGAGGTATAGTTAAAAACAGGAGCACCACTCCGGTTATAAATTCAAATTTCCAAAAATTACTGGTGTATAACATCTGGCTGTTTACGCCGGTGCCCATATCAATAATAAATTTTAATCCCAGTACCAGTATTACATATTTACCTGCGGTAAAAGTGGGGTTGATATTAAAAGCTGTATAAGCATCATCTATATTTAACCAGATATTTAAAAAGATAAACAGCGAAATAATGAGCATGTTGATGGAACTGCGATTATAAATTCGGCTGATTTCTGTTAAGTTTTTTTCTTTCCATGCCTGTGCAATGTAAGGGCTGGTAATAGCCACTATACTGCGTTGCGGTACAGATATAATGCTGGCAATATAATTTGACAATGTAAAGATGGCGGCTTTTTCCAAACCTTCCTGGCGTGTTAAATTGATGCTGTCGAAATTTAAACCCAGGTAATACACAATGCCACCTGCGTAAACAAACAGCATCATTTTTAAAATTTCTTTATAATGAGTTTTTGTAACGGGGCTGATGGTAACTGTTAGTGAAAGTAAATTTCTCTTATATAAAAAAGCAGCTAAAAAAATAATTAAAAGAACATAAGAAAAAACATACGACTTTACAAACTGGTCGAAGTT
>NZ_JANMUN010000085.1:0-14730 GCF_031391665.1 Ferruginibacter sp.
CATGACCAAAATGCCTTTCCAATTCGCCGGTTACTAAATTTCTTGCAATAATACCTCTTGCCTTTCCGTCAATCATCACCACATCCAGCATTTCGTGGCGACTGTATTGTGTTACATTTCCCAACGCAATTTGTCTTTCTAAAGCACTATATGCACCTAGCAGTAACTGTTGTCCTGTTTGCCCGGCAGCATAAAATGTACGCTGTACCTGTGTGCCACCAAAACTTCTGTTGCTTAATAAGCCCCCATATTCTCTTGCAAAAGGCACACCCTGCGCCACACACTGATCAATAATATTTGCACTCACTTCGGCCAGGCGGTGTACGTTAGCTTCTCTTGCCCTGTAATCGCCACCTTTTACTGTATCGTAAAATAATCTAAACACTGAGTCGCCATCATTCTGATAATTTTTTGCAGCATTGATACCACCCTGCGCTGCAATGCTATGGGCACGGCGTGGGCTATCCTGAAAACAAAATGTTTTTACTTTATACCCCAACTCTCCCAATGCAGCAGCAGCAGATGCGCCAGCCAAGCCTGTACCCACCACTATTACTTCTAATTTTCTTTTGTTGGCAGGGTTTACGAGTTTTACATGTCCTTTGTAATCTTCCCACTTTGCCTCCATTTCACCTGCTGGTATTTTTGAATCTAAAGCCATATTGTAAATTATGAAACCCCCTCTGTCTCTCCGCCAGTTGGCGGAAGGAAATGATGGAGATTATGTTATAGATCTTGTTTTATATTTTTTTGTTCCAAACAATTGTTTTTCAATTTAGCTTCATTGGTCTGGCATAAGGCGAGACACTCTTGTACAGCATATCTTTATTCAACTAACTAAAACCAAAAACATTATGCAATCCAACCCATATAAAATGCAATGGGCATTGATGCAAACAACAGGCAAATAATTATTGAATACCCTACACCAATTGCTTTTATTATTGGTGTGTATTTTTTATGATTTACACCAAAGGTTTGAAATGCACTTTGAAAACCATGAATTAAATGCCAGCATAACGAAATTACTCCCAACACATAAATAATTACTACTAACAAATTATTTTGAAAAACGTTTTGCATTTCGGCATATAAATTATGCACAGCCTGGCTGTTGTACTCTGCACTTAATGTAGTTTCTTCTAAAGAATGGATACCTGCAATGCCCCCTAACCTTGATGGTGTCCAGAAATGATACAGGTGCAATACTAAAAACAGTAAAATTAAAGTACCCAGCAAGCCCATGCTCCTGCTGTACCATTTACTGTTAGAGTTTGCATTATTAACCGCATATTTAACCGGACGTGCCTTGTTATTTTGGCTCCAGAGCATTAACCCCTGCACAATATGCAACAGTAAAAAAAGAAACAATCCAATTTCCATAGTACGGATAATCAGGTTGCTGCCCATAAAATGACCCCAATGGTTAAAGGTTTCTCCACCATCATTAAAAAAAATCATGGAATTGATACCGCAGTGCACTATTAAAAAAGTAATTAAAAATATTCCGGTAAGCCCCATCGTAAACTTCTTGCCAATCGAAGAAGTAAAAAGCTGTTTAAAAGTCATTGAGCAAAGGTTAATTAGTAAATTTTGGAAAGCAAATTTACGTTACAATCATTCAAAAAAGTGTTTTGTTAAATGTTTTTATGCAAACGATACCGTTTTCTCAGTCTATTTTGATATACAATTGTAAATGTAGCAGAATGCTACCACCACAAATGAAAGTAATAAATTCAATTTTGAATTAAAAGAGTGGAACAGGTGTTCCATATATTACGAAAGTCTAAATTGTTTTTTTATCATGTCAACCAGATCCCTGTGCCCAGCACTAAAATCTTGCCAGGCAAGATCCATTTTTTTTAAATCGTAATAACCAACCAATGTGCCGCCTGGCAAAAATTGCCCCTGAGTATTTTGCTCGTATCCAATTATATAAATTTGATCTGCCAGCTCTACTGCCAGATCAATATCGTGGGTAGAAAAAATAATAGTATTGATCTCATTGCTGGTGGTTATTTTTCTAAAGCTATCCCTTACATCTTCTATATTACAAACATCCAAACCGCTAAATGGTTCATCAAAAACCATAAAGTGGTGAGAGCACAACAATTGTTCAATAATAGCTACTCTTTGTTTTTGTCCCCCGGATAATTGATTGGGCGCAAGGTTACGTTGCTCTTTTAAGCCCCAGTTTTCAATATGATAATTAATGATAGAATTACGTTCTGCTGCATCAATTTTTCCCTGCGCTGCTGCATTTTGTAACATCTGATAAATAGTCTGATTTCGGGAAAGCGGAAAATTCTGTTGTACAAACCCAACATCTCCTTCTTTAACAGTTCTAAAATTACCCTGCTGTTTATAATCTGGTATTTTTATGGTTCCCATATTGGGTTGAATAATACCTGTTATTGCTTTAAAAAAAGTAGATTTCCCTCTGCCCGACCTGCCCAAAACTGCAACGGTTTGCCCCTGTTGCATATTAGCTCTCTGTATATCTTTAATTACAAAAGGTATTTGAGTGGTGCCAATATCACGTATAATAATTTTATTACAATAGGCCACACTTAAATTTTCTACCACCAATAAATCCTCGGCTAAAGTATATTTTGGAGCTATATCCATTATTTTCTATTTCTGTTTACAAGGAACTGATTGATGACAAACCTTAATGCGGCATCAATTAATATGCCTATTAAAAAGATGGTGATTTGTATAGCAAATATTTTAGGAAAATTTAAAGCCCGGTTGGTATCATTTAAAATTGCCCCCATGCCACCAGCAGCTTTGTTCATAGCCTCTACCGAAACCAGCATCATAAAAGTAATGCTCAGGTTCTGCCGTACAATTTCAAATAAATAATCCAGCCTGTCCATTATAACTACTTTCCAAAGCACTTTCCAGTTACTCATTTTTTGCGCTTTGCGGCGTATTATATCTTCTTCGGGTATAGATTTAATCATAACCATTAAAGAATCTATAAAATAAAACGACATAAATATTACCAGTAAAGTGATTTGCAAATTTCGGCCACCACCAGATATTTGTGTAAGAAAAAGCGTAAACCCCTGTATAGGGTTGTATCTTAATTTGGTAAAAAAAGTACCTATTGGTTTAAAAAAAGGAATAGTAGTAGCATAAGCAATTACCGAAGAAAGAATTACACTAATGACCGTAGCTATTAGACAGAGTTTTAAACTGGCTAAAATTTCATAAAAAAAGCCATTGTTCCATAACTGTTTCCATCCGTCCACTACTTCACCAAGATGGGGAAACAAAGTTTTTTCGGGCACCAAAAATATCCATGCAAGTATGAGTAATGATAATTGAAAAAAACCTACTATAGTAAGCGTTCTTTTATCTACATAACTAAAAGGGGTAAATAGTTTCTTTAACATTCATAAGTTTTATTCCGAAAATGAAATTTGCACCCTTCTGTTTTGTGCTTTGCCTGTGGGTGTTGTATTATCCGCCAATGGTTCATCTTGCCCTTTACCATCTACACTAAATCTTTCGCTCGGAAAATTATTCCCCGATTTTTTCATTAGCCATTGTTTTACAGATTTTGCTCTTTTAAAAGATAAATCTTTGTTGGCAGTAGCATCACCCACATTATCAGTATGGCCAACAATACTCACTTTTGCATTTTCGGCAATATTTAATGCATCAAATAATTTTTGGAGCTCTGCTTCTCCTTGTGGCGTAATTTTATCACTGCCTGTTGCAAATTCAATCTTCCACGAACGGTTTGCAAAAACCTCTCCTTTATTTTTACTGTAATCTGCTTTTGCAGTTTGCCCGGCATCTACACCTACCTGCGACAAATATTGCAAATCCACAGCCTCCTCATAAGGTGTAAGGCCTTTTACATTATCCATAAAACCTGCAGGGTTCAAATCTTTTAATACACTCGAAAAATAAGTATAAACAGATTTATAAATGTTGTTACCGCCTCCAATACCAAAATACTTTTTATTGTCGGCAAGATTTGCCATTTGTGTGCCACCTACTGGAATTTGATTACCGGAACTATTGGCCATAGTACTACCACCTGGCATTGCATATTTATACCAGTCTTCAGCAGTTTCACTGCAATCAGTAGCCGAAGCACAAAATACTTTTGGAGATAAATCGCAGGCGTATTTAAACCATTGATCGTGTTGCTTTATTTGATTGGTAGCAGTTAAAGACGCATTTAAAAAATTAGTAACAGCCTGGCTGTTTTCTTTCATCCATTTATCGCAGCCCACCACAACTGTAGCCATTTGATTAGGATATTGTTTGGTAGAAATAATTTTTTGCAACTGTGTATTTTTCACAATATTTCTATCGCCGGGAAACCATGTTGCAGCACCATCAATTTTTTTATCAACCGTTTTGCCGGTTAATTTTCCATTATCGTCTTTTACTTTTAATGTAACACTTCTCTTTGCTATTACTTCATCGGCGGCTTTTAAAAAATCATCATCGGGTGCAGGTATAAAGTTAATTGCATTGGCATCGTAAGTGCCGGGATCAGGATTTACTTTAATGTTATTATCTGCAGCATAACGCACATGCAGCGCCCAGTCGCCATCGCCAATTACCGCCGATACCACCGAACCCTTCATACTTTGCGGATTAGTTTTCCATTCAGCAGGCCCCATCACACAATCTTCTCCCATACTAAAACCTACAATACCTACCGTTTTCAAATTGTATTCTTTTCCGTATGCCTTTGTAATTTGCTCATTCATTGCAGCAATATAGGCTGGAAAACCGTCACCCATCAGCGTAACAAAATGTACACCTGTTGAAGGGTTTTTATTGCCGGCTGCATAATCTTTTATAAATGCCAGTTGCTCCCTCTTCATATCACTTACCGAATTGTTGGTAAGCATTTTTAAATTAACATTATACTTTTCCATTAAAGAGCCTTTAGCAGTTTTTAAACCGCCGTTAGCTGCATAGATACCTGCGTTGCCAAACCAAACCCAGTTCATCAACCTCACTTCGGGTTTACCACTCATTTCAGCAAACTCAATATCATTTACATCGGGTACAGGCAACATTCCCGTGGCATCTTTCGAATCCACTACATCGTTACCAATATCAGATTTTTTAATTTCTTTAGAGGTGTCTGTTTTTAAACCTGGAATTAAATCGAATTTACTTGCGGCCCAAATGCCTGCTACAATTGGTGCAGCAATTATTAAAGCTTTCACCGGCCAGCGTAAGCCTGCCCAAAATGATGGTTTAGTGTCGTATGCCATATTAAATGTTGGTTTATTAATCTAAAATATTAAATCCTTTATCAGGTTTTTGTTCGTTTGTTAATTCATAATTACTGTCAGCCATTTCACTAATATTCAATGTTTCTAACCGGCCATTATCAATTTGTTTTACAAAACTTTCTAAATCGGATTGAGAAACTGTAGAGCCTAATGTGATGGCCTGATTTTGATCTAAAAAATCTAAGTTACTCCTTATTCTGCCAATATTCTGGCTTATCAAAGAAGTAGCTGCATCCATTGCCTGCTGGTATTTCCAGCCATCTTTTATTTGAAAAACTTCGGCCAACCCTTCTGTAGCAGATGTCATTTTACTTGTAGCCTCTAATTTTTTGCTAACAATAGTTATGGTACTTCCCATTGCGTTTACATATATACGGGAGGCCGATTCATTATCTTTTAATACTTCTAAAACCCTTGCAAACTGGTTGCCGTATTGTGTATATTGGCGGGCATTTTGTTCGCTGGCTTTACCTTCTTCCATTCTCAAGGTTGCATTAACCCTTGTTTCTTTAGCATCTCTTTTACTTGCATTTGCTTTCTCGTTAAATCCTTTTGTCTCTAATTCTTTGGCTTCCTTTTCTAACCTTGCAGCTTCCTCTGTTAAACTCCTTACCTGTGAATATTTTTTGTCCGCATCTTCTTTTGATCGTACCGCTTCATCAATCATGTTAACCCTTACACCATCAACAGAAGCAATTTTTTCTCTTACTTTTTTTAAAGTGTCTTTTGCATCTATATTTAACAACTCCAAAGTTTCTATTGGGTTTCTTCTTACCAAACTTTTTTCTCCTTTAAACAAAAGTATCCTGCCGGCATTGTGTAATAAAGAAATTATTTTTGGATAAAGCATTAGTAACACAACTATTACTATAGATAACCCTATAAGCCATACCGTTTGTTGTGCATATAAAATCAACTTAGGCAATGCTTTAAAAAAAGCAAAGGAACCTCCTATTAATGCGATCCAAAAAAACAAAGAAGCAATTGTTTTTTTACCCTGCGGCGATTTAATTACAGCGGGTAGCTGATTACCAATTACCTGAAAAATGGGTAACTGCGTTAACTCCGCCGGTAAACTTCTCTTGTCAATTGTTTGTTCTGCCATTTTTTATTTTTTTAATTGATGTTTGCTTTTACAGTTTCTAAAACGCCTTTAATTTCGGCCACTACAACATTCAATGCATTAACGCCGGATTGTATTTTACCCTCGATACTTTGAATTTGTGGAGCATATTTACTATCCGCATGATTAAGTTTGGTAGTTGCCTCTGTTAATTGAGTGGAGAGTAATTGTATTTTGTTTTCTAAATCTTGTTTTTCTCTCTGCAATTGTTGCTTTTCGTTTTGCAAAGTAACTGTCATTGCTTCTCTTTCATCCCGTTTTTTCTGAATGTCAGTATTAAGTTTACTTTGCAATTCGGCACAGTAAGCTTCGCCGGTATTTAAAACAGTATTTTTATCGAGCCCTAATACTTTTAAAGTAGTAAAAGCATTTTGTAAATTAGTAACATTTACGCCTCCCATTGCTTCAGAAGCATTCCATAATTCAAAAAAATCTATGCCTGGCTTATTCATCGATTCTAAAAGCGAATAAATTTTTTGTACCATATCTTCGCTTGCCACATTAGTAGTAATTATACCCGAATTATTTGGTGTAAAAGAAGTTGGTGTATTTTTGAAAGATTGCTGAGCTGCAGCCGGCTTGGTTTCTTCAGGCTTTACTGCATCTAAATAATCTTCAGTAAATACCATTTTTTTTAACCCGCTGAAAATTCCCGAAAAGCCTGTTTTTTTTTCATCTGGCATAGAAGCAGTTTTTTAGTAAGTGTAGTTACAAATATAGTATTAATTTGAAATAAATATTTACAGGTTTTCCAACTAAGTCTTTATTGCCTTAATCTAAATACCTAATCATTTCACTGTCTATTTTTTGAAAAACCATATCCGGTTTCAACGTTCGCCATTGTGGAAAATCCATTAAACTGATGTAATTGGTTAAACGGGCTTTTTTAAAATCGTACTGGCTTTGCTCCGGCATATCTATTATTACCACCCAACCGCCATCATCCTGTACCTGTTCCCGCCACTCTTCGTAATAGCTGTCGTCGCTGCTGTGAAAATTTAAAACATTCTCGGCAATGATGATAAATTTGGTAATACCCTTGGCATATAAAATATCTGTAACATCCCGCCGTAAACTCATGATATCATTTTCAATCGCATCATTCCACTCGCCTATTAATTCTATAATGGCATAATTCTGTTCGTAATCAACAAACAAAATTTTCATATACAATGTTTTGCTGCCAAATTCATCCCATTGCGGATGAATATAATAATTATACACTGTTTGGCTAAATTCAAATTCGCTGTACGTTCTGCCGTAAAATGGCGACAGTTCATCTTCTTCAGCGGCATATAAATGGCGCCAGTTAAAATATGGTTCTATATCCTGCAATTACTTATTATTTATTTTTTGAAAGAAAGTATAAATGCAAAGTTTAAAGAAATGAATCTATTTTACCGCAATCGCATCAACTATTTTTTATGGCTGAAAGCTGGAGCTTGCAGGTACAAAAAAGAGGTTGCCGTAAAACGACAACCTCCGTACTTAATAACCATAATGTTTTTATTGCACCACTATACGTTCTGTAAATATTATTTTATTTGCTGCATCGGTAACTTTTACCAGGTACATTCCTTTTGCAATAGCCCTTAACAACTGTACGCTTTGCGATTGTAATTTAGAAGAAACAGTAACCCTTGTTGTCATTACAACTTTACCGGACAGATCAGATAATGCTACAGTATATTGTCCAGCTTTTTGTCCATCAAACAACACCCTGAATTCATTTGAAGTTACAGGGTTAGGAAAAACCCTTGCATCGCCGTTGGAAATTGTAATTGGTGAAACATACGGTACCCCAAAACTCTTTTTTGCATCGGCTTCTTTTTGAAATAATAAATTGCAGTTGGCAAGGTCGGATGCATTATAAGTTTTATCCGATCCTTCCATTTTAACGGCATTAAAATCATCCAGTTTAAATTTATAATAACCGTCAAAGCTGTTAGCGCTGCTTACCACAATATTTTCACTTTCATCAACAGCGGCACCATTGGTGGTAAAGTTAGCAGGTAAATTATTTATTGTTCCAAGATGTGTAGTGATCCTTGTATCAATATCTACTTTAAAAACCTGGTGTGCTGCAGATATTACATACAATTTACCATAAGCATCTGCAACCATATCGCCACCCCAGCTGGTACACCTGTTATGAATTGAAATACCATTCTTGTTACTCTCTGCATCAACCAAATTCCCTAAATCGGTAATAACAGTTTTTTTACCGGTAGTAAAACGTATCAGGTGATTACCATCATTTGTAATGGCATAACCATTACCGTCAGCCGCAATATCCATACGGGTAATGTGGTTAGCTTCGTCCTTTAAATCTAATGTATTAAGCAATTGAGTTTGTTCAGTGTAAAATTTTTGGGCATCGCCTTTGGCATTTAAATCTACCCAGCGTAATTCACCAATTCTCATAGGAGTGAAAAATAATTTATCATGTCTTTTATCGTAAGCAGCAGCGGCAACCATTGTAGCAGTTGGTGCAGCATCGTTGAATTTAATAATGCCATTCATTGGATTAATCACTTGCTTTTTTGTAGCCGCATCCAGCATTACAAAAGCAGTTTTATCTCTTTGGTATATTTCCCGGATTACTTTGCCCGTAGAAATATCTACCTGGCGAATGTTCATCCATGCAAAGCCGCCATTGCCATCGCCTGTTATAGCATATGTTTTGGCATCCTGTGCCATTGCTGCAAATGAGCTAACAATAAATGTTGTGGAGAGTAAAATTTTGAAATTCATATGAGTAGTTTTGAAGTTAGATATGTAAATTAAGAAAAATGCATAAATTTTCCTACATTTTTTTATACACGGTAAGTTGGCGGGGGTTTTATTAAGAGAAGGCCTCGATAGCTTTTTTAACGCTCCCTTTCTCCATCAGCATTTGTTTTGCTGCTTCATAGTCGCTCAGGCTTAATTTTTCCATCAGCATCTTAACACCTCTGTCCACTATTTTTTCGTTGGTTAACTGCATATTTACCATCTTATTATCTTCTACCCTGCCCAATTGTATCATCACCGAGGTGGAGATCATATTTAATACCAGTTTTTGTGCGGTACCGCTTTTCATCCTGGTGCTGCCGGTTACAAACTCGGGCCCAACTACTACTTCAATGGCATAATCCGCAGCGTGACTTACCGGGGCATTTAAGTTGCAGCAAATACTGCCTGTAATAATGTTATTTTCTTTGCATTTTTCCAACGCATTAATTACATAAGGCGTGGTGCCGCTTGCTGCAATACCAATTACTACGTCTTTACTATTAATATTATGAGCCATTAAATCTTTCCAGCCCTGTTCAATATCATCTTCGGCATATTCCACTGCTTCGGTAATTGCTTTGCTGCCGCCAGCAATTATGCCCACTACCAACCCATAAGGCACACCATAAGTGGGCGGGCACTCACTTGCATCTACAATACCAAGCCTGCCGCTGGTACCGGCGCCAATATAAAAAAGACGGCCACCCATCAGCATTTTATCTGCAACAATATTTACGAGTGCCTCAATTTGAGGTATTACTTTGGCAACAGCTGCCGGCACAGTAGCATCTTCTTTATTAATATTAGTAAGCAATTCTGTAACCGTCATTTTTTCTAAATGACGGTAATTACTTTCCTTTTCTGTAATTCTTTCAAATGCCATACCCAAACCCAAAACGGGCTTTATAGACTTCAATTTTTGCAATCGTTTTTATTGCAAAAATTTTGCCTGGTTAAAAAATAATTATTCAAATATAAAAATATTTCAAACTACACCTCTTATATATTTCCCTTCTTGAATTCAGGAAGCTTTGTGATATTTTATCAACCCGTCCATTGGTTTTTTTAATACCGTCCCTAATTGCAATTCGTAACTGCTGCACATTTCTTTAAGCACATCTTTAAATCCAAAAGCCACACTGCCAATAAAATTAATGGGCAACGTCCAGCTTTCCCTGTATTTGTAAATATGATTAAAGAAAAAATCATTAAAGCCATCTTCAATAATATTTTCAACCATATAGTGCCCCCTGTTTTCGGCTAAAAAAATAGTAAAGTTGGCCAGGTAGCGGTTGGGCAATGGTTTTTTATACACCGCTTCCAGTATTTCATTATTATTGGTATTAAATTTTGCTTTAAAGCGGTCCATCAAATCTTCATCAAAAGTATTGTATAAAAAATATTGAATTACTTTTTTTCCAAGGTAAGCGCCACTGCCTTCATCACCCAATACATAACCCAGGCCCGGACTGTTTTTGATGATTTTTTTACCATTATAAAAACATGAGTTGGAACCGGTACCTAAAATACAGGCAATGCCTTTTTCTTTACCGCATAAAGCTTTAGCAGCTCCCATCAAATCATGATCAACCGAAATTTTTGCTTTTTTAAAAACTTTTTGTATAGCTTTTTTTACAAGAATAACATTGTTGGGGTTGCTGCAACCCGTGCCATAAAAAAAAACTTCGTCAGGCTCCACCTGCTTCATTTTAGTTTTTAATTCCTGCTCCAGTATTTTTTGTATTTGTTCGGTAGATAAAAAGTAAGGGCTTAACCCCTGGGTATAAAATGTTTTTTTCTTTTTTCCGTCAATCAGGCACCACTCTGCTTTAGTTGATCCGCTGTCTGCAATTAATTGTATAGCCATTTTATCTTTTGAAATTGTTATTGAAGTTAAGGGTTTTTGGTTTAGTGTTTAGAGGTTTAGCCGTTTAGTGTTTAGTTTTTATTCTGTGTTTCTGTGCGGCTGTGGCAAATAATTTATCTTCGCAAAATGAATAACAAAAAAGTACAGGTTTGGTTGCCGCTTCTTTTTAGTATAACAATGATTGCAGGAATGTACCTCGGCTACAAAATGAGGGATAATATGCCCGGCAAAAGTTTTTTCTTTTTAGAGAAACGCAGGCCCATACAGGAGATAATGGATCTTATACAAAATAAATATGTAGATGATGTAAAAGCTGATGCACTGGCCGACACCGCCATAAAAGCGCTGCTGGGTAAATTAGATCCCCACTCCGTTTTTATACCGGCAGAACAACTGCAGAGTGTTAATGAAGACCTTGCCGGAAAATTTTATGGCATCGGTGTGGAGTTTAACATTTTTGATGATACCATTAATGTTATAAATGTTTTGCAGGATGGCCCAAGTTTTAAAGCAGGCTTGCAAACAGGCGATAAATTTATTAAAGTAGAAGACAGTTTGGTAGCAGGCAATAAAATTGATGGAGATAAAATAAGAAAATTATTACGTGGCGACAGGGGCACAAAAGTTAACATTACTTTTTTACGTGGTGCAGCAATAAAAAAAATTACCATTACACGAGATGCAATACCTCTCACCAGTTTGGATGCCAGTTATATGATAGAAAAAGGAGTAGGTTACATAAAACTGAATAAGTTTTCGCAGCAAACTTACCGTGAGTTTATGGATGCACTTATGGCTTTAAAAAAACAGGGTTTACAAAAACTTATTTTAGATTTAAGAGGTAATGGTGGCGGTGTATTAGATGAAGCTGTAGAAATTGCAGATGAATTTTTGCCGGGTGATAAATTAATAACTTATACCGAAGGAAAACATGTTGCCAAAAAAGAATACCGCTGCCGCAGAGAAGGACAGTTTGAAACTGGCGCATTGGTTGTACTGGAAGATGAAGGCACCGCAAGTGCCAGCGAAATATTAATTGGTGCATTACAGGATTGGGACAGGGCCACTGTAATTGGCCGCCGCAGTTTTGGAAAGGGCCTGGTGCAGGAGCAATTTGATTTAAGCGATAACAGTGCATTGCGTTTAACTGTTGCAAGATATTATACTCCTGTTGGCCGCAGTATTCAAAGGCCGTATGCCAATGGTGGTAAAGCTTATTACGAAGAAATAAGTAACCGTTACCACGATGGCGAAACACAAAGCGCCGACTCTGTAAAAAATGATACTACTAAAATATTTAAAACTGCCGGCGGTAAAAAATTATATGGAGGCGGTGGTATTACGCCTGATTATTTTGTAGCCTTAGATACCAATGGATTTAGCCTTACTGCTGCAAGACTGTATTCAAAAAATGTAGTGAGTAATTTTGCCTATACCTTTTATTTACAAAACACTCAGCAGTTTAAAAATTATGCTACGCCTTCGGCATTTATAAAAAGTTTTATTTTTACTGAAGATAACTGGAAACAATTGGTAAGTGCTGCAGCAAAAGATTCTGTTAGTTTAAGCAATGTATTACCGAGAGAAAAAACAGAAATTGTAAGCCGCATTAAATCCTCCATTGCACGGCAGGTATGGCGCACCGAAGGAATGGTGGAAGTATTAAATACTGATGACACTGCTGTAAAAAAAGCATTGGAAGTAATTGCAAAATAAATTTAAAGGGTATTTAAACAAAAAGGTTATAGTTTTTTTAAACTATAACCTTTTTAATTTCAGAGGTTAGTAGGCTTTCACAGGATGATGGATAGAGTGCTTGATTGGTAATGTAAAGTTGAAAATAAATTATTTGCTAAAAGGTAGTTAGCAATATCAATGTGGTGTAGTATATATTCTAATTAATTCTTTCTAAAAAATATTATCTTAAAAAAAATAAAGTATGAATAATATTTTAAAATACACAAAATATTATTAATGCTTTAGAGAATAAAGCCATTCCACTTTGGAATACCGAAGAAAAAATAATCTAATTATTCAACAGCTTGAGAATATAAAGTTCGGATTATTTTTAAAGTGGTAGTTGAGTTAAAAATTTCTATGAGTTTCTCTACAAATTGCGGTTCGTCATCTATAGGAAATTGGACTCCATCTAAACCTATTACTAAGGGGTAAAAAATTACTTTATGCCTTACATAAAATAAAGAAAAATTATAATTGTTTAAGGCTGGTACATATATCTTGAAAAACTGGATCAATTCCTGAGAACTCGTAGAAGAAGAGCTTGTTTCAACTTTTGCAGATAAAACATTTTTGGTTTTTTCGTTTAAAAAATTAGCTTGTTCTATCATTATGGTTTTGGGGCTTCTAATTTTTTCTATCTGCCCGAATTCTGGCCATAAATCATTTGCTTCTGCCATGGTTAAAAATTTATTGTGAATTTTATTGGTAAATGATCTGAAAACAATCCTGAATTTGGTCTATTATTATTTCGAACAAAATTATTTACCCCGTCTGTTGTGATTATTTCCAAGCTAGTTTTATCAAAATTAGAAATAATTTCTGGTCTTAAAAGAACTTGATCGAAAATATTCCACTGATATGAAACTAATTCCGAACTCGGATAAAAATAAGTGCCGGCAGGTTTTGTCATTAAATCGCCATATAGAGACCACATTGGATTATAAAAATAACGATAATGTGAACCTTGAACTACCCTGCCCGAACCCAAAGCTATATCTTCTGACATGGTAGCATTAAAACCATTAGCCTTTATCATGCCTTTTTCGAAAGGGTTCATATTAAAATCCCCGACAACAATATTTTTAGATAAGCCACTTTCTATCTCAGTTGCTTCAATTTGTTTTATAAGAATTGAAGCCATTTCTGATTGACTTTCATTCGAATGATTCGATTTATCTATATAATGTATAGAAGTAAGTAAAAATTCTTCTTGTGCAGGCAAACTAATCTTCCTTATTGTAAATCTAACTGATTCACTTACAGGAGGAATAAAATCGAAATGAAATTTAGTAAAAATTTTAATTTTTGTACAATTGCTTAAAGGATTCGGTGGATAGTAACTGCTTTCATTTATATTTAATTTTAGAAGTAAATTATTGTCGTTAACTGAAGATTCTGCTAATATTAAAACATCTGTAGAATATTTTTCACATAGCAAGGCTATGTTATCTGATAAATCTTTGCCATTTATATTCCAAAATAAAAAATTCATACTTTACAGATGACAATATTACTTAATTGTACTTTAATAATAACCTGAAATAATTAAAATACATGGTTTCCATAAATACAACCAGATATTTGCTGTTTAACTGTGGCTTTTAAAACTCTAAGTCCTTAATCTTACCTTTGCGCCAAAACTAAAAACCATGTGGCTCAATAATATTTTGGAAACTATTGGAGATACTCCCCTTATCAAACTAAATAAAATTACAAAGCACCTGCCCTGCACAGTATTGGCAAAGGTGGAATACTTTAACCCCGGCAACAGTATTAAAGACCGTATGGCTTTAAAAATGCTGGAAGTGGCCGAGCAGGAAGGAAAAATAAAACCCGGTGGTACCATTATAGAAGGCACCAGTGGCAATACCGGAATGGGTTTAGCATTAGCTGCATGTGTAAAAGGGTACAAATGTATTTTTACCACCACCGATAAACAATCTAAAGAA
>NZ_JANMUN010000120.1:0-3018 GCF_031391665.1 Ferruginibacter sp.
GATTGTTGAACGCAGGGCACTACCGGCTAAGCGCAGGGGCTTTACACAAAAAGCAAAAATAAATGGGCAGGCTTTGTTCCTCCGCACCGGCGAATACAATGATGGTACTTTAGGAGAAATTTTTATCGACATGGCAAAAGAAGGAGCTACCATGCGTAGTATGCTTAACTGTTTTGCAATCGCCATTTCTATCGGCCTGCAATATGGTGTGCCTTTAGAAGAGTATGTTGAAAAATATGTGTTCACCCGTTTTGAACCGGCCGGAATGGTGGATCATCCAAATATTAAAAGTGCCACGTCTATCATCGACTTTATGTTCCGTTCGTTAGCATACGAATATTTAGGCCGCAACGATTTAGTTCATGTACTGGATACACCTGAAGTACAAAATTTGGGCAATGCAGAGTGGGACCAAAACACACCTACCATTGGCGAACGCAAACCCGAATTGAGTGAAGTACGTGTATTAGGTACTGTGGCACCGCAGCCTGCAAAAGCAGCACACCGCACCGCCTCTGTACAAAAAACACACAACCCAATGGACGCCGTAAATGCAGCTGCTAAAAGTATGCAGAGCGATGCTCCGGCCTGTAACACCTGCGGCCACATAACTGTACGCAGCGGCACCTGTTACAAATGTTTGAATTGCGGTAACAGTATGGGTTGCAGTTAGCCCCTGTCCCCTGAAGGGGTAAAAAAGAAGAAGAGGAAACACAAGCACATAAAAATAAGCTGTCCAATTTATTGGATGGCTTATTTTAAAAAATTCTTTAAATAAAAATAAAAAAGCCCTTGCTTAGCAAGAGCTTTTAAAAAAAGTTGACGGGATAATACGTTTGGAGACTTGTTACCCGACAATGCAAATTCTGTGAGAAAAGGTGACCAGGTTCACTTGGCTTGGTGAAAAGCCTCATTTGCTTAGTAAGAAGCCTAACTCTCAGAAATTTTGGAGGAGTCTCAATTGCCATTAAAGATTGAGGCTCCTTTTTTTATTATACAAAATTGAATTCTTCTAATTATCATGCAATATAATTCCTAGACAATTACTTTCCAAGCAGCTACAGAAAAATAGAAAAATTGAATTCACAAGTTATTAAGATTTTTTTTAAAACCCTTTACTGTAGGGTATTATAGCGAAAATTTAAAACGTATTGCTTATTTTATAGAATTGATAGAATGCGGATTTTAATCTGCAATATTGAAAAGTTTTTAATAAAAGTAAACCTCAAAAAATGTTTTATATTTTTGGAAGATTTTATAAACATAAAATAGTTGATTGAGGTAGAAGAAAAGAGAAACACTTATACAAAATAATCAATTGAGTGGTGTTTGCTGCTTCTCGAAAGTTATAACTATTAAATCTGTTATAACGTTTGCTAATAATCCCTCATCTTCTGTAGAAATATTTTGGTGGTAATATTTGTCAATTTGGAAAGTGGAAATTGAATCAAGTGTAATAGAATAATAATAATCTTTAAAAGTAATAATTATAGGTATGGGAAGGCTAAAAGCTTTCTTCCCATTTTTTTTAAAACCACTTAAGTAATAATTGAGTTCACATCTATCCGGTAGAAAATTTTTATTGTCTTTAAGCCCGTTGAAAAAATCTTTAAAATCATTAGAATTGCTAAGTTGACCGGTTGAACCAAAATTATAAATATTGACCTGAATAGTACGATTAAAAAATAATTCATTTATGGAATTCCATTTATCAAGTATTGATTCAATTAAAGCTAAGATTTGGTTATTAAATACTTCAGTTAAAACTTCCGGAGATTTTTTCTTCTCAAGACTTAATGACGGATTAATTTTTTGATGAAGTAGTTTTATCTTCTTTTCCCAATCTCCAGCCTCGTCAATTCTTTCTCCTTTTGCAGCCTTAATGGAAATTTCATAACTCCAAACTAATTGTTCCCCAATATAACTTTTAAAAGCTTCAATATTTCCTGTATCCGCTTCTCTTAAAGCAAACAGATAATTTTTTTTATCAGCAGTTTTTATAATAACAGGTGGGCAATCATTCTTAAGTAAATGATAATTCATCAGTAACCTTGCTATTCTTCCATTGCCGTCATCAAAAGGGTGTATGCAAACAAATTTATAATGTAATTCTGCAGCAACTTCAACAGGCTGTAAGTTTTTATTTAATAATGCTTCATTGTACCAGTTCATCAAATCATTCATCATTGCCGGGGTTTCAGCAGGAGAAGGATAATGAAATATTTCTCCATTCTGTAATAAAACTGAATTGGGAAAAGATTTGTATTCTCCAATTTTTATTTCTCTCCTCGTTTGCAGCCCGTCGGGTGTAATGGCTGCGTTATAAAAAGGACGAACTAAAAGTATTTCGTTTATTTCCCGTATAAATTTTTCTGTAAGTTGCCTTTCTTTATCTTCTGCTAAATCGTAGATCAATTTCAACGCAACATCATGGCCTTTCATTTCTTCATACTCCCTTAATTCGTGATTGCCTTTGGTCAGATCAAAAATCAATAGTAATTCTGTTTCTCCGTAAGTAAGCGTATTACCTTCAATATGGTTGCTGTTAAAATTCCATTCCATCCGGAATTTTTTATCTAACCGCTGTTTGTTTTCAATGCTCAGCGGTTGCAGCTGAGCAAACTGTTTTTTTAATCCGTTAATATTTTCCATTAAATCTTTCACCCTTCAAATATAACGCTAAACTTTTATTGGTTCTCCTCAAAATGGTATAAAATTCACTTCGCAAACCTGTTGTTGCCACATTGCTTTTAAATCAAATAAAGGACTATTTTTACCTAATATACTTGCTGCTAACCAATGCAATCTTTTTTAATCTTTCAAGTCCGTTCTATTTTTAAAGGCATTTTGCTTTTAACTCTTATCCAGTTTAATTATCTTTTTTCCCCTGCTCAATCCTACACAGGCTACCATTCTTCAGCATACGCCGGGGTTTACAGCATTTTAAATAATCCGGCAGATATTTTAAACCATCGTACCCGGGCAGATGTTAATCTCGTAGGTTTTTCTACAGCCCTT
>NZ_JANMUN010000170.1:0-10291 GCF_031391665.1 Ferruginibacter sp.
CGTAACATCATTTATCGATTCAAGAAAACCTTGCAGGCCTTGAGGTGAATTTTGCTTTAACAAAAGAGAAAGCCCGACCAAGCCATGAGTTTTATTATTTGGTACTTCAGTTTTGTTAGTTGTACATGAACTACTTCCAAATGAAAGATAAATTGATAAGGCAATTTGAAATAATTTCATGATATATTATTTTGTTGGATTGGACGATTAAATTATCGATCTGGTTACTGCCTTAGCTTTACAACAACGCACAAATTTCGAGGCAGTTGGGTAATTGAGCAAATATCCCCGGAACCGAAACTAAATTTATAACTAAAAGCCGAAGTTAACCAACAAATGCCCGGCAGAATTCCGTCCGCCGAAGCTAAAGCCTGGCTTTGCAGAAAGATGGCTATCGCCCCGTTTTGGCAAACCCCTCTACACGTTCGTGCTTTTTCTTAAAATCCAATCCACAATGTCAATCCATTGTAAAAAGTATTGTTAGAATCGCCTGTTTCGTTTACAAAATCACCTGCTAAAAAATAATAAGTTTCGTTGGATAATTTTAAATACCGATTGATTTCATATTCAAATTTTAGTCCGCTTTGCCAACCTATCCAGCGGCTTTGGCTGTTGTTGGAGGCCCGTAGCAAGGCTTTTGAACCAGCATACAAACCATCACAGCGTTGGGCTCGCCAATAAAAATCAGCTTCAGCAGTAGCACTAAACTTTTCGAACAATTGTAGTTTTATGGAGGGATGAATATCAAACAAATTCATTGCAGCTACCTGCAATATCAAACCAAAATAAGCAGGATTGTTAAAATACGGATTGAATGTCCCCAATTTATCATCGCCTTGATTTTTATCTCCTGAAACATAGTCTAATTTTAGTCCAATATCAGGCTTGAATTTGTTATTGATTAAATTATAATGCCATTCGCCTTCAATAGAAAATGCATTTATGGTTTTATTGCCAAATTTGCCGAATTGATAATTAAGCTCTGTGTTGTACCTAAACTGTTTACCCAAATTGCCAAATCTTCTTAATCCAATTGTATGACGGGTTTCCGGACTAATTCCATCGTTGTATTTTAATGATTTGGCATCAAACCCAATATAATAAATGGTAGTTTTCCCCAAAATTTTCTTTGTGTTGACGGTCAATCCAAACCCCCAAGTATAAGGCGCATCAATTGATTTATTATCAAAAACACCATCTGGCACTCTTACTTCTCTGCCATAAAATAAATTGGAGCTATAGTCTTTTCCATCAAGCACAATCCGAGCCATATCAAAACTTAAGCGACTGTTGGGTCCATCTCTAAAAGCAATCAAACGTCCTGAACCTAGCAATAATTCTTGTCTTCCTGCCCGTAATTTTAAAGTTGTTTCTTTAACAGGGATTGTAAATTCGGCAAAGGCCTGATGCAAATCCAATTTATCAGATTGTACATAAACTGGCTTGTCTAATGACACAAACCCGTGTGTCAATTGCCCAAAAAATCGTGCGTATTTTCCTACATGTAAATCGGTGTGAAACATTATTCGTTGCGAATAAAAATTTTCATCAGCCGTCGGTATTGTACTCCAATTTTTATTATCGGTATGTTCCCAACGAGGCCTAAATTCTCCTCCTAAACTCAAATAAATCATCTTGCCTTTGTTAAGCGCAATGGCTTTTAATTTATTGAGAAAAGAGGCATTGCGAAGCGAATCATTTTTGAACAAAATACTATAATTTTCTTCGGCCCTTAATGCTTTTATAGGTGGTAATTCTTGTGCTTTTACAGGGAATTCGATTACAAAAAATATAAAAATGAAGAGTGTATTTTTTATCATTGAAGAGTGAAATTTAAAATTAAATTGTCTTTGTTTTTTGGGTTGAAATCTGATGGCTTATGGTCAAAAACCTGATTTACGGAATTGGCAGCAATATCTTCCAGGTATGGATTTATGAAGATTTTATATCTTCCTTTTTTCCAATTTTTATCTGGTTTAAAAGTCCATTTTTGTTCTTTATTGGTTAATAAAATTTTGCCTTGAATTTCTTTTTTATCTTGAAAAACTTTTATCAATGTATAAGCCGAAATATGGTCAATTTTATCATTAAAATCAATAAGTATGGCAGCTCTGGTATTTGATTTTGGTAAGCATAATTTCCAAATTCTGGTATCCGGTGGAAAGCTATCTTCTTGTACCGCTACAAATTTTTTTGTAAATTTATTGCTCAGTTTTAGGTCGTTAAAATCGGGCAATAAACTATCAATGGTTAAGCTGTATTTTTTGCCTGCATCAAAGGCTCTGCCCATTTTATTGTTTGCCAAAAGCCCTGACTTTACCCGGCCTGGATCTACAATTAGCGTAACTTTTGTTCGTTCTTCATTCCATAATTCATATTGATTTTCAAAGAATATTCCTGTAATATTTTTGCCTTCTTCATTGCTCAATTTTATATGGTTTAAAATATTCATTTCTTGCATTGGAGCAGAAAATTGAATATAGAACCGAAGAATGTTTACAGGTATCGAGTCAGTGGTTGGATAAACTTCAAGAATTTTTGGATTTATTTTTTGTCCCAAAATTACAGTTACTGAAAATAAAAGTAAAAAGCAACAATTGAGTTTTAGCATCGTAAATGTCAATTTGGTATTAAATGTTTAAGTGATTTTATTTTTTTTCGCTCTATTCTGGTATCAGGTAAAAACCAAACCGAAGCAACCCTCATAAAACAGCGCTTTTAATTCCAATACCATGATGGTAATAATTATGGCTATAACACCATCGCTAAATGCTTCTAATCGTGATGTTTTCATTTTCATTATTCATAATAATTAATGCAGTTGCACAATTGTGGTGTACAACTGCATTAAAACGCTGGTTTATTTTTTCAAAAATTTGTCTTTTCCTAAATCTTGTATCATCATGTTTTGATACCCTTTCATTTGCAATTGTTGTCCTTTGTATGTATAGCCAGGCTGGTCGTATTCTGATACAAATTCATCTAATCGCAAATACATGTTTTTTAAGAAAGAAATTAATTCTAAACTACCTGTTTCGACATCTCGTCTTAATGTAGCAATATGATAACCGTCCTGGTCGTCCATTTGCAACAAACCTACCATCGGAAGATTGTTTAAAGGCGTTCCGGTATGTTCTACCATTCCTACATAGCTTACGCCTTTTTCCGTAGCACTTTTTGTAATATCATTGATATTTACAAACTGTGCAGTACGATTTCTATTGGCTAAAATAATGCCTTCGTAAGGTTTTTTATCAAACCCTTCTGATTGGAATTTGATAATATCTACAGGTGTATTTCCATATCCTAATTCGGCGATAGTTTTGCCTACAATGTGAGCACCATCTATAATTTCTTTTACGGGAATTAATACCAAAGGCGTACAAGTATAAGCAGCCAAAATGTACGCTTCGTTGTTTAAGATTACAAATTGCAAAGTTTGAATAGGAGCCCTGGTTTCGTTTTGACCGTGAACAGCATGAAAAATTTCAACAGAAGAAGTGGTTACTTTTGCATTGGTAAATGGATAATCTACCATACGCAAAGCCGATGAAAATTCTGCATTGGACATACCGCTGATATATACTTTTCCTTTATAGAAATCAATATCGGTAAAGGTCATAGATCGCAAAGAAGTTTTGTCCCAAATTTTCAAATCACTGGTCGGAGCATCGTTAATTTTAGTTTCGGTATGTTTTGTATTTACTAAATCAAATTTCCGAATCGTTCCTGCCTGATTTACAACAATGATTTGTGAAACATAACCTGTTTTGGTTTTGGTATCAAAAGCAATATAAGCTTCCTTTGAGGTTGGATTTATAGCCATATCACGAACGATAATATCCATAACTCCTACTTTTGCAAAAGCGGCAATTTTACTACTTAAATTGTGGATGTTGTAGGCTTTTTGTGCTTCGGGATTGGTGCTGACTGCCACACTATAAGCATATAAAGTAGCCGATTTACTATCGCCAACAAACAAGGTATTGGCATCGCCAAATTTTATTACAGTAACGGATTGTGGTGTAGTGGCAAATGCCAAACCAGTTGTAAGCAGTAAGCCTGCTAATGCTATAGATTTTAACTTCATATTTTTATAATTTTTAGATTATTAAAATACAAAGTTAGTTTAGCACAAAGCCTTCAACCAATGACCTAGGTTAAGAGTTTGTATTTTTTTTCATTCGGCTAAAAAATTCTGGTGTAACACCGAGGTAAAGAGCAATTTGTTTTTGAGGCAATAGATGTTTTAATGCAGCATATTTTTTATTGAAAATAGCATACCGCTCTTTTGCCGATAAACCCAAACCTTCCATCACTCGATTTTGTGATTCTGCGTAAGCATTTTCTGCTAGAATGCGAAACATCCGTTCAAATTTTGGAATTTTGAAATATAAATTATCTAAATCGGTTTTGGCAATTTGCAATACTTCCGTTTCTTCCATAGCCTGAATAAAAAGCACTCCTGGTTTTTGTGTAATAATACTATACAAATCACCCACCCAATAATCTTGTGAGGAAAAAAGGAGAATATGCTCAAATCCGTTTTTATCAATATTAAAAGTCTTGCAACAGCCTTTGTTGATAAAGGTCAAATGCTTGCAAATGTCGCCTTCCCGATTAATGTATTGTTTATTTTTGAAATTTTTCTCTCTCAATAACGACACAAAATATATTCCTTCTTCTTCGGTGAGAGCAATGTGTTTTGAGATGTTTTGGAGGATGATTTTAGTGTTCATATTATTTTGAAGGTTGGTATGGTAGCATGACGTACAATTCTTGTATTGCTGAAAGTTTCCTCAAGAATATTGGGCAATATATTAAAGGTAGGCTGTATTGACGAAAGTTTTTGGTGGCTCCGCATCTTAAGCTGTATCTTAACAAAAACTTTCAACTAATAATCAAGAGATTTTTCTTCCCGACGATTTGTTCACAATCAATCGGTTTAACGGGGTAGTCCTACTTCGTTTACCCCATCATAAAGTATTATTGTAAAAACATGTGCTTACATATTTAATTGTGTGAAAGTAAATGTGTGAGTGATGTTTCAGAAAACAAAAAATATTGATACTGCCTTCCGGCATATAAAAGCATTTTCCCTCTTACTTGTAGCGGGCTGCTTTCTCCTGAGCGGCTTTGTGCTATATAAAAGTTACGAATTATCTGCACGAGTGCAGGGCTATAGAATACTTTCTTTTTACCTATAGATAGAGAGTATTTAATCTTCATGATTATTGGTATTGTGGGCTATTTTACTGTACCAAGTGTAGCCAATTATATTGTTCATGCAGGTGGTGGAAATACACTGCTCTACAAGGTTACCAGTCTAACTTCCAGTAGTTCCCGTAGTGTAGTCAATTCAGTTTCATCAGGTGCAGGCATGGTGGCAGATTCCTTTGGTAATACAAGGTCAACTGTGGCTGGTAGTATGGCATCAAATGGTGTAAGTGGTGGATATTTTAATGAGAAAAAAGATAATGGTGGTTATATGAAAGATAAGTTGAGTGGCAAAACGTAATTTTTTATTCAAATTATTTCAGGACGAGATATGTTGCCGGATGCCCATCTCTGGGCCTCGTCTGTCGAAGTGTCAACCGCTGGATTGTTTTGTCAAAATAAAGCTGTTGTTCCATTTATTTCAAATTCGATTTACTGTATCAGGATATAATAAGGTTGTTTCTTCAAATTCATTTAGTAAAGAATTTACACATTCTACTCCTTGCATGTAGGAGTGGTCTTGATTAGAAACTTCATATTTCCATGCTCCAAATCTTCCTCGTGAAAAAATATTTAATTTGCTCAAACTTGGAAAAATAGAATTTAAGCATTCATCTCTGTCTATTGTTGGGGTTGGATAGCCATAATCTAATTTGCAACTCCATTTTGAAACTATGACGCTTTTAGTCTCTAAAAGTTTTGTTTCAATTAATCCTTGTAGCACTTCTTCAATTAGAGAATTGGAATTTATTTGTTTGCTGTCGGGTGCTGAAACTTCTGCCATGATTGACCAATACTCGCCATTCGGAACATTGTTAGGAGAATAATTTGAAAAAACTGTTACTCTATAAAACGGGCAATTGCTCTCTGGAAAATAAATCCATGATTTGCTTTGAAGATTTCCTGGGACTTTACCTTTTATTCCAATTCCAATAATCAAGGTGCTTGAATGTTTAAGTCTCTTGGCTGTGGTTCTTAATTCTAAAAGGTCGCTGTTGTAAATTAAAATGTCTAACGGAATTGTTGTTATAAGTTTATCGTAATGCTCCTCATGTCCGTTGCTAAATTTTACTTTTTGTTCTGTGGTATTTACAGAAATCATTTCGTGATTATAATTGATTTTCTCATTTGGTAGCAAAGATGAAACAGCATTCCAAATTGCACCTGTTCCACCGAAAAGAGGGAAACGAAATTCTTTATTAGCTCCCCAATCCCTGTTTCCATTTTGTAAAAAGTCATTGGCAAAATGTTCCTTTGTTAGCTTCGCAACTCTGTCGCCAATCCATTGGCTGCTTAGTGTGTGCAATGGGTAAGCCCAAATTTTTTCATTGTAAGGAAGCATAAAGCTGTTTGCAATTCCATTTCCAAAACTATTTGTTATCCATTCGTCAAACGGCAAATCAATTGTATCTGAATCATTAGTTGCTATTGCATTACTTGATGGTATTGTTTCAAAACAAAGTTGTGCTTCTTCCTTTTGTAAATAATTAAAGTTGTATTGAAATGGATATGGAACGAATCGGTCTCTCATCCAAATCCATGCACTTCGTTTATGAAACAACCATCCATTTGGAAGAATGGAATCCATCAGTTCGTCAAATTCTTTGTAATGAGAAAATTGAACATGCCCTCCTAAATCCCAAGTGAAACCTTTGTCGTCTTTTACTGAAGATGCAAGTCCTCCTACTGAACTGCTTTTTTCAAAAAGAATCCAATTGTCATGTCCAAGTTTGTTTAGTTGCATTGCTGCACCAAGTCCAGTCGGGCCTGCACCCAAAATAATTATCCTCTCATGCTGCTTTTTGCTTTCCATTTTTACAAGGAATATTTTGAGAGTATGTCAATCAACTTGTTTACTGAAAATTCAAAACTGAAATCCGTTCTCCGTTCTCTAATTCTTTTCTCACTTGTTTTGAGTAAAGTTCTGTCGTGCAAAATGTTTGAGAGTTCATCATAATCTTTGAAACTGAATCCAATTTTATTTTCTCCTACAAATCTTTTCATTGCTGACTGCCCTACACTCGGAATACAAATTGGTAAACCTGCACACAAATATGCAGTGTAGCGATATGGCATATTCAGTTCTTCAAACTGTGAAGTCGGATGAGAACTTGGAACAGAAGAATGCATAAAACCTGCATCATATTTTGACCATTCAAAAGCAAACATTTCTGGAGTAATGAACGAATGCAATGTTGTGTTCTTTAAAGTTGTTGTCAACTTTTGATATTCCAATGCAGTTGCTTTGTCATAGAAGATTTGATAGCCCTCTGAATTTTCACTTACCATATTTCCATACAAGTGAACACATATATTTCGCTTGTCCATCTCTGAACAAAGTTCACGAACATCTAATCTGTCATTGAGAGCACTCATGCTACCCGCAATTAGTAAGTGTGGCTTACCATCTTCAGCCGAAAGTTTACTTTGAAAATTGTCGGTCATGTATTGTTTTGAAATCATATCAGCATCAAGATAGTGTGCAGTTGATTTGTCAACACCATAAACCGAGTGGAAATAGTTAAAGGATTCTTGATTGATATAGATTTGACCTGCTGTTTCTGTCAATACTTTTTTTTCTTCAACTGTTGGAAAACACGGATGCTCTTTGTAGTGTCTGATAATAGGAATTTTTAAACCTGATTCAATTAATTCTATTGTTGCTTCTGTTGATTCATCGTGTGAATTTAGCAGCGAATAAATGACATTGATTTCATAACGAATAGAAATATACTCAATGAAGGCAGACATATTCCTTCTTGGAATTGCTACCTGAATTATATCGTCTAATAAAATTTGGCTTGGATTAAACTCTGTGTAAGCATAGATTACACGATTAACAGTTTTAGCAAGTGATGAAATCCTATTTTGATTTGGACCTAAACACCCTAAAACAAGAATGTTTAAAGGTTTTGCAGACATAAAAAAATTTATGATAAAGAAAGGGAGTTCTCAAAAACAGAATAATCTAGATCCTGTGAGAAGGTTTGTAAATCATTTAATATATCATAGCCGTTTGGACTTAAAACAAATAAATTCTGTTCTGCCAATTTACTATATGACTTTTGTAAATCCGTAACAGTATTTCGTAAAGAAGGTAAATATTGCAACCCTCTTTCTGATTCTCCAATCTGATTGTAGTAATACATTATTCCAGTAACAACACAAGCTGAATGAAATGATTTATCGTATGGTCTTCTGGTCTGTCTTATTGCAGAGATTGAAAGAGCATCTTCAACTCCAAGTAAATTTGTATTAGGCATTATGGTTCTAACCATGTCCTCAAGAAAAACGCAATTGTGAATGAGTTCATGCACTAACATCTCACCATAATACCTTCTATCCCATTCTTTTAGCGGACTCAACCATATGTGACCAATTGCATTTGAGATTGACCCTCCATCTCTCTCCGGTATTGAATATACCGAAATGGAACCTATAACCGAATTTAGTAGGTTAAGTAAATTAATATTTACATCACCAATAAGTGATAATGCTTGATTAACTGATTCTTCTATTATAGGTCTATCAAGAGTGGGGATAATATGGGCGTCATTGACAAGCTCCTTCTCTTGAAATACACCATTTTTTAATAAAAAACTTGTGGTGGCTGTGTTGTCAAATTCAACTTTGGCTTGTTCCTCATTAGCAAATGAAGTTCGTTGAACTGTATTGATTGCTTCAATAAAATTTCTCTTTGATTGAGAAGAAATAGAATCATGAGTTTGCAGCACATGTATTGCAAACAAATTCATGTTTTGTAAAACTCTCGTATAATTTAGAAATCTCATTTTGTTTTATGATTTTGCTTACCAAAAAAGAATAAAAAACTCCATGACTTTTGTGCAAAGTCATAGAGTAGTATTTTAATGCTTTGATAATTCAATAACGAATTACACCAATCAAACTCTTGAACTTTGATTTGCAGAGTTGTCCAAGTTTTGGTTCTTCATAATAAGTGGATTCCATGAATCCCGTCTTGCAGCCATATTTTGTTGACTGGCGTTTGCACCCTCACGAGTGTGATTTTTTAAAAAATTCTCAATGTTCAATGTGATAATTTTGTTTAAATCATCAGCATCCTGAAAATTTGAGGTCGTTGAATTAATTTTCTTGTCCATGATTATCTATTTTAAAATAGTGAATTTCACTTTAAATGTACTACTTTTTTTAAAAGAAAAGAATCATTTTTTCCACGCAACTTCTATTTATGTGTAAAAGTTACCTTTCATATTTTATCACCCCTTCACTTTGAGTTACAGGCTGTCGCCACAGGGTTTCCGGCAACTTTTGTATTTACGAAAGTAAGTACAAAAACCGCTGCAAATACGCACTTTTTCCCTGCTGTACTAAGCTTTGTTTTGAAATAGGATACACTAAATATTGAGTTAACTGGCAATTGGAGTTAAATGAAGTAAAATAATTCACCTCTTAGTCTGCAAAATTTTAACCCCAAATATCGTTCAAAACCAATTTAGTTAATGGGGTAGTCCTACCTCGTTTACCCCATCACAATGGAATATTGGAAAAACATTTGCTTACATAATTAATTGTGTGAAAGTAAATGTGTGAGTGATGTTTCAGAAAATAAAAAATATTGATACTGCCTTTAGACATATAAAAGTATTTTCCCTCTTATTGGTAGCTGGCTGCTTTCTCCTAAGTGGCTTTGTGTTATATAAAAGCTACGAATTGTCTGCACGGGTGCAAGATAAAATATACATACTGGCTGGCGACCAGGCAATGGAAGCCTACGCATCCAAAAGAAAAGACAATGTACAGGTGGAAGCCAAAAGTCACATAAGTCTATTTCACACCTACTTTTTCTCACTCGACCCCGATGAAAAGGTGATAGAAAGAAATATCCTGAAAGCATTGTACATGGCTGATGGTTCTGCAAAAACACAGTATGATAATTTTAAAGAAACAGGCTACTACTCCAACATCATTGCAGGCAATATAAGCCAGCAGATTTCTACTGACAGTATTACCGTAAACATTAAATCAGAACCCTATTTCTTTAACTATTACGGCACAGAGAAAATAATACGACCAAACAGCATCGTAACAAGAA
>NZ_JANMUN010000191.1:0-15786 GCF_031391665.1 Ferruginibacter sp.
TCTTGCGCCGTATTTAAACAGCAGATCATCTAATCCTAAACCTCTGTCGTAAGCTACTACTTCGTTTTTAATGCGAAGGCTGTCCATTTCTGCATCCAGCTTATCAATAAACAGCAATAATTTACCACCTCTCATTACATACTGATCTATTTTTAATTTTTCTTCGTCGGTAAATTTTTGCTTAGGCTTTACAATAATTAATAGTTCAAATGTATCAGGTATTGCAGGCTGTGCATTTAAGTTGAGGGTTTTAAGATTATAATCTTTTAGTAAAACACTGTTGGCTAAATCGTAACTTCTTACATCTCCCGGCTCGCCATTGCCTGCAGAGTAAGCCACCATGGGCTTTCCTGTTTGAACTAATTTATTGATGGCATCTGCAAATTTAAATTCCATCATTGCCTCGGCGCTGTTTATTTCGCTGTAAGTAATGGCTTTTGATGAACCGGTGTACAATTCAACCGGCATCACTTTTTCTTTATAACGAACTAAAGCAACAGGATATAATAACTGCTGCTGCTCCCCTGCTTTTAACTGCGATTTTAAATTGATAGGATATAAACCCAACGCACTTAATGTATCGCCCCATTTTACCGCTGTGCCTTCCATTTCATCATCAGGACTAATAAAATTGTATTGAAAATTATTACCGGTAACTTCTTTAAACTCACTTAATATTTCGTTACTGCTGTTAGCTAATTTTTTAAACCCACTGGGAAATTCGCCTTTTAAAAAAACATCCACTATCACAACATCATCTAAATTTTTTAATACTTTTTTTGTGGGCTTAGATAAGGTAAAACGTTTTTCGTTGGTAAAATCTATACGGGTATGGTACAATGATGCCAGCCAGTTAAGTGCCACTAAAAAAACTATGGTAATGAGTAACCACAATTTACTTTTCCATATTTTATTTAAAATGCCCATTTATTTTTTATGCAAATTTTTAACGGTGATCAGCAGAAATAAAAAAATAACGCTGCTAAAATAAATTACATCCCTGCTGTCTAAAACGCCACGGCTTATGCTTCGGTAATGAAAATCTATACCCAGCATTTCTGTATAATAATCAAGCCCGTTTGTAAAAAAAGATAATTTGCTTAATGCATTAAAACCAAAAAATAAAACCAGGCAGCCAAACACACTTATTAAAAAAGCCACTACAGCATTATTGGTAAAGCCGCTGCAACATAAACTGATGGCTGCAAAAACCGCTGCTAAAAAAAACAGGCCAATATAACTGCCCGTTATGCCGCCGCCATCAATAGTACCCTGCACACTTAATTTTTTTATAGTAAATATGTAGATAAAAGTGGGCAGAATTACAAAAAGCAAAACAATTAAAATAGAAAAATACTTACCCAATACAATCTGCCATTTGGTAAGTGGCTTGGTTTGTAAAATTTCAAAAGTGCCGCCTTTAAATTCGTCGGAAAGCGTACGCATGGTTAACGCAGGTATCAAAAAAAGTAAGATCCATGGCGCCAGTTCAAAAAATTTATCTAATGTGGCATAACCAAAATCAAAAATATTGCTGTCTTTTAATACAAATAAGAACAGTCCATTTACAATTAAAAACAAAATAATGGCAATATAGCCGGTAAGGTTGCTAAAAAATTGTTGCAGTTCTTTTTTACAAATACTCCACATGCTGTTTTAAAATTGCTGCAATTTACTACTTAACAAATTAATTTACAGCGATAAAATGAAACATATTTAAATTTAAACAAATGCCATCCTGCCTTTTATTTTGTGATTTGACCATTTAAAAAATAAATTTTAATTTTTTAAGCAGCACTTTACAAAAAGGCTTTGTCTTATTTTAAGAATAGGCCGTTTAACAACTAACTGCTGCATAAATTCCAAGATTTTAAAGCCAGGATTAAATTAAATTTTTTAAGTTTTTTTTGACTGCACAAACAATCGCTTTAAAGTTTAAAAATTACCAAAGTTGTTTACCCAAAACCAACTGCTGAAAGCCCCATTTTACCGTGGGGTTTTTTTTATGGATTATTCTCTTCCCTGCATCTCTCTAAAAAATTTTATTATGAAAAAATTGATAATTGTGCTTGCTGTGGGTATGGTAGCATCGAACGGTATGGCTCAAACTGGTAAAAAAAATATGGCGCCGCCACCGCCGCCGCAGGAAATAAAGGATATTCCCCCACCACCACCACCTGCTCCGCCAACGGAAGCAAACTTTATTAAACCTCCGGTTCCGCCGTTTCCACCAGTTCCGCCAAAACCGCCAGTAAAATTTAAAGCACCTGTTATTGTAAATGAAAAAGGGTATTCAATTTTGGTACAAACTACAAAAGAAGAACCTGTAATATTATTAACAAAGAAAGGCATAACCCAAAAAATAAGGATGAGCGTTTGGAATGCCAAGCCGGAATATTTTGAAAATAAATATGGTAAGCTGCCTCCACCTCCGCCGCCCAAGCCTGCTCTGCCAATTTTGCCTGCGGTAGAATAAAATATAACCGTTATGAAAGCAAAAGCCCTCCGAAATTGGAGGGCTTAATATTGTACACTGAAACTGAAGTTTCGGTTTTGTTTTTAAGAACGAAATACAATTTCGTTATACAGCAAAACTTTCGCCACAACCGCAACTGCGGCTGGCATTGGGATTATTAAAGAAAAAGCCTTTGCCATTTAATCCATCACTAAATTCTAATTCGGTATTTACCAGGTATAAAAAACTTTTAAGGTCGCATACAATTTTTACGCCTTTATCTTCAAAAACCTGGTCCATTGGTTTTACTTCGTTATCAAAATCCATTTTATAGCTTAAGCCGCTGCAACCGCCACCTACAACTCCTACTCTTAAAAAATAAGACGGGTCATCAGCAACGCCAGCATCCGTCATCAGGTTGATGACTTTGGATTTTGCTTTATCTGAAATGAAAATAGAATTATCCAAAGCCCCCCCGCCCCCCGAAGGGGGGAGTGAAGCCCCTGCTGATGCAGAGTTCTTTTCTATTATTGATGAACCAACTGATTGCATTAATGATAACTGTTTAATTTTACTTACTCCAAAAGTTCCCATTTAGGGGCGGAGGGGCTGCGTTTAATGAACCACACTCTCTTCAAACTTAATAGCTTCTTTACCATTTTTTACACGGTAATCGTTGATGGCTGCTTTAATAGCATCTTCTGCCAAAACTGAACAGTGAATTTTTACAGGAGGAAGATTTAATTCTTCCACTATATCCATATTGTCAATCTTTAAAGCATCATCAACAGATTTGCCTTTAAGCCATTCTGTAGCTAATGAAGAAGAAGCAATAGCAGAACCGCAACCAAAGGTTTTAAATTTGGCATCGGTAATCATACCCGTTGCATCATCCACTTCAATTTGCAAACGCATAACGTCGCCGCACTCTGGTGCACCCACCAAACCAGTGCCTACATTTTTGCTTGCTTTATCTAACGTACCAACATTTTTTGGATTTTGGTAGTGATCGATTACTTTTTCTGAGTATGCCATGATTTTATATTTTAAAATTTAAAAAATTTTCAATATCGAATGTTTTTAAAATCAAACTTTACATTCACCATTCGATATTTATACATTCGCCATCCATTTTAATGTGCTGCCCACTCAATCGTACTCAAATCAATCCCTTCTTTATACATTTCCCAAAGCGGACTCATTTCTCTCAACTTCAAGACTGTTTCGCTTATCGCTTTTATGGTGTATTCAATTTCTTCTTCGGTTGTAAAGCGGCTTAATCCAAAACGCAGCGAACTGTGTGCCAGGTCATCACCCAAACCTAATGCTTTTAAAACGTAGGATGGTTCTAAAGAGGCAGAGGTGCAGGCGCTACCACTGCTTAAGGCAATGTTTTTATTAAAGCCCATCAGTAAACCTTCGCCTTCTACATGTTTAAAACTAATATTAGTAACATGCGGCAAACGATGTTCGGTACTGCCATTTATATAAGCTTCTTCCAGCTTCATTAATTCAGTTTCTAAATGATCTCTCATTTTAATGATGCGTTTGCTGTCTGCTTCCATATCCAGCATACAAATTTCGCAGGCTTTACCAAAACCAACAATGCCGGGTACATTTAAAGTACCGCTTCTCATGCCTCTTTCGTGGCCGCCGCCATCCATTTGGGCAGTAACTTTTACCCTTGGGTTTTTTCTACGAACATACAATGCACCTACGCCTTTTGGCCCGTACATTTTATGTGCAGTAAAAGCCATTAAATCTATGCCATCTTTATTTACATTAACCGGTATTTTTCCTACAGCCTGTGTACCATCTGTAAAAACCAGCACACCATGCTTACGTGCAATAGCACTTATTTCCTTAATCGGCATCACTGTTCCAATTTCGTTATTGGCATACATAATGGCAATAAGAATTGTAGATGGTTTTATTGCAGCTTCCAGTTCTTTTAAATCAATAAGTCCATCTGCTTTTACCTGTAAGTAAGTTACTTCACCGCCAATTTTTTCAATGTGTTTGCAGGTATCCAAAACCGCTTTATGTTCTGTAGTTGCTGTTATTATATGATTGCCTTTGCTTGCATACATTTCATACACACCTTTAATGCCCAAGTTATCGCCTTCGGTAGCGCCGCTGGTAAAAATAATTTCTTTAGGATCGGCTCCAATTAATTTCGCCACCTGCTCACGTGCATAATCAACAGCCTCTTCAGCCTCCCAGCCAAAAGGATGATTACGGCTGGCCGCATTACCAAAATGTTGTAAAAAATAGGGCGTCATTGCTTCCAGCACCCTTGGATCCATGGGTGTTGTAGCGTTATTATCTAAGTAAATCGGTAACTTCAGCATGTCTTTTATTTCTTGTTTATAATGCAAATTTACTGCAAAAGGTTCTATTTTAGCTATTCCATTTTTTGGGTTAACCTTCAATTTACGTATTTCGTAAACCAGTGTTGATAAATAAAATAATTATGCTTAAAACTGAACATATCGGTATTGCTGTAAAAGAGTTGGCAAATGCTGTTCCACTATTTGAAAAACTGCTGAATAGTCAGTGCTACAAGACAGAATTTGTTGCGGGAGAAAAAGTAAACACTGCATTTTTTAAAACTGGCGATACCAAAATTGAATTGTTAGCAAGTACGGATCCCGAGGGTGTTATTGCAAAATTTATAGAAAAAAAAGGTGAAGGTGTACATCATATTGCTTTTGCTGTGGCAGATATTTACGCTGAAATGAACCGATTAAAAAATGAAGGTTTTGTTTTATTAAACGAAACACCAAAGGAAGGTGCTGATAATAAATTAATTTGTTTTTTGCATCCCAAAGGGACTAATGGTGTGTTGATAGAATTATGTATGGAGAAGAAATAACGACCCAACAGTAATGATGGGTCGTTATGCAAAAAATAAAAAATTATTTAACTGCCAGCAAATCTACAAATTCAATTACCGGATCTTTTGCTAAAAGTTCGGCTGCATTGGCCATTAATGCTTTGGCAATTTCGCCCTGCAAATGAGCACTTCTGCCGTCTTCAGTTTCAAAAGTGTCGAAAATACCAAACGTATTTTCGTTTATTTTAAGGCCATACCATCTTACTGTTGCAGGTTCTGCCTGTGCCAATGATAATGCACTTTTTAAAAATTCAGCTACAATTTCTTCTTTACCGGGTTTAGCTTCTACCCTCGCTAATAATGCAAATTTTTCCATGTTGATTATTTTTTAAAGTGATAAAAATTATTGTGACGATGATTAGTGTGCAAATAAATTAAGGCCGGGGATATAAGCGTATAAGCATTAATAAAATACTGGTGCAAGTATTTTTAGCAGCAAAATAAAAAGCAAAATTATAAATCATGGCGATGACTTAATATGCCATTTACGTTTTTTCGGAAACTATGGTTGCGCCGCAGTCTTATTTTTTTATTTATCAAATCGGTTTACTTAAAAAAGCTGCAATTATTTAACGGCCACAGGTTTTTTATCAAAAAATTTAATGAGCAACAGCCCGGCAATAAAGCCACCAATATGTGCTGCATATGCAACGCCGCCACCGCCGCCAACCAAGCCACTAACAATTTGAAAAGCGATCCACACCCCCAAAGCCAGAGAAGCCGGAATTACAACTACCTGGTATAAAAAAAGTGCTTTTACTTTTAATTTAGGAAACAATAATAAATAGCCGCCTAATACACCACTTATTGCACCCGATGCACCAAGGCTTGGTGTAATGGAACTCTGCTGTAAAAAATAGGTAGAGAACACATGGCTTAAAGAGGCTATTACCCCTGTTAATAAATAAAAAATAAAAAAGCGGCTTTTACCCAACCTGTGCTCCAGGTTATCGCCAAAAATAAAAAGGTATAACATATTGCCGAGTAAATGCATCCAGCTGCCGTGCATAAACATTGCTGTTATTAACGTAAAATAAACGGGGATGTTGGTTGGCAACAGTGCCGGTATCAAAAACTGAACCCCAGTATATTCATCAACTTTTATCTGTGCTTGTGTTACAATATCTTTTCCCGTTAATATTTCTGCCGGCACGGTGGAATAAGCATACGTAAAATCGCTGTCACCACTCATTTGCTGAAATAAAATCCAAACTAAAACATTAGCTGCAATTAAGGCGTAGGTTACATATGGCCTGGTGGTAATAGCCGAGTTATCGTCACCGATAGGTAGAAGCATGTTGCAATTTTTTTCTAAAGTAAGAATAATTTATACTAAATAAGGATTTTCCCTTTTCTCTTCCCCAATTGTTGTTGCCGGGCCGTGGCCGCTGTACACCACCGTTTCACCGGGCAGTACCAACAATTTTTCTTTTATATTTTTAATTAATTGCCCGTGGTTGCCGCCGGGCAAATCGGTACGGCCAATGCTGCGGTTAAACAAAACATCGCCGCCAATTAAAAAATTTTGTGCCTCGCAATAAAAACAAATATGCCCCGGCGAATGCCCCGGAGCTTCTATTACAGTTAGCTCGTCTTTAACCAATACTATTTTATCGCCTTCTTTTAAAAAAATAAAGTCGCCGGTATAATTATCAAAAGGCAGGTTGTACATAAGGCCACTGGTAGGTGCAAACTCTAATACTACCTTTTCCTTAGAATGAATTTGTGGCGTTAATGTATAAGTTTCGGCAACGTATTTGTTACCAAAAACATGGTCTAAATGGCAATGGGTATTGAGCAGCATTTTGGCAACTAAGCCACTCTGTTTTATAAATTGTGTAAGCTGCTCCTTTTCGGCATCAAAGTAACAGCCGGGGTCTATAATGATGCAGTTATTAAACTCATTGTACAGCAAATACGTATTTTCCTGTATAGGGCTAAAAACAAAGGATTTAATTTTTAACATTCATTGATTATTTATTATGATTAAGATTTACCTGAAAACAACTAATTTTAAGTTATAAACGATTACTATGCAAAGTAAGCTGACTTTTCAGCAACCTAAAACGCAATTTTTAAAAAGATTAAAGATATTATTCAATAAAGGAATTATGAAAATGCCAACGAAAGCCAACGCCCCATCCGCTTTAATAAAAGTTGAAGAAAGGTATATCGTACAAGTGAGTGACACAACGATGTTCAGTAGAATTAATAAAGCTGGCTCCAAAAATATTTTTTTATGGTTTTTTACTTTTTGTTTATTAGCAATTGCCTGTTGCTTATTGCCAATTGCCACACGTGCACAGGTAAATACAGTAGAGTTTGGTAAAAACAGGGTGCAGTTTAAAAAGTTTAAATGGCAATATTATCAAACCGCTAATTTTAATATATACTTTAACCAGGGTGGCGAGGAGCTGGCAAAATTTGTTGCCCAAAGCGCCGAAAAAGAATTACCTCAAATAGAAACCGCAGCAGAATACAGTTTGCAACGCCGTGCCAATATTGTTTTATATAACAGCTATGCCGATTTTGAGCAAACTAATATTGGCCTGGGTACCGACTGGCTGAATAACAGTGGCGGCACCAAACTGGTAAACAATAAAATGCCAATTTATTTTGATGCCGACCATGCCAAATTGCGCCTGCAAATAAGAACTGGTATTGCAAAAGTATTAACCGATAATGTTTTGTTTGGTGATGACCTTGGCGAAGTGGCCAGCAACCAGGCTTTACTGGATTTACCGAAATGGCTTACCGATGGCTATGCTGCTTACCTTGCCGAAAACTGGAGCACCGATTTGGATGATGAATTAAAAAGCGAAATACTGAGTGGCAATTATAAAAATTTCAACCGCTTTGCTTTTACAAAACCTCAAATTGCCGGCCATGGTTTTTGGTATTTTATAGAAGAAAAATATAAAAAAGAAAACACTACTTATTTATTATACCTGGCCCGTATTTATAAAAACTTAAACAAGGCCTGCATGCAGGTTTGTAAAAAGAAATTTAAAGAAGTGCTGGCAGAGTTTATGGAATACCAGGATGAGAAATATTATAAAGACATCAGTAAAAGAAAAGCGTACCCCAAAGGCAGTTATGTAGAAGGTTTTGATATTAATAAACGCCTTGATTATTTCAGGTTTAATGTAAACCCCAATAAAAAAAGCCGCTCTTATGTGGTAATGCAATACAAAAAAGGTATTGTAAGGGTTATTTATAATGATGAAGATGTAAACAAAACTTTATTAAAGTACGGCACCCGCAGTTACATGAACGAGATAAACCCCAACTATCCGTTAATGGCATGGGATCCTAAGGGCACAAGAATTACAGTGCTGTACACTGCCGAAGGAAAAATAAATATGTTTGTGTATGATATTATTACCAGGATAAAACAATTTAAATTAGACCTGACACAATATTTTGATTTAGTACAGGACATCAGCTACATTAACAACAGCAATACGTTATTAATTACTGCTGTTAAAAACGGGCATACTGATATTTTCACTTTCGATTTTCAAAAAGAAAAATTACTCCAAATAACAGATGATGTGTATGATGACCGTGATGCATCTTTTGCCGCCTTCCCTAATAAAAACGGAATTTTATTTGCCAGCAACCGGCCAACACCTTATGCAAAAGGCGGCGATACCAGCCTGCCCAGTAATAACCATTACAATGTTTTTTTAATTACCAACTTTGGCGATAAGCCCGAGCTGAATCAAATTACACAGCTATCGAATTTAAAATATGGCGATGCCCGCAGCCCAACACAATACAATCAAAACCATTTTACTTTTGTAAGTGACGAAAATGGTGTGGGTAACCGTTATGCCGGATTTTTTACCACCAAAGCGGAAGGCCTGGATACCTTAGTTTTAATTGCCGATGAAATTTTACGCAACCCATCGCCTAAAGAAGTGGACAGTACTTTAAGGGTGTATAAAAAAACAGATGTAGATTCTATTGCAGTAGTTGCAGTGTCCGCTGACTCTGCTTACACATTTCCTTTAACCAACTACGAAAGCAGGCTGTACGAATCGAGAATTGCAGGCGACAATAACCAGGTAAGTGAAGTTACCCGCCAAAGCGATGAAAAAGTTTTGTATAAACTAAAAATAAATGAAGATGTGTTGCGCCGCCGCAACATAACTGCTCAGCCAACTGAGTATATGAAAAAGAAAATGGCGGAATACCAATTGGCTAAAGGCTCAAAAGGTTTACCTGCAGATACTCCTGCTTCCGATACTGCAAAAAAACAGGATGACTTTTTTCAGAGTGAATTTGCGAATGAGAAAAAAGACAGCAGTTTATCAGGACAAACTTTTCCTGCTGCCGAAACAGAAAATGAAATGGTTTTAAAAAACATAAAACTATTTCCGTACAAGCCGCCAAAGTTTTATGTTGAAGCCGGATCGTTTGGTTTTAATAATTCTGTTTTAATAAACCGTTATCAAACTTATGGTGGTGGCGCAGGGCCAATTCGCTTAAGTTCTTCTACACCACTCAACGGCCTTACACGTATCGGATCGTCGGAGTTAATGGAAGATGTAAAAATAACAGGTGCTTATAAAATATCTTCTAATTTAAAAGACAATGAGTGGTTTGTAAATTATCAAAATTTAAAAAGAAGAATTGACTGGGGTGTATCTTATTACAGAAATGTGCAGGGATTTCAAACGGAGTTCAGCAATTTTTTTGGAAGAACTTTTACCAATTTATATCAGGGGAATATTGCTTATCCTTTTGATAAAAACAGAAGTATAAGATTTAGTACGGGTGTACGTTCAGACAAAGATGTTTTTAGTGGAGTAGATCCTCAATCTGTAGCCCAACCCGATTTTCAATCCACTTATTTAACCAGTAAGATTGAATATGTGTACGACAATACTTTAAACCCTACCATGAATATTTGGAATGGCCTGCGTGCTAAAGTTTATTTAGACTGGAATTACCAGATAAATAAAGTGGTTAGTGCAGATGGCCCTCAAACTTACAATTTGGGTTTTGATGCCCGTTATTATTATCCCATTTTTCAAAATTTTATTTGGGCCGGCCGTGCCGCAGGAGATTTTAGCTTTGGTAACCAAAAATTAATTTATTATTTAGGTGGTGTTGATGGCTGGCTGATGTTTGGGCAAAATCAGAAGATTGATGCAACAACCGGTGATGTGATTAAAGAAAGATATTTTAACACGAATAATAAACCGGCAAATGATCAGGACTATGCTTTTCAAAGCCTGGCTGTAAATATGAGGGGCTTTATACAAAATGTTGCCAATGGGAATAATGCAGTTGTGCTTAACAGTGAGTTCAGGTTACCGGTGTTCAGCACATTATTTAAACGCCCTATCAATAATGCTTTCCTCCGCAATTTTCAAGTGGTGCAATTTATAGATTTGGGTACTGCCTGGAATGGCGGTTATAATAAATTGCAAAGGCCAGAGATTAATTATAATACAGGCACCGGTAGTGGCCCAGGCCCTGTAACGGTAAAAGTAAAAGCGGGTGGTGTTGGCCCTTTTGCCGGCGGTTATGGCTTTGGTGCAAGAAGTACTTTACTAGGTTACTTTCTAAAATTTGATGCTGCATGGACAATGAGTGGTTTCTTTAAAGGTAAACCACAATTGTATTTTTCGATGGGGCTGGATTTTTAAATTGATAAAATTATTTTACTATTGCCTGGTTCAAAAAACCGGGCAATTTTTTTATTATTAAATACAGCAAATAAAAAAGTGTGCTAAGCATAAAAGTAATACCCCAGGTTTTTAAATGCTGAAAAGGAAAAATAATTCTTTCTCCAATAGAAAGTATTAAATCAAACGGATTGCTGATAATATCCCAGCTGTTCCAGCGTAAAAACCTGCCGAGGTAAACACCAAATGACGCAAGAAATAAAATTGATACTATTAATCGCTCTGTAATTCTGCTGCTGAAATGAAATTGTAAAAATTGCTGCACACGAAATAAAGATACAAATGCCATAATCAGCCCAACTATTGAGGAAGAGAAAATTAATATGGCATCAAACCATTTTGGCACAATAGTTTCTTTTTCAAGATGAATTAAATCGGTAATAATATACAATGCATTGGGGAAAAATACCAGCCAGCAGCAAAAAACAATCAACTGTTTCCATTTTTTTAAACCAGTTATTTTTTTAAAAGAACTGCTGATGATAAAAGGAACCCATGCCAAAAAAATATTCCATACCAGAAACAAATAATTTATTTTGCCTGAATATATAATACGTACAAAAATCAATAACCCAATAAAAAGAAAAAAAGCTACTAATATTTTTTTAAATGAAATCGTTGTTTTCAATTTTACAATGTTTTTATATAAATAATTATTTTAGGAAGAAAAATTATACTGCCAATTACAAAACTGCTGCCAGCTGCCACTAAAACTGCCCCTGCAGCTATATCTTTTACTTTTTTTATTACCGGATGAATGTCTTTAGTAACTTCATCACATAATTTTTCAATAGCAGTATTTATCATTTCCATACTTATAACAAAAGCAATACAAAGAAATATTACTCCCCATTCAGTTGTAGAAATATTAAATACCATCCCCATCAATATTGCAACGGCAGCAAGAACTACATGAATTTTAAAATTGGTTTCAGAGGTGAAGCAAATTTTTATGCCATTAAATGCGAAAGCAAAAGATTTAAATATTTTCATAAAACATTTTTTGTAAGATACTATGAGTTTATGAAGTTTTATCTGCCACCCACTTCCACCAAAATGCGGTACAGGTGGCATAAATAAAAATTTGATACAGTTCATCGGTAATGGAATGCGTATTTCTGTCAACTGCCAAAACTACCGGCACCATAAAAATTATTGCCAGTATGGTTACTGCAAATCCTAATGGGTGAACTGGAATATAAACCCATCCTCTTCTTTTAAACCAGAGTTGTTTCATGTTTTATTTGTTTAAGGATGATGTAATAACTGCTTTTGATAAATAATTTTGAACATAATCGTCAGCGGCATTCCACGATAACCAGGAATATTTTTTTTGCTCACTTAAAAAAATTCTTTTGCGTTGCTCAAAAACTTGCATTGGCGAAAACGGTGAACGGTATAAAAAATCTCCTTCTCCCTGCACAGTAGTTTTATCCAGCAATACCTCCTGGTTTTTTTCAATCAACGGCAATGTTTTATCAGAAAGTGTTAATAGAAATTGCACATCCAGCGGAATAGTGTTTTTATGAGCAAGGTTATACTTCGCCATCGTTTCGTCCCAATGCACACAAGATGCTGTAACCAGAAGTATAATGGCAAACCATCCATTAACCCTTAATAAATAATAACTGGTTTTACGCTGGTGTATTTTTATAAATACGGTAATTAATCCCATTAAAACCATCGATAGAAAAACCAGCACTCCAATTCGTTTGTAAGCAAGGCCCATATGCTGTATGTAGTAATAATCTCTAAGCAAAACAGATATTACCAAAACAGCGTTTTGAAAAATCCATCCATAAGCTCCATAACGAAGCCATCTATTTTTTTTATAAAAATTTAAACTTCCCCTGAAGAAAAATAACAGTACCAGCATAGCCAATACAATGGAAAATATCAGCATGCCGGTGCCTTCATGCACATACTCTTTTAAATTAAGATTGGGGGTATAAGTAAAACCAAACCACACATACACAATATCAATGGCATTAATAAACAGCAGTAAAATATTTAACATTACCAGGCTTAATATACCCACCGTATTTTCGTTTCGTAAAGCCATAACACCATTGGCAAAGCGGCCCATTAAAAGCGACAGTATATCAAATGATGCACTCTCTTTCCATTTTTTTAAATTATTTTTTTTGCGCCACAAATCATTATGCTGCAAATAATCTTTTTCAGAAAAATAATTACTGTGCATTTTTAATAATAAGCCGCCTGTAACTAATAAACCCAGGAGTAAAAAGCCAAATCTGTTCCAGCTAAACCACGTAAAAAATTTGGTAAAGAAATGTTCTATTGCAATACCCATATCCTTTACTACATCCTGAAATACAGCATTGGAAAACGAATACAACAAAAAGAAAACACCTGCAATAAGCAATGGAATAATTAAAAAACGAATGGCCTTTCTTATACCAAAAGATTTTATGCCCGTTATTTTCACCTGCTTTATATTTTCAAAAAAAGAAAAAATAAACAGTACATAATTACCAGCTGCAGATGCTGCAGCATACCAAACGGAGCGATGAAGGTATTGTGTAAACACCACCACCAATAAAAGTGTGGTGCTAAATGCCAGCTTAGTAAGCACCGTATTGTGTACAATAAGTGTAACTAAAGTAACAGCATGTGCCAACAACAACCACTTCATTGCCGGTTTGGTAAAAGCAGCAGGGTACAAATAAAAAACGGACCATAAAACAAAAGCATCAAAGAGTAAAGCATTAAGCGCCAGTTTTTCCTGCCAAAAAATAAGATTGAATAAAACGGCACCGGCGGCAAGTAAAAAAAGTTTAAGTGCGGCAATTTTAATTCCTCTGTCATCTAAAGAGGCATCAATAATTTTAGTATCAAATTCTTTCATTTATTTATTATTTTAAATTGTTTTAAAAATGATAATATTCTACTTGCAAAAAATAATTCCATATAATACCAGCAGATTAAAATGGTGCGGTTAACTTTTTGCATCAGTATTAATTTTATCAATAAGTAATTGTGTTGGCTGGTGTAAAATTTCAAACCATTTCCACCCGGCGATAGGAATACATTTTTTTCCTCTGTAATAAGCAGTTTTAAATTTGCTCCAGTGCTCCGGCATGGTTACCATGCCATAAAAAACTGTAGCCGCCACGGGAAAAGAAATATGGCCGTTGCCCAGCATAAAACACTGCAGGCACACTTCTCCATCATCGGTAGTATCGTATTGCAGCAAAATGTGTTTAATATCATGCTTAGCATAATGCGGCAGCAATTTTATTTTTCTTTTCTCCAAAAAAACAATCAAATCTTTTCCTAGTGTTCCGTTAGAAAAAAGTTGCAGTTCTTTATCTGAATAAGGAAAAATTTTTGGTTTACGAATAAAGCGTAATACCGGCAGTGCCATATTGTGCGTAAGAAAAACTAAAAGTTTGCTACGCAGCAGCAGTAATTTTTTATGCAGCTTATTCATTAGTTTTAAGTTGATTTCTAAATGATAAAACACCAGCAATTGCAGAAATAATAATACAAATCCCTGCTGCATACCTTGCCTGCTTAAACTCTGTACCAAATGTGTTGATGAAAAATACAGCGCCAACTAATGCACAAAAAAAAGTAGTGGCTAAAATTATTTGAAATAACCCGTAGCCATTTTTTCCATTAGCCATCGCAATAGTAGTACTTAACCACACCATCCCTACCAGCGGCACGCTGCATATAAATGAAAAAACGCAGGCTAAAACTACAACGCCAGCTGATCCGTTAAACGCATCCTTATCGAAAACCATTATACAAATACCACTTAGTATTCCATTTAAAAGCGAAGCAAAAAACCACACTCCTATAAATGTAAAAAAGGTTTTGACGTATTTATTCATAATTTAAAAGTACTTTGTATTTCAAAGTGAAAGTACAAAAAAATTTATTTTACCGACCCAATCATTTTTTCCAATGCTGTTAAATGTAACTTAAAAGCTTTTTCGCCTGCTTTGGTAACGGTGTAAGTGGTGTTTGTTTTTCTGCCAATAAAACCTTTTTGAATTTTTACGTAGCCGCTCTCTTCCAGTGTTTTTAAATGGCTGGCTAAGTTGCCATCTGTTATACTCAACAGTTCTTTCAATTCATTAAAATTTATTTCCACGTTCACCATCAGGGCGCTCATTATGCCCAGGCGAATACGGCTGTCAAAAATTTTATTTAAGTTTTCAATTAAATTCATAGCTCACTGTAACTTTACTAATCATTATTTCCATCCATCATCCTTTCTTCCTTTCATACTTATTCCACATCACTATTCCATAAACAATATGTAGTACACCAAAACCCATTGCCCAAAAATGTAACCCATACCCAACATACCATAAGTTTATAATACCCAACAACAATATACCATAGCCTAAATATTTTACTTCGCCTAAAGTGTATTTGCTGCCATTGATTAATGCAAGGCCATAAAAAATTAAACAGCCGGGTGCAATTAAATCAAATTGTCCCATTTGCATCATCCTGAATAAAAATATTGCGCCTGCCATTAAAGGTATTGCAGTGTTCCATAATAATCTTAATGTAGAATTGCCCCACATTGGTGTACTTGTTTTTTTACTTCTTAAAAAAGTAAACAAAAATGCAAGCGAAAATGCAGCCACAAAAGTTAAAGTAGCTATCCAGAATAATTCATTCAACAATTGCCTGCCGCCTTCATCAATCAGGTGGCTTAACTGGCAATCGCCTTTTACCCAGCAATTAATTTTTTG
>NZ_JANMUN010000211.1:0-5152 GCF_031391665.1 Ferruginibacter sp.
CTTTGCGCTGGTGGAATATAACAAACCCCACAATGGCAATAGCCAGTATAAGCATGCCGATAGTACCAATAATTAAAACAATATTCATGCTTGAAGAGAAATGGGTTTAGGTTATATACGTTCTGTTTTATTAGGATTGAAAAATAACGGGTTGGTATTTATTGATAGATTATTGTTTGCACTTGTGGCATTTCCATTCTTTCGGCAGAAATATTAAAGCGCTTAAAATTATCGTAAGGCCTGAAAATAAAAGCTTCCCCATCAGCATTTTTATAGGCTTTTATGCCTTCAAAAATAGCCTGACCATAATGCAATGCTGCCAAACTGGGGGCAAGCAATAAAGGCTGATAAGGTTTTATTTCTACATTTTTCCATTCACCATCTTCATAATCGGCTTCAAGCATGTGATCGGTAAAATATTTTCCAAAGGGAATATTCTCCAGATTAATATCTTTTAATTTACTATGCTCTGCTTTTGTAACAATTATATCTGCTGCTGCGGTCATATTCATTAATTTTACTGCAAAGAAACAAAAAAAACAGCGTACGAAACGGTCTTTTATGAGTTTAGATAATATTCAACTGCCAGCAATTGTTCTGCATGATTTGTTTAAGAATTCGTTGGTTGATTTAAATACAAACGAAACTGTAGCAACTATTGCAAAAGCAAACGGTATTGCAGTTTTAGGAAATAATCAAAAGCAAATTGCAATTATTGTTGCCGATGAAAAAACTTTGTATTTGCCTGATGATGAATTAAATTTTTTAATGGGCATTTTAGGTGCCTGTAAATTATCGATGGCTGATGTAGCATTGATAAATTTTGCCAAAACAAATGCACTTACTTATACCCAGGTTGAAGAAGAATTGAAAGCAGCAACAATATTGCTTTTTGGTGTGGACCCATCGCAACTGCAATTACCGTTACAGTTTCCGTATTATCAAATTCAAAAATTTAATAACCAGGTGTATCTTTCTGCGCCACCATTGCAAATGCTTGCAGCAGACAGGACAGAAAAAACAAAATTATGGAACTGCCTGAAACAGGTTTTTTCTATTTGATAAAAATAAAAAAATGGACACCCTGATATTTGCTACCAATAACCAGCATAAGGTTGATGAAATTAGATTGGCACTCGGCAGCCGTTTTAATATTATAACTTTAAAAGAAGCCGGAATAGATATTGACATACCTGAACCGCATAATACTTTAGAAGAAAATGCGTCGGAAAAATCGAAAGTAATTCATGATCTTACTAAAAAAAATTGTTTTAGTGAAGATACCGGCCTGGAAGTGGAAGCATTAAATGGCGAACCGGGAGTAAAAAGTGCAAGGTATGCTGGTGAAGGAAGATCGTTTGAAAATAATATTGAAAAATTATTGGTTAACTTAAAGCCGCATGAAAACAAAAATGCACGTTTTAGAACAGTTATCTCATTAATTTTAGATGATAAAGAATATCTTTTTGAAGGTATTTGCAAAGGCTCTATAACGGCAGGAAAAAAAGGAAGCAACGGTTTTGGCTACGATGCCGTCTTTGTACCTGACGAAAGTGAAAAAACATTTGCGGAAATGAGTATGGAGGAAAAATCTCAATACAGCCACCGCAAAAAAGCGCTGGAAAAATTAATTTTTTTTATAAGTTCCCGTTGAAGCTAATCGAAAAAATCATTTATTATTCAACAAAACCTATCTTATTTTGAGTAACGAAAGCAACCTATTGCTATCAGAAACCGACATAATTAAAGGATGCTTAGATAAAGACAGGAAGATGCAGGAAGTGCTCTACCATCGTTTTTCATCTAAAATGTATGCGGTTTGTTTAAGGTATTGTAAAGATGCAGAAGATGCCCAGGATCTTTTACAGGACGGCTTTATAAAAATTTTTAAAAACCTGGAAAAATTTCGTGGCGAGGGTTCGTTTGAAGGATGGATACGCAGGATTTTTGTAAACACATCTATTGAACATTTTAGAAAATCGGTTAAAAAATTTTCTGTTACAGATTCGCAGGAGGTAACTGTTGAAGACCCATCGTGGAATGCGCTGGATAACCTTGCCGAAAAGGATGTGATAAAAATGATTCAGGAACTTAGCCCCGGTTACAGGCAGGTATTTAACATGTATGTAATTGAAGGCTATGCCCATAAAGATATTGGAGAAATTTTAGGAATAAGTGAAGGCACCAGTAAATCGCAGTTAGCAAGGGCTAAAGCTATTTTAAAAAAGATGGTAGAAGAAAAATTAAAATAAATCTGACCTTAATAAAATTAAAAAATGTCCACCAATTGGTTAAATAAAATACTCAGCCACCAGGTAACACCTCCAGAAGGTGTGTGGGTGAATATTACCAACGAACTGGACAAAGAAAACGAAACAGCAGCAACAGATTTTAAAACAAAAATGCTTGCTTTTGAAACAACAGCACCGGATAAAGTTTTAGTAAATATTTTTAATACACTGGATGAGGAAGAAAAGCAATCATCAACTTCATTTGCAGAGCGTTTGTACAATTATAATGCAGAAGCCCCGGCTGATGCCTGGAAAAATATTGCCAGTGAATTAGATAAGAGCGAAACAAAAATAGTTCCGCTGCAAAATAATAAGAAAAACCAAAAAGTCATTTATTTTAGAATGGCCGCAGCAGCATCTGTTATTGCAATTATTGCAACCACCATTTGGTTGAGCAGTAATACTAAAGATGATGCAATTAATTCTACCGCTTCTTCTGTAACCCCACAAAGTCAGCAACCGAATACACCAGTTGCCGGCACAGAAAAAACAACCTTGCCTGCCTCTGATACTCAAGAAAAAAAATTGGCAAAAGAACAAACCGCTTACAACCCAGCTAAAAAAACAACACCGGCGCAAACACAAGAAGCGTTTGTTGCTGATTATGTAAAAGGTAATAAAGGTGAAGATTTAGCACAAGACCCTGCAATTGGTAACAAAGAAAAATTGCAAACCGCCAATGGAGAAACACCGATGGATATTGCATTAATGAATACCCCAAATACTTACATCAGTATTACCGGCCCCGATGGACAAACAATAAAAGTATCTTCTAAATTTTCTAATTTAATTGGTTATTTAACCGATAAAAATCCTGAGCTGCAGGAAAACCTTGATGTAATAATTAAAGAAAGTGCAAAGTGGAAAAATACTTTTGCCATATGGAGAGATAAGATGACCAATAATGTTGTAGCTCCATCACTTTCTAATTTTATGGACATTATGGAGCTGAGTAATGTTTTGGAAGAGAAAAAATAATTACCCGATCTACTATATAGGTTTTATAAATAACGGCTTCACCCTTAACGTGGAGCCTTATTTTTTTATTGCAAGTCATTGGTCATTGAGTCACTAGTCATTTTAAAAAACTGAGAAGAGTAATATCTTTTCTAAACAAGGGCATTTTTATAAAGCAGAGAATTTTATCTTTATCAAAAAAAATGGCAAGAGTAAAACTAATAATGCCTGAAAATAGAATAGCTGTAATTACTGTACCGGTAAGAATTAGTGATATAAATTATGGCAATCATTTAGGTAATGATGCTTTTGTATCAATCATTCATGAAGCAAGGATGCAATGGCTGATGCAACATGGCTTTACCGAATTAAATATTGAAGGCACAGGATTAATATTAGCTGACCTTGCTTTTGAATTTAAAAATGAATCGTTTTATGGCGATGCTGTTGAAATTACAATTGCAGTGGGAGAAATTTCGAAAGTAAGTTTTGAATTATATTATGAGCTTAGTACAAAAAGAAACAACAAAACAATTTTGCTTGCTTTGGCAAAAACAGGAATGGTGAGTTATGATTACACAGCAAAAAAAGTTATTGCAATTCCAGAGAAATTGAAAGAGATTTTGAATACATCAATTTGAAATTTTGAATTTTTAATTTTCTTCATTCCAAATACGCCAGCTTTCTTCCGCCTGTATCATCAGCATATCGTAACCGTTTTTAATTGCGGTGCCTTGCTCCTCCCCTTTTTTAAGAAATAAAGTTTTAGGAGGATTATACACCAGGTCGTATAAAAAATGTTGTGCCGTTAAATATTGATAAGGGATAGCCGGGCATTCATCTACATTAGGAAAAGTGCCTAATGGTGTAGTATTTATTATTAAAAGATGTTCTCTAATAATTTTTTCGTTTATATCAGCATAAGTCAAATCAGAACCATCATGTAATTTTCGGCTAACAACTTTGTATTGAATATTTAATTTGTTTAAAACAAACTTAACAGCTTCGGCGGCACCGCCATTACCTAAAATTAAAGCATGGGTATGATGGCTTTTTAATTGAGATAAAAGTGTTTCTTCAAAACCAATAACATCAGTGTTGAAACCAATAAATTTTCCATTTACAATTTTAACACAATTGCAGGCATGTAAATTTTGTGGCAGCTTTGTTGTATCATCAAGCAGCGAAAGAATTGATTGCTTGTGAGGAATTGTAATATTAAAGCCGTTTAAATCAGGATTTTGAATTAGTACATCCTTTAACCCATCTACAGATTTAATTGCAAAAATTTTGTAATTGCAATCATTGATACCCTCTGTTACAAATTTTTCAGTAAAATATTTTTGTGAAAAAGAATGCCCCAGCGGATATCCTATAATGCCGTACACCTTCATCAGGATGGCTTTTTATCTAAATACAAATGGAAAGTATCGCCACGCAAACCAATACGCATAGTTTCTAAAGGAATTACTTCATTTGGTGCAATATTGCCCAGGTTTACGTTACAGTCAATCAATTCTAAAAAGTATAATTGCTGTGCTTTTTGCGGTGCTTCCCAAATAATTTTTCCTTCGGGAATTTGTGTAAGTATTTCCTGTACCAATCCTTCTCTTACCTCGCCGGTGCCGCGGTAAATACCCACATTACCGGCTTCTCTTGCCTCTGCAATTACATAAGCAGAGCCTGCTTCCAGTTCGGCTTTCATTAATTCAATCCATTTATAAGGAGGCATAATATGTGCAGCATCTTTACTGCCCACTTCACTTAATACGGTAAAGTGTTTGGTTAATTTTTCTATGTAGCCACATTTTTCTGCATGCGGTATGGTTATAGAACCGTCACTAACTTCCACATAATTAATCCCAAATTCTTTACAAACATTTATAAAATCTTCAAACTGGTTT
>NZ_JANMUN010000213.1:0-34037 GCF_031391665.1 Ferruginibacter sp.
ATTGAAAGATAAAACCCAGTATGCCCAATATAAGCGGCAAAGCAAAAAGTTTGTTATTGGCTTTATTATTTTTTAAACTGTCGGGCATAGTGCTTTGGTCGCCTAACCTTAAATTATCCTAAAACCAATACCAGTTTTCCAGTTACCATCACGTACATTATTCATGTACACACCCTGTACGTCGTTTTGTTTGCCAGCAAAATTCCACATAAAATAACGGATGTACATCCAGTTTAACTGGTACGTCAATGCAAAGCCAATATTTTCTTTCATGGTTGGGGCCCTTTCCCAATTGCCTTCTTTATCTTTTCCTATACCAGCCCAGCCTGCATAATAATCAGCATGGCCCTGGTCGTTGCTTTGATCCCACATGCGGGGGAACAAATGTTTATCCTCAGGCGCATAAACATACTCTATTTTTCTGCCGTTCTTTTCGTATTTACCATTACTCTTTATATAAGTTTCTGTTATTTTATTATCAACAGGCTGTGCTGTAAAATCCTGTCCGTATAAAATTGGCCAGTCGCCATATTGTTCACGGCTTAAGTAACCAACTAAACTTACGGGGTTATCAACATTATACATATCTACCGAAGGATTGGCATTGCTGCGTACCATTGTGGTAAAGTAAGAAGAGAAACATCCCAGAATAACAAATGCAAAACTCCACAAGCCTAATTTTAAAAAATTCCAGTTTTTATTATTTGCAATGCGAAGGCCAAAAAATATTAATACACCAATAAACACAAAGAAAAAAGCAAAGCCCGAAAAGAAGGGCATTCCAAAACTGTTTACAAAAAGTACATCAAAACTTCCAGCTCCTTTTATCGTCCATTGTATAACTGCTTTTTGCACCACACCGGTAAGTACGCAACCAATTACAAAAGCCCAAAAAGTGCCCCAGTTGGTTACATTATAGCGCTTATAATAATAAATAATTACAATAGCGGGTATGGTTAATATATTTAAAAGATGCACACCAATTGATAAACCCATTAAAAAGAATATCAAAATTATCCAGCGGTCTGCATTTGTAAAGTGGCCTTTTATGCCACGGGCTTCTTCCACATCAACATTTTGCTCCCACTTAAGCATGGCCCAAAAAACAAGGGCCGTAAAAAAAGAAGATAAAGCATATACTTCACCCTCAACAGCACTGTACCAAAATGAATCGGAAAAAGTATAAGCCAAAGCGCCAACAACACCTGCGGCCATTACACCAAATGTTTTTTCGGTAGTTAATTCAACTCCGTTTTTAGTAACTATTTTACGGGCAAAATGAGTAATACTCCAGAATAAAAATAAAATGGTAAAACCGCTGGCTAATGCACTCATAAGGTTAATACCTGTTGCTGCATGCTGCGGATCGAAAGGCGCCATAAATAAACGGCCAATTAATGTAAACAGCGGTGCTCCCGGCGGATGCGGTACCTGCAATTTATAAGCACTGGATGCAAACTCGCCGCAATCCCAAAGGCTGCCGGTGGCTTCCATCGTCATAATATATACTGCACAGGCAATAATGCAAACCAGCCACCCGGTAATGTTGTTAACACGTTTAAAATTCATATAGTATTGGTTATAAGTTGGCAAATATAATATGTTTAATGTTTAGAGTTTAGCCGTTTAGCATTATTTATAATTATTTTGACCTCAGCCCAATTCCTCTCCCGAGGCGAGGGAGTTCGAAGGTGAGTACATTAATCTCTAATTTAATCTTCTTCATTTCTCTCCCAACAGGGGAGGATATGAGGGGCTTATATTTGCATTATGAAAAAAGCACTGCTTCAACTTCATCTTGCTGTTTTTTTAGCAGGCTTTACCGCCATACTTGGTGTATTAATAAAACTCAATGAAGGGTTACTGGTTTGGTACCGGCTTTTAATAACAGTAGTAACGTTATTCATTTTACTGCACTTAAAAAAACAGTTACAAAAAATTGCCTTAAAGGATGTGTTGAAATTTTTTGGAGTAGGGGCCATCGTAGCCATGCATTGGGTAACATTTTATGGCAGTGTAAAATATGCCAATGCATCGGTAGCATTGGTTTGCTTTAGTGCCACAGGTTTTTTTACTTCTTTTTTAGAACCGCTGATTTTAAAAAAACGGTTTGTGTTTATTGAAGTAGGGTTGGGGTTGCTGGCCATAGCAGGTATTTATATCATTTTCGATTTTCATCCACAGTATAAACTGGGTATTGCCTTTGGAATAATTTCGGCAGTGGGCAGTGCCCTGTTCCCCATTTTTAATAAAGAATTTGTAAAACGGTTTACGCCTCAAACGGTTACATTGTACGAGTTGGGCGGCGGATTAATTGCCCTTACGCTTTTGGTGCCATTTTATTTAATGCAATTTCCTGCAGCATATTATTTGCCCACCCATACCGATTGGTTATGGTTACTGGTGCTGGCCTGGTTTTGTACGGTTCTCAGTTTCGATTTACAATTAAATGCCCTTAAAAAGATATCGGCCTTTACCGCCAACCTTACTTATAATTTGGAGCCTTTGTATGGAATTATTATGGCTTTTATCTTTTTTAAAGAAAATGAAACGTTGAATTACCAGTTTTATATTGGCGTGGGATTAATTTTGCTGGCGGTTGTTTTACAGATGGGCAGGGTTTATTTTCAAGCTAAAAGGCCATTGCAAAGGGTATAAAAATGTAAACTTTTCAACAGTTTTAAAGGGAGGCAGGATATTTTTAGCTATAAATCAAAAATTCTTCCTGTATAAGTTCCAGAAATCCATTTTTAATCCTACCTTCGCCGTCCAAAAAATTAGTACAATGGCCAGAGTATGTCAGGTTACAGGAAAGAAGCCGATTACCGGAAATAAGGTTTCGCACTCGAATATTAAAACCAAGCGCAGGTTTTTACCGAACTTACAAACCAAGCGTTATTTTCTTGCAGAAGAAGATAAATGGGTGGTATTAAAAGTTTCTTCCGAAGCAATAAGAACCATCAATAAAAATGGTTTATTATCTGTGGTAAAGAAGTTACGTGCCGCAGGAGAAAAAATCTAGCCCCTATCCCCTGAAGGGAAATGAAGGAGATCATATTATATAAATAAAATAAAATGGCAAAGAAAGGCAACAGGGTACAGGTAATTTTAGAGTGTACCGAGCATAAAACAAGTGGTAAACCCGGCACAAGCCGTTACATTACTACCAAAAACAAAAAGAACACACCAGAAAGAATGGAGTTGAAAAAATTCAACCCAATTTTAAAGAAGGTTACTGTTCATAAAGAAATTAAATAATAACGGTAATTTGTATAAACGTTAATTCGCTAACACGGATGAACTAATAAACTAATTAACCAATAAACTACATATCATGGCAAAAGCAGCTTCAAAAAACGCTAAAATTAAAGATACCAAAGCAGCAGCAGACGCAAAAAACTGGACTAAGGTAATTCGTACAGTTCGCAGCCCTAAAACTGGTGCTTATACTTTTAAAGAATCAATCGTACACAAAGACAAGATAAAAGAATATTTAGCTAATTAATTTTAGTGCGATAAAAATATATTCATGAAGCTTCCCATTTAAGGGAGGCTTTCTTTATTTAAAATAACGCTGCCGCAGATTGAACAGACTGCACAAATTATTTTCTTCTGTTGAATCTGGTGGCAAAACCAAATAAGCCGAAGGCTTAATTTAAAATCTCTTGTAACAAAGAAGTTTTAAATTTACAGCCAATAACAAACAACCACCAACTATTATGGGCCTCTTTGATAAACTCTTTGGAAAAAAACAACAGCAGGAAAGTTTAGAACAGGGATTACAAAAAACACGGGAAGGTTTTTTAAGTAAATTAACTAAAGCCATTGCCGGCAAAAGCACTGTTGATGCTGAAGTGCTGGATAATTTGGAAGATGCATTGGTAAGCGCCGATGTAGGAATTGAAACCACCGTAAAAATTATTGAGCAAATAGAAGCCAGGGTAGCAAAAGATAAATACCTCAATACATCAGAGCTTAATAAAATTTTAAAAGAAGAAGTACAAAATATATTAGTAGCTGCACCGCAGGATACCAGTTATGAAAATTATGAATTACCTGGCGGGCATAAGCCGCATGTTATTTTAGTAGTAGGTGTAAATGGCGTAGGTAAAACAACTACCATTGGTAAGCTGGCGCATAATTTTTCTAAAGCAGGTAAATCAGTTTTGCTGGGTGCAGCAGATACCTTCAGGGCAGCAGCGGTAGACCAGTTAACAATATGGAGTGAGAGGACAGGTGTGGACATTGTAAAAAAAGAAATGGGTAGCGACCCGGCATCTGTTGCATTTGATACAGTTAAGAGTGGCGTTGCAAAAAATATGGATGTCATCATTATTGATACCGCAGGGAGGCTGCATAATAAAATTCATTTAATGGATGAGCTTTCTAAAATAAAAAAAGTAATTCAAAAAGTTATTCCTGATGCGCCGCATGAAGTGATGCTGGTATTAGATGGCAGCACCGGCCAAAACGCATTGGAGCAGGCCAAACATTTTACTGCCGCAACAGATGTTACTGCACTCACCATTACCAAATTAGACGGTACAGCAAAAGGCGGTGTGGTATTAGCTATTGCAAGTCAGTTTAAAATTCCTGTAAAATTTATTGGGGTAGGGGAAAAGGCAGAAGATCTTTTGGTTTTTGATAAGCAATTGTTTGTTGACGGGCTTTTTAATCTTTAAATTAAACTTAAAACATTTTTATAAACCTGGTTAGTTCTTCTTCACGTTCTCGTAACCAAAAAAGAATCATTTCTGCTTTTTGAGGAATGTTTTTTAATTCAATCAATTTAATATTCATATTTACGCCACGTACCGAAGATATTGGTTCGATAGAAATTCCAAGTCCTGCTTCTACTAACCGCACTACAGCCATTGAGTGTGCCGACTCGTGTGCCACTTTTGGTATAAAGCCAAAGCTTCGGCAAATCTGCAAAATAGTTTCCACGTAACCTGTACCGGTAGATAGTTGCGGTAAAATAAATGTTTCGTTTTTTAATATAGATAGATCAGTTATTTTCTTTTTAGCGAATGGATGATTGGCGGGCAAGATCAAAACAAAATTTTCTCTGTATAAAATTCTGGAGTTTGCTTCTGCTGGTAAAATAATATTGGGAGCAATACCGATATCAGTTTTCCTGGTGAGCAACATTTCAATTTGATGAAAGTTGGAGCTTTCCTGCACAGTGGTTTTAAGGTTTGGCCATTTATGCTTTACCTTAATTAAAAAAGAAGGCACCACTGTATTGATAGCGGAGCTTGCATGTGTAACTTTTATTTCACCAGCCTCGCCATTGTGCAGTTGTACAGCCCTTATAATAGTTTTGTCCAGATCTTGTAAAATCCTTGTTGTTTCTTTTTTAAAAAATAGGCCTGCTTCAGTTAATGTAACGGTTCTTTTATTTCTGTTGAGTAATAAAACTCCTGCTTCTTTTTCTAATAATTGTATTTGCCTGCTTAAAGCCGGTTGCACAATATTAATTAGCTCTGCGGCTTTTCTAAAATTGAGTGTATTAGATAAAACAAGGAAATTTTTAAGTTGTTGAATATCCATTGTAATCAAATTAAAGTATCAGTTAATCAAAATTAAGTATTTTATTTTATCAGTAAAATCATCTTGCTTTGCCTCATTATTAATTTATAAAATGAGTATAACAAAATCGGGCAAAACAACATTGATACTTATTAATATTCAAAAAGGGTTTGATACTATTGAGGAATGTGCAATAATTGCGGCAACAGATTTTATAAAAAAATATTTTACCTGCAACAATTCTTAAATAAAAAATCATGAATAGTGTAACACAAAAAATGATGCTGGCTGAGCAAAAGGCCAAAGCTTTATTTAATACAGTAGAAGAACGGGGATTGATAGTATCTGGAAAATCTGAAAAAGAATTGGCGGATGAAATTGTACAAATTGCTAAAGAGGATTTTGGAATAGAAAATCACTGGGGCAAAAAAATTGTAAGAACAGGTATTAATACGCTGCAGCCATATGTTTCAAATCCGCCAGACTTAATTATTCAGGACGATGATATATTATTTTTTGATTTTCACCCCGTTTTTGAGGGTTGGGAAGCAGACCTTGGAAGAACATATGTTTTAGGCAACGACCCTTTGAAACAAAAGATAAAGAAAGATGTAGAAGCAGCCTGGTACGAAGGAAATGGCTGGTATTTTAAACAAAACAAACTTACAGGCGCAGATTTTTTTAACTACGCTAACGATTTGGCAAAAAGTTATGGCTACGAATTTGGAAACGCCATTGCAGGCCACATTATTGGTAGCCACCCACACGAACAACCCGATGACCCCAATGATTTATGTTTAGATGTACATCCCGATAATCATACTGATATACTTCAATTAGACAAAGACGGAAACAAAAGGCACTGGATTTTAGAATTGCATTTTGTTGACAGGGTAAATAATATTGGTGCCTTTTTTGAGCAGTTGCTGATGGCACGATAGATGCTCTCATGCCGCAGCATTATTAATTACATCTTCCTGTTACTGTAAATTTGAAATTCAAATTCGGAATCTCAAATTTAAATCTTAAAATATCCTTTCATTTTTAAAATGACTTTGAGCACCAACTGGCGGAGTAAAAGAATAAGCATGCCGTAATAGAAATTGTAATCGGGATAAAATAAATAATTGTTTTGATTTTTTACATATAGGGCAAATTATCGCTGTTGAACCAGCAGTGTACATACGGCGTCTTTTAAGTATAAATACCTTTTTTAAATTTTTCTGCTTCATTTACTTGCATTTTTAAAATGAACGCACTACGTTTGTTTTAAATTCTATTCCTGCGATAATCTCTCTTCAGCATTATTTATCTACTATTTTTTCTGGCATCATACATTTTAAATGTTGGTGAAATCACTATTATTTTTTGGGTGATTGCATCATTGCGGATATTTATAATTTTTTTAAATTTTGATTTGTATGTAACAGTGCATTTTAATTTATTGCAATCATTTTAAAACAAAAAATAAAACTATGGGTATTACAAACTACAAACTGCCGCCGCCATCCTTCAACGTTAGCCCAAAAAAAGATATAGGTGGTCCCGACGGCGATACCATTAAAATTGAACAACCTCTTCGTATGGTATCCTGTGATACTCCCGAAAAAGAAAAGCCTTTTGGAAAAGCAGCAACCGCACAGCCTAAACTTAATAAAGCTAAGCAGCATCTTCAGAGCGGTGTATTTCCTTTACTGCCAAAGGGGTTGGTAAAATATCTTACAGACCGAATTACAAAAGATGCAGCAAGCAGGCATATTAATGCAGGAAAAGATGCAAGTGATCATTTTGAAAAAGAAAAAGACAAAGCGCTTAATAAACCAAATGGCAAAAGAAGAAAAGTTGGCGTGCTGCCCAGTGGAGAAGTAATTGACCGCAATGGACGTATGCTTGCTTATGTTATGACGTATTTTGAAAAACCGCTGCCTCCTAAAAACGATCCTTCCAGGCGAACATATAATTTGATAATGGTTGAAGATGGCTGGGCCGTATTTTTTCCTATATGGCCCTCCTTACCAAAAGACCCTAAAGATTTTGATACTATTTATAAAGCAGCAAAAAAAGCATGGACTAACAAAAAAGGAATGTGGAATAAATACGGCGCTGGTTTATTGCTGCCATATGAGTATCGTTTACTGATGAAATTATCTGTAGAAGCGACTGCAGAAAAAACAGCAAAAGAAATAATGGACGGTGCTTTTCAACGATTATGTGTGGATTTACGCACAATGAAATTAGTGGGCAAATTCGATTTTTATAAAGTACCGCCAAGCCACAGGTTTTGGATATGGGAAGCCGACTGGAAAAAAAATAAAACCCAGATAAAGAGTATACTTGGTGTAAAAGAATGAATTAGGCCTTCAATAAATAAAAATTAATATTATGGCTGCCAAAAAAAAAGTATCAAAGAAAAATTTGCTGAAAGCAGCAATTAAAAAAGTTGAAAAAGATAAAATAGAACTTTCGAATACGGCTTTACTTACAGCAACTGTTGCTGCCGCAGCAGTAAAAGCTACCACTATTGCAGTAACATTTACCGAAGGATTAGGTAACCTTACCGCAACACTTTTTAAAAATCTTACCGGTGCCATTATCGGGCACGACAGTTTAAGCGCAAGCGGTAATATTATTTTTAATAATGCCAATACCGGAGATGCCATTTCAATTAATGGCGTTTGTACAGGTAAAGCAGTTATAAATATTGATGTGGCAACAGATCCTCCCACACCTGTAAAGTTTGCGGCAGGTAATATAAATTTTGGCTTTGATATTTTATAATGATTAAAAGATAATGAAAAGTGAAAAAAATAATTGTAATACTTTCTCTGCTTTTAATTTTTAATTTTTGCATTGCTCAAAAAACTAAAACATTTTCTCCGCTAACTGCCGATTCTTTAACTACAGGCAATTATAAAGATGTACTCAACAGTTTTTTTCAACTGGCTGTAAATAATCTTATTGGTCCTGATAAAGAGCTGAAGTTTACCTCTAATCCTTTTGCGGTAATGGCAAAAATGAATCCCGAATTAATGGTGGATACAAACTATTATAAGTACAGGCATTTGCGAAGCCTTAATTTTTCTTTTGCAGGCAAACTGGATACTTCTTACCGGTTTAATGGTTTTATATCTTCAGTAAATTATGCTATCATCAACAAAAGAGATATTACAATTTCGCAAAGCTTTCTTACTTCGGCCTATAATGCTAATGATGAATTTAACAGGTTGAATGATGCGTTTAATCAATTTATAGCAACTATCGCAGATGCAGAAGAAAGAAGAAAAGTAAGAAAAATTCACGCAGCTATTTTTATGGATTCCAGTACGGTTACTTTTAATAAATTAGATAAACCAACTCAGGATTTAATTATCGCCCTGGCCAATAAAATTAATGCATCAAAATTTTTGAATCTTATAAAAATCGATCCGGCTATAAATATCCGCAAAGCTTCACAACAATCATTCGACAGCCTTAAAAAATTATTTCAAAATAAACTATTGTGGACAGTGGGCATCAATGATACTACTTATAAAGATCAATTTTTATTTTCTAATATTTCAATTTCTTCTCAATTATTAAAAGGGGTTTTAAATCCCCTGAGAAATAATAATATAGAACTGGATATAAAAACCAATTTTAATTTTATTGATGATACAGTTAAAGCCGGCAGAGATTTAAAGAGAAGCGTTTTTAGTTTTGAACCGGGATTTAATTGGGTATTAAAATCAAAATATAATCAGCAGTCTTTAGTAGAATTTAAATTCAGCGGAAGTTATAACCATGTTTTTAGCGGCATTTATAAAAATGAAAAAAATGACAGACTTACTTTTAATGGAACAGTAAGGGTGAGGGTTTTTAATGACATTTGGATACCACTTGAAATAAAATATGATCCTGACAGGGGTAACGTTTTTGGTTTTATAAATATAAAAGCAAATTTTAAAGGCATTACAAAAGCGGTTAATGGTAAATAGAAATAAAACCAATTTTTTTATTAGAAAAAATAAAATTTATGTCAGCTAATTCCACAACAGATAAAAATCAACAAAGCTGGATAACAGTTCTTTCGGCAACACTAAGCATACTTCTTTTTTTATTATGCCTTTGGTTTGCTTTTGAAAGCAAATTTACAACAGCTACTGCAGTTGCAAATTCCCCTTTATCATCTTACGATTCTACCATTACCACAGTAAAAAAAGATACGAGTGTAACAGAGGCGGGTAAAAAAGTAGTGATTAATAATACAACTGTTACCACAAAAAACACAGGTAATAATCAAACTGCCACGCCTGTAAAAGATGATACGAAAGAAAAACTGGATACTGTTTTTAAATACTTTGTTTTATTGCTGAGTTTATTTGTTATGCTGGCTTTGCTGCCAAGGCTAAAAAGTTTTAATGTAAGTAAAGATGGTGTGCAGGCCGAGTTTAATGAGTACAAAGAAGCATTAAATGAAGCACAAAATAAAAGTAATCAAACACAGGCAATAGTAACTGGAGGTAAAAACGAAACCTTAGAGAGCAGGTCGAACTTTACAATAAAAAATCTTACAGAAAATAAAAATGAAGTGGATCCGCAAAAAGATAAATGGGGTGGGGAAGCAGAGAGGAATTACCGAAAGCTCACTGCCACAATTTCTAAAATTGACAAAAGTGAGTGGGTAGATATTATCCTTAGAGTGGAAAGTACTGATCCGGTAAATCATCCTTTAAAAGGAATAGTTTCTTTCCATCTTCATCCAACATTTGTAAACCCTAACCCTGTAATTTTTGTTATAAATGGAGTTGCACTATTAAATATTAAAGCCTGGGGTGCCTTTACTGTTGGTGCAGAAGCTGATGGAGGAATCACCAAACTGGAACTGGACTTAGAACATCATCCCGATGCAAGAGAGCCGTTTAAAAGCAGGTAATAGTGTTTCTTATAAATAAAAGCCACTTCCTTTCAGAAGCGGCTTTTATTTCTTAACTAATAAAACAAAGTTTAATTTCCACCCATTCCGCCGCCACTGCTTTGTGTACGTTTATTTTCATCTTCTACTGCAGACTTACGCTGGCGGGCAGCCTTAACCTGGCTGTTACCAAAGCGGTAGTTAAAATTTAATTTAAATAGCGGCATTTCTCCACGGCCATTAACGTTGCTTATTACTCCGGCAAAATTACTGGTGCCACTCCACTTCATTGTTTGAAAAATATCGCTTACAGCAGCTTTTATTGTACCCTTATTTTTAAAAACTGATTTTGATAAACCGGCATCTACAGTACCCATTGCCGCCGATTTAAAAAAGCCCTGCCATATAGAAGGCGAAATATACAGCGTACTTATTTCACCTGTAAAGCCTTTACCCAGCTTAAAACTGTTTTGCATGTAAAATGTAAATGCAAACACCGATTGATCTACTTTTCTGTTGCCCCCGCCAAAATCGGCCTGGTACTTAGAGTAATTGGCATTGGTAGTTGCAAAAAAACTGTACCATTTATATTGAAAAGGATAACTGATATTAATACTTGCAATATCCTGTGTAGCTAAATTTTTCTTTGTAAGAAAACCTTTTGTTTTGTCTACCGTATCGGGCACCTGTGCAAAAATATCTTTTACATGGCTGTAGTTTAATGCTGTTGTTAATTTGTATTTGTAGATATGCGTTACACCAAAACTGTTAGTGTATTGAGGCCTCAGCAAAGTATTGCCTTTCATAAATGTATATTCATTCAGCTTAAATTCAAACGGATTTAAATCCTGGTAAGCGGGCCTGTCAATGCGGCGGCTGTACGAAATGGTCCATTGCTTCATTGGGTTTTTATTAAAAGTAATGGCAGCGCTGGGGAAGAAATCTATATAATCTCTTTTAAAAGAAGAATCAAATTGTACATATTGCGTATTCACTTTTTGTAAACCGGTTGAGTTACCCCTGGAATGTGTATTCTCTGCCCTTACTCCAAACTGCACCATTATACCTGTTTTTAATTGCTTATTATAATTTGCATACAGCGCATTAATATTTTCTTTGTATTTAAAGCGGTTACTCTTTGCTGTATCCATTACTTTGCCCGATGTAAATACATCGTAACGTTTAAAATCGTTATCGGTATTCACTATTCCAATTTTGCCGCCAATGCCCAACCTGCCGCCTTTATAATTTTGTTCGTAATCAGTTTTAAAACTAAACAGATCAATATCAGTTGGCGAAAGCATGTTATAAATTATCCTGCTAATTTCCGTCACACCATCTGGCTGGTAATAAAAGTTGGGTTGGTATTGATCGGACCTTATTTTAAAATAACCATAGTCAGCATCAATATTTAATTCTTTACCATTGGCAACAGCATAGCGGTAATTAATGTTTGTATTCACATTATTCCTCGTCATTTCGTTGGTGTTGGTAGCTTTAAGAATACGGTTAAGCTGGCCGGTAGGCATATAAGTAAAATACATAGGGCCTGCGGTAGTAATATCGTTACTGGCAATATTGCCACTAACAATTGCACCAATGGTGCTTTTTGCATTTATAAAATAATCCAGCCCACCTTTAAAACTATGGGTGTTATTTTTAAAAATTATCCTGTTGCTCTGGGTAAATAATGTATCCAGCTGTTCTTTACGGGAATTAAAAGTCATCAGGTTATCACCATTATTATAATTGTAATTACCAAATGCATTTATATATTTATTACGGTTATTAATATTAAGCCCGCCATTATATTTGGCATAAGTGCCCTGTACATATCCTGCACTTACCGAACCATTGGTACCATACGATTTATTTTTTTTCAGTCTGATATTGATGATGCCAGCATTACCAGCAGCTTCATATTTTGCAGAGGGGTTGGTGATAATTTCTATAGATTCAATTTGTGCAGATTGTAAACTTTTTAAATAGTTAGCCAAATCACTGCCCGAAAGCGGCGAAGGTTTACCATCTATAAAAACCTGTACACCATTTTTTCCTGCAAGGCTAAGGTTGTCATCCTTATCAACCATTACACCGGGGCTCCTGCGTAGTAATTCCAACGCATCATTACCAACAGCGTTAATGGTGCCTTCTACATTTAAAATAGTTTTATCAGCCCTTACTTCTATCATTGGTTTTTGGCTGGTAACGGTTACGCCCTGCAAATTTTTTGTAGCAGGTGTTACAATAATTGCTGCAACTGTTGCATTTTCATTTTCTTTAACTTCAATAATTGCTGAACTTGCTTTTATCATACCTGCAACGGTGGTACTGATAAAATAATTACCGGGCTTTATGGCCAGTAATTCGTAATTGCCGGTACTGTTGCTAACTGCAGTTTTTGCTAACGCAGAATCTTTAGCATGGTGCAGCATTACTGTGGCTGCAGCAACACCATTGCCGTTGTTGTCTTTAATTTGGCCTGTAATTGTAGAAAAGTTTTGTGCAAAACTGGCCAGTGTTGTAAATAAGCTGAAGGCTACTATCAGCAGTTGTTTTTGTTTCATGGTTATACTTTTAAGAGTTGTTTTTCAATTTCCGCCGCAAATTAGTCAAGGTGAATTGTAATACAAATGTCATAATTCACGAATAGTGATTTTTTAAGGATGAATGGTAAATATTGCAGTTCAATTATTGATGAAGACGAATTAGAAAGAGCAATGTTTTAAAAAATATTTTAAAACAGGCAGCTAACTAATGCTTATATAAAAATTTACTCAACAAATTCCAGTATATCACCGGGTTGGCAGTTTAATACTTTACAAATTGCTTCCAGTGTGCTGAACCGGATTGCTTTTGCTTTGCCGGTTTTGAGTATGGAAAGATTGGCTAATGTCAAATCCACTTTTTCTGAAAGTTCATTCAACGACATTTTTCTTTTGGCCATCATCACATCTAAGTTTACAATTATTGGCATACCTAAACAGTTAAGTCGTTTTCGTTTTGGATTTCGACTCCCTTTTTAAAAATTTGAGAGATAACAAAAACCAGTCCTGCATAAATTATCAACTCTGTAGAAAGCATTTTTCCTTCCAGATCAGCCACATCTTTTGAAAGCCATTTCAACTGACCATTATATATCAATACTGCTGCCCACACCAGCATGAGTGTGTAGGCAATATTTTCCAGCTTTTTAGCCACTTGCATAGTAAAGGGGTTTGTCATTTTGATAGTAGTAAGCACTTTAATAACCATGTATGCGGTGTAAGCCTCTAAAATCAGTATTGCAGCTTTTAGTGTAATGATTCCTGTATAATACCAAACATCATATTGCCTGAGGTTAACCCAATCCATCCCTTTGTAAAGTTTGGCTACCATTTTAGGATTTGCCAAACCTATCCCATAAGTAACAAGTATAGCGCCTGCTTCAATCATCAGGCCGATAAAAGTGATCCAGGCCAGGACATTCATTACCACCAGGATTGTTTCTGTTTTTGTTTTAGTACTCATGTTGCTCGTTTTTAAAATTGAAAAGCAAATGTAGATAAATATTTATTGATAAACAATAAATATTTATTTTTTATAGGAAAATATTTTTCAATTAGTAATAAATGCCTGATAATCTGTTGGTTTTAAAGAAATGAATTTTTTAAGAGGCTTTTTTAAATTCTTCTATCTCGTTAAGAAATTTTTGTGCTTGCATTACCGGTCTATGCTCAGGGTCGTTCTTTACCAGGAATTTTACCCAGTTTTTATGCATGTTAAGTGGAGTAAGATTTTTGAAAAGCCAGATAGTTAGTAAAGTAAAAGCCAGCGTAATGGGCACTGCAATAAGCCAGAATTTAATGCCCGAAGATTCAATCATTTGTGTACTCCAGAACCAGGTAGTGTAAAAGGGCATTTGCAAAACTATAAACCTGTTGTTAAAAGTAGATGCCTGTAATTTGGCCAGTTTTTTTTGTGTGTAGGTGATGCTTTGGCTGTAATCTAAGTTTTTGATGAGCGCAATATGATTTATATAAATAGCAATAGCTGCAACAGTAATGAGCATAATCATACCAACAGAAACAGTAAAATAAATATTTTGTAATTGGTTGCCATAAATAAGCATACCTAAAAATAAAGACCATACTATACCCAATATAACTGCCACCAGTTTTAATCTTGCCAAACCATTAAGTTTTGACTGTGCTTTTTGTTTTTGTAAAGACTCCAGTATGAAAAGATTTAATTTCATGGTTCGGTCTAACTTTTCATCTTGTGCTTTCCAGAGGTTTCTTAATGTAATGTCTTCCATGGTCTTAATTATTTAGTGTTAAAAATTTTTGTTTCAGTTTATCTTTTACCCTGCTGATACGGGTTGCCACATTGGTTTCTGTTATACCTAATATTTCAGCTATTTCACTGTAAGCTTTTTCTTCCAGGTAAAGTATCATCAATGCCTTATCCAGTTCTTTTAATTCATTTAAAAATTGTTGCAGGGTATAGATGTTTTTTTCCAGATCAGCGGTATCCTCTTTACTGTCTTCAATTTCTGTATCCGGTTCTGCCAGTTTAATAATGGCTTCGCCTGTTTTTGTTTTGCGGTAAAAAGTTATTGCCACATTCAACGCTACCCGGTACATCCATGTTGAAAATTTAACAGCCCCGTTAAAATGATTGAATGATTTCCATAACTGGTAAGTAATTTCCTGGGCCAGGTCATCCCGGTCGTACTGGTTTTTGCAATAAGAATTACAGATCTTATATATAATGAGTTTGTGCTCATCTATCCGCTTTATAAATTCCTCTTTGTTGTTTTGCATGTTCATCAATCCTAAGTAACAGTATTTTCTTCATTATTCGCAGCAGAGCTTAAAAATCACAGTTTAACTGCAATTATTTTAAAAACAGCTTTAAAAACTGCACTGGTAAAGGCTTAACTTTGCCGCCAATAATTATGAAGACAAAAACATTAAAGAGAGATAAAGTAAACATCATAACCCTTGGGTGCAGTAAAAATATGGTGGATAGCGAAGTGCTGAGTGGCCAGTTACTGGCTAACGATATTGATACTGTGCATGAAAATGCAAAGAAAGACCACAACATTGTAATAATAAATACCTGTGGTTTTATTGAAAAAGCAAAAGAAGAAAGTATTAATACTATTTTGGAGCAGGTGCATTTAAAAAAGAAAGGCAAGCTGGATAAAGTTTATGTTACAGGTTGTTTAAGCGAACGCTATAAAAATAATTTAGAAGAAGAAATACCTGAGGTGGATGCTTATTTTGGTACGATGGAATTGCAGGGCATGCTGAAACAATTTAATGCCGATTATAAAACAGATTTAATGGGCGAACGCCTGTTATACACACCACAGCATTATGCATACATGAAGATAAGTGAGGGCTGCAACCGTACCTGTTCGTTTTGTGCCATACCATTAATGCGTGGGCAGCATGTTAGCAGAACAATTGAATCTTTAGTGGATGAAGCCAAACGTTTAGTTGACCGTGGTGTAAAAGAAGTTATGCTTATAGCGCAGGAATTAACTTATTATGGTTTGGATATTTATAAAAAAAGAGAACTGCCTAAATTATTGCATGCACTGGCAGATGTAAAAGGGTTGGAATGGATACGTTTGCACTATGCCTATCCATCAAAATTTCCTATAGAAATAATTGATGCTGTAAAAGAGAGAGAAAATATTTGTAACTACATTGATATGCCTTTGCAGCATGCAGCTAACAATATGCTGAAAGCAATGAAGCGGCAAATTACCAGAGAAGAAATGGAAGATTTAGTAGGTGCAATAAGAAATAAAATTCCGGATATTTGTTTACGCACCACTTTAATTGCCGGCTTCCCCGGCGAAACAAGGGATGATGTGGAAGAGTTGAAAATGTTTTTACAAAAAATGCGTTTCGACCGTGTAGGAATTTTTACTTACAGCCACGAAGAAGGCACCAGCGCACATGATTTAGTTGATGATGTACCTGGAGAAGAAAAAGAAGAAAGGGCGCAGGAAATTATGGAAGTACAGCAGGAAATAAGTTTAGAAAAAAACCAGGAAAAAGTAGGTAAAACTTTTAAAGTACTGATAGATAAAAAAGAAGCCGGACGTTATTTGGGCCGTACAGAATTTGACAGTGTAGAAGTAGATAATGAAGTGATTATTGAAAGCAAAAAGAAATTGATCATCGGCGATTTTGTGAATGTAAAAATAACAAAGGCTTACGATTATGATATTGAAGGGGAGGTGGTTTAAATTGTTATATTTGTAGAACCTAAATACATTTTTTATGGGACTGGTTTATGCTGAAATTGAATTAATAAATGCTGGCTATATTGAACTGGCCAGAAGGCATTACATTGGTCAGGAAGAAATAAAGCAAATGAAATTAACAATGCTTGTGGATAGTGGAGCTTACATGATGGCAATTAATGAAACTATTCAGTCGCAATTGGAATTGCCATTTGTAGAGAAACGAAAAGTACAGGTAGCAGATAGCCGTGTTGTTGAATATGATGTGGTGGGGCCTGTAAATGTAAAATTTGCCAATAGAAAAGCTACATGTAATGCGTTTGTTTTACCCGGCGACAGAGAACCTTTGCTGGGTGCCATACCAATGGAAGAAATGGATGTTTTAATTCATCCGCTGCGGCAGGAGCTAATTGTAAATCCTGAACACCCTAATTATGCAGTTTTAAAAATGAAGTGATACAAATGGATAGCACTGCTCAAATTATTTCTTACACCAGCACCGGATTTTTTTCAAAAATTGTATTAGACTACATTTCCGGCAATGTTCAATTAAAACCTTTTTATCAGCATGCAGTTTCTATTGATGGAATTAAAGCCGCCATTGAAGAAAGAAAAAAATATCCCACTAATAGACAAGTATTAGTAGAAGTTTTGCAAAAGCAATATGCTGAAACTGTTCTTACTGCAAAACAAGCATTAAACCTGCAGCAATTAAGTAATCAAAATTGCTTTACCATTACCACAGCACATCAACCCAATATTTTTACCGGCCATCTATATTTTATTTATAAAATTTTGCACACTGTAAAATTGGCCGAAGAATGTAAAAAGGAATTGCCGGAAAACGATTTTGTGCCTGTGTATTATATGGGCAGCGAAGATGCCGACCTGGACGAACTGGGCCATGTTTTTATTAATGGCGAAAAACACCAATGGCAAACCAAACAAACCGGTGCCGTTGGCCGAATGACAGTGGATATGGCTTTAGTAAAATTAATTGATAACATTGCAGGGCAAGTTTTAATTTATCCATTTGGCGCAAGTATTATTGATGTAATAAAAGATTGTTATAAAGAAGGTGTAACTATTGATCAGGCAACTTTTAAATTAGTAAATCAATTATTTAAAGAGTATGGGGTACTGATTATTCTACCCGATAATGCAGCATTAAAAAGATTATTTATACCAGTTGTAGAAAAAGAATTGACAGCAACATTTTCTCATGCAGAGGTTGCTGTAACAGTTGCTGCATTTCCAGCAGCATATAAAGTGCAGGCAAACGGAAGAGAACTGAATTTATTTTATTTAACAGATACTAGCAGAGAAAGAATTGAAGTACTGGACGAACAATACAAAGTAAACGCAACTGCTATTTCATTTACAAAGCAGCAAATAATTGCAGAACTTCATAATTATCCCGAACGTTTTAGCGCTAACGTAATTCTCCGCCCTGTTTTTCAGGAATTGATTTTGCCCAACATCGCATTTATTGGCGGCGGTGGCGAAATTGCTTACTGGCTGGAGTTAAAAAAAGTATTTGAGGCTGTTGGCGTGCCGTACCCGGTTTTAGTGTTACGCAATTCCTTTTTAGTAATAGAAAAAACCCACCAGGCACTTCTTGATAAATTAAATTTTACCGCTGCCGATCTTTTTAAAACCGAACAGCAGTTAATGAATGAATTGGTAAAAAGAGAAAGCGGCTTGCAGTTAAGTTTGAAAAATGAAATGCAAACACTGGAAGTTTTTTACACCACATTGCAAAATACTGCAGCAGCAATAGATAACAGTTTGCAAAAACATACGGCGGCCCTGCAAACCCAGGCCCTTAAAAAAATAACAGCCTTAGAAAAGAAAATGCTTAAAGCAGAAAAGAAAAAATTTGAAACTCAGCAACGTCAGTTGCACAAATTAAAAACTGTTTTATTCCCCAATAATAATTTACAGGAGCGTATTGAAAACTTCATTCCTTTTTATGCCCAACGGGGCGATGATTTTATAAAAATGCTTTACGAAAATTCGTTAGCCTTGGAACATGAGTTTGTTATTGTAAAAGAACTGTAAATATCCCCGGTTCAGATTTTTACTTTTAGTCTATGTTTTTTTTGTGCAGCATTGGTTGCCCTGAAGGCTTTTAGACTCATATACGGCACTCCTTTTTTTCGATTTGCTTTTGCAGCATCGTACATCATTTGATAATGCTGCGTAATTACTGATTGCGCTTTAAAATAAGAAAATCCTGGTTGGTATATGTGCGCTGGTTCTGCACCGGAGCCATTCAATTCTAAAATGGAAAAATATTTTCCTGCTTTTAAATCTTCTATACTGTTACATTTAATATCGAACCTGCCGAAATAGAATCCATCTATTTGTTTGCTGACAGTATTAAAAACAGTATTTAATTTATTATCAATAATATTACAGTAATCTAAAAACATTGCACCTCTTACATGATTGCCAAATGGTACCAGTATTTCAATTTTTCCTTCAGGTAAAATTTTAGAGAGATCTATGGTTTTTAATTTTTCTAATTGCTCCAGTTGTAAAAAAGCCCGGCTATTTTTTTGTATCAGTTCATATAAAGTTGAGATGCCATCGCCTGTAACTTTTAAATATTCTTTTCGGGTTACGGAACTTACAATACCACTTGGTGCATCAGGATGACGGTAATAAAAAACACTTAATTCTATAGGGTAATCAACATACTCCTGTAATAAAACATCAACTGGATATTTTGATAAATAATTTTGTGCTGCAGTAATATTTTTTAAAATTTCCACACACCAGCCTCTTTCGCCCCTGTCTGGTTTGGCCACTACAGGAAATTTCAGGCCTGCATCATACATTTTTGAAATAAGGGTATTGATATTTTCCTGCTCTCTTATAATTATTGTAACAGGATAATATTGCTGCGGAATCAATTTAAAAATTTCCCACTTACTTTCAAATATCATACCTCCGTTTTCTATGGATGGATTAGCGGCAGAAAAAAAGCAAAATGATTTAGCTCGTATGCAGAGATAAATAAAATACATACTTGCAGGAAGGTACACCACCCACATGGGCCAGTATTCCCAACTGCTCCACTTGATATATTTAATTCTCCACCACTTTTTTATATCCGGGTTTTTTATATCAGTAAATTTTTTATTCATTTTTTTGCTTTCGAACAATCCAGGTATTGCTACACCATCTTTCATTTTAAATAGAATTGTTGTTTACAAAACGCAACTTTGCTCCTTATCTGATAAGGTAATAGTTGCACAGTAATTTGAATCAAAAGTGAAATCCAGATACTGTAAGGTTGTGGTTTTATTTTTCAGCAGTTCTATAAAAGTGTAACTCAATGTTTTAATTGCTGCTGATCGGTTTATTAAAAAACCATTATTGGTATCATTATTGCTTTTAAAGAAATTAAGTAATGATGTGTTTGTTACAACCGGTGCTGTTGCTATCCATTTTTTAAATAATACGGAACGGATATTTTTTACATCATCATTATAAAGTGTTGCTGACGACCAGATGTGAGGTTGATTATTGGATAAATTAAAGCGGTGTTTTTGTTCTCCATCCCATACCAGTTCAAATAGTTTTTCATCTGTCCAAACTATTAAAGTAAAAGGCTCAATATTTTCCAGCTTCATTAAATTCCACTCCACAACAGGCATACTGTCTGCAAGCAATTCTTTTACAATTGTACCCCTGCTTTTAGCGTACCTCTTTTTTTTGATGTGATTAGTAAATCCTCCATTTAATAAAATAATTACGTTGCCAAATTCATTGGCACCCACCCAGGTGCCACCACCTAAAGGGTCTGTTGGCGCAATGTAATTACCGTTAATTGTGGTAAACAGAGATGGCGGCAATGCCCGATGTCTTCCGGGATTTTCATCTCTTAGAGAAGCAAAATAATAATTGCCCTTGCCTGGTATAAATGCTACTGTACACATGTGTTTTGTTTTTAAAAACCAATTCGTGTGCCGATATATAAAGAAACAGCTTGTGCTTTACTTTGCTGAACAGTTATATTAGTTGTCCAGTAAGAACCATCAATGTAAATAGTTTGTAAGAATGAAGAGCTGGTTTTATATCCTAATCTTAAACCGCTTTTTACAAATACACCCGGCATTCTTTTTACACTTTGTTCAACAATATTGTTATTGAGGTTTACATTTAATCTCGGCTCTCCAATATTTACATAACCTGCACCTGTGTACACGGATGAAAAAAGGCGGCTTATTTTACTGAATGAAAAGTTTTTACCAAAATTAAAACCAGCTAAAAAAATAGAACTGTTTGTTTTTTGAAAAAGATAGGTTGAGTTATCATCTTGGTATCGCTGGCTGTATTTTACTGCATTAAAATCCAGCACAAACTGAGCGAATAATGAATGGTTAATCTTATACTCAACGCCAGAATTAAGTGCAAGCGATGTTTGATAAGCATTACTAAAATTATTTACAGGTACCAATAATCCTGCAGATGTGGTAAAATAAAAATGAGTGCTATCCTGTGCATGAGCAGTAAAAATTATTGAAATAAATATAAAGCCTGTAATGAGTGTTTTTTTGTGCATTACAGTTAGGCTTTAATTTTATTTTGTAAAGATTGATATTTGATAGTTGCAGGTGCCATCCCAAAATAATCATCGGTTATATCTAATGCCATTTCACGCAGCGCAACTTTTATCAATGCAAGATGATGAACAGCATGCTCTGCGTTATATACAATTTCTCTGTAAAAACTGGTGTATACTAATTCCTGCAAATCAGATTCAGTAGCCAGTTTCATTCGCTTATCCGGCTGCATAATATGGCCGCTTAGCGCATCAATTTCTTTACGTGCAATCTTTAAGTCATTTTCAAGAGATAGATTTCTTGTCCTGTTCACATAATCTATTGTTGCAGTATCATAACCATCCAAAACACATTTAAGCAGTTCTATAACATGCCTGGTATGCCCACCAATACTTGCATTGCCGAGGTAAGCAATTTTTTGATTGTACTGTTGGTTGTTTAGCAGTTGCAAAAGATTACTCAATGATTGCAGTTGTTCTTTTAGTTGAAGAAAAATCATACGTAATGTTATTTAAGTAATGCTGATCCGAATAAATGATTGTAAGCCACGCAATGAATGGAAATGTATTTGTACTCCTTAAAGTCGGGCATTCCCGTAACGCTGTACACCTGGTTACCTGCTGTTGATTTTAAAATTCCCAGGTCGAGATACGTTATTGGCATAGCTTCTTTGGAAATATATACATGCAATGCAGGGCCGTTATTGGTATTAAAATCAGCCAGTTTAACCTGATACATAGTTCCTGTTTTATAAACTTCCGCTTTACCGGTAACAGTACCGAACGGTCCGGAAGTGAAATCACCACTGTATTGTAAAGCAGTCATAGCAGTAGAATCCATTCCTTTAGTAGTATCAATCATTTCGTTTAATACTGTTGTAGGTGCCAACTGCCCTTCTTTTTTACAGGCAGTAATAAATAATGTAACAACGCATAAAAAAATAATAGTGTAACGCATAGTATTGAGATTTAAAAATTAAAAACTATTTCGGGTGACACTACAAATTTTCTCGTCAATCCATCGGGACGTATATCCCGTACCACAAAAGGCACTCCACCAGATAAGCCAAGAGAAAATTTATTGTTCAATCTATAATGTAAAGCTGCAGTGCCATTAAGTGTAAGCCCTTCGGAGCCATTTAACGCAATAGGTTTGTTGCTTATATTGCCGTTAACGTAAGTGTCTTTTCCTAAATGATAAATACTTAACAAGCCAATACTTAAATCAATTTTATCTTTTCCAATTAAAGTGTACGCAGCTCTTAATAATATATCTCCCTTTCTGTTAAAAGTATTAGTAGGCGAATATTTATTTGCTGCGGCAGTGTTCCAGTATGCTGGCAAAAAAGTATTGCGGTTTGTGCCGCTTAATGGTTGTTGAACAGCCGTTGCGAATAACCATTTTTTATTGGTAAGTGATATACCTGCTAACAGATCAACAGTACCCAAACTGCTTTGGTATTGCATGGGTAATGGTTTATTTCCGGTGCGTATATCACCATTGTTAAGCGGTAATTTTGCGCCAAGTAAAAATGATGGTTGCCAATTATTTTTTTTATTAAGGAAATAAGTAGCTGAAAGAAACATGTCACCTAAACCTGTTGCCCTGCCTAAATTACCATCAGCGTAATTGCCTGTTAGCTTGCCCTGTATTGCCCAGTTTTTATTTAACCTGTTGTCATATTGAATGCCGGGAGTAAACACAAATACATTTTCATCTCCAATGCCGCTGCTTAAAATTAGTGTTAGCTTTTGCTTTTTTATTGCAGCATCTGTTGCTTTGTGATTTATATTGCCAATAGTGCAAAAGCCGGCATCACTGCAACCTTGTGCGTTTACTTTAGTAAAAAATATTACCAAGGCGAGCATAATCATCATCACTTTAATATTCATACAGTAAATTGTTTTTTGAAAAATTTATTGAATAAATTAATGCCCTGCTGTTTATGCAGTAATAAAAGCATGCCGCAGCATACCAATACTATAATAGCCAGCATAAATAACTGGCCGCCATCACCCTTTGATTCGATACCAATAACTGTTAAGTGAGATGCTATAGCGCCGGCCATTAAACCAACACCCAGCATTGCACCGATAAATACAGTGGAGGGTATTAAAAGTAAAATGCCAGCAACAAGTTCAATTACTCCTGTGCCAATTCTTCCCCATGGTTCGGCACCTAATTTTGTAAATAATTCTACTGATTCAGGATGGCCGGTGAATTTGAAATATAAAGTTTGCAGGAGAATAACAGCTGCGGTAATCCGCAAAAGCAAGGAGAAAATAATTTTTAATTTCATATTGTTTTAGGTTTTATTTATTAACAGCGTATCCTATCTACATAATTTTTCTGTAGCCGGATTTCTGTTGGGCTTTTATTTTAGTGAAATAACAGCATCCAGTTTTTATCAGCTTTAGCTTTTAAACTGGCCTCGTCTTTATTCCATTTGTTAAGCGTATTATTTGTCCAGCTATGATAAAAGAGGAACAATTTGCCCTCCACTATTTTAAATGTTTCAGGATCAACTTCTACTTTATCATTAGTGGCACCCATTGCATAAGCACACCAGCCGCCATACTGCGGTTCGTATTTTTTGTAATCTTTTAAAAACAAATCTTTATTAGCAGCGCTGGATAAATAATAAATAACACCTTCTGCAGAAACAGAAAATTGTTTATTACCCTTTACTGCTTTATTCTGAGCGAAGTAAGCCACAGGATCGTAGCCTTGTATAGCCACACCTTTTTCAAGATTAAAATCTTTTATTCGCAGTGCCGATTGAGCGTTGATGATACCAATGCTTAAAGCGATACAAAATACTGATGCAATTATTTTTTTCATTTGTATTTTTATTTGTGATTATTTTTATTGATTTAATACAGGCCAGTTGTTATCGGCAGCTTTTATTTTGGCGGTTGTATCTTTCAACCACATTTCTTTTACCTTGGGATTGTAGTTTAAATACAGTTTGTTATCAACAATTGTCCAGGCCTGTGGGTCGGTAGGTGCTTTGTGATTTTCGCTCAGGCCATAAGCACAGTAACCACCGTACTGCGGTGCATATTTTTGTGGTGCCAGTTTAAAACTGTCTAAGTTTGCCTGCGAAATAAATTTCCATTTACTGCCACTCCACGCTGTTGAAAAATTCTCATTGCCTTCCAGCGCTTCATGTTGTAAAAAATAGGCAACAGGGTCGTAGCCCTTAATGGCAATGCCTTCTTTACTGCAATACTTTGTTTGCTGTGCATAAATACCCGTTGTAAATAAAAATGCAAACAGGCTTATTAGTAATAACTTCATATTGATTTTTTATACTGTTATTGTAACAGTACAAAAATGCCATCAATTACGATGGCATACAATAGCGATAGTTCCCGAAGAATTGTAGATTTTTCCCGTACTATTTATTTAACCAGCCTTTTTATGGCTGATGGATTTTGTGACGTACAGTTTTTGAAAAATTTACTGAAGTTGGCCACATCATCAAAACCCAGGTAATCTGCAATTTCCTTCACTGATTTATCGGTGTAATAAAATAATCTTTTTGCTTCTGCAATTATCCTTTCCTGGATAATTTGCAGCGGTGTTTTTTTGCCGTACAGCGAAAAAATATTGGAAATTGTTTTGGGAGATTTATTCAGCAACCCTGCATAAAATTGCACCTGCCTTTCTTTACGGTAATGTAATTCTACCAGCAGGTTATATTGCCGGAGTATATTAAATTTTTCTTCTGCCACTTCTTCTGTGCCCAGGTATTGTTTTTTAGCCAGCCGGGTAAGTTTTATAATAAACCGTACCAGCAGCATGCGGAGCATTTCTTCTTTGATATCTTCTTCTGAAACAAACTCTTCCTCAAACAGATCCAGCAGGCGGTGCATTTTGTCCGATGCTCCTGCATCTAATTGTAAAAACATAACAGGGCAGGGGCCATAAAATAAAAAACCTACACAGCCAACTTGTGCGTCGTGATTTACAATGCAGTAAAATTCTCTGTTAAACTGCCATGCAGTAATGTCTTCGGGCCTTTCAAATGTAAAAGACTGGCTCATCATGATAGGTAAAATGCAATCTGCGCCAAATTCGTACTCTACTTCATCAATAGTTACCCGCTGGCTTTTACCCATGTTCCAAACAATGGAATAATATTTATACGCTGTTTCTTTTTGATGATAGTAACGTTCAAATTGCGGCTCTTCCTTTAAGAGGATCAATTTACTGGCGGCCTTGTTATTGCTGTAAACATATTTCATAGAAAGAAGCAGTTTTTTTAATGACAGCCTATTTACGTAGGGTGAAAAGAAAAAGTTTTTTTCTGTTTTTTAACAGCAATAGTAAATCTTTACGGCAAACAATACTGTATATCAGTAAAATTACACAATGAAAAATATATTTTTAATAATTGTGCTGGCAATACTCTCTTCCTGTGCACAGTCTCAAAGTAAAAACTTGAAAATTACGGCCGGAAAAAAAATAAAAATGGCAAACGAGGCTGTGGCAACATTTGGCGAAGGTTGTTTTTGGCATGCCGAAATTGTCTTTCAAAGTTTAGTGGGGGTAAGGGATGCTGTTTCGGGTTATGCAGGCGGCAGTGTTGCTAACCCCGATTATGAAAGCGTTTGTACAGGCAGCACCGGTCATGCAGAAGTAGTTCAGGTGTATTACGACAGTACAAAAATTTCGTACCAAACTTTAGTAAAAGCATTTTTTGCCAGCCAGGATCCTACCGAATTAAATATGCAGGGTAACGATATGGGAACCCAATACCGCACGGTAGCATTTTATAAAAACGAAAGCGAAAAGCAAATTATAAATGCTGAAATAAAACGGTTAACTGATTCCAAAAAATACAGCAAGAAAATTGTAACGCAGGTAATGCCTTTAAAGAATTTTTATCCTGCTGAAGACTATCACCAGGAGTATATATTGCACCACCCCGAAAATGGGTATGTACAAAATGTTTCGATACCGGATTTTATGAAATTTAAAAAAGAATTTAAAGGTAATTTTAAAAACTAAAAAAATCATGAAACTTAAAATAGCAGCTACAGCAGCACTCGTTATTTGTGGGGTGTTGATTTTAAGTTTTAAAAAAAATAAAACTGCAGCAACTGATACTTTATTTGAGCCCTTTGCTGTAGTAGAACTTTTTACATCGCAGGGTTGCTCCAGTTGTCCGCCTGCCGATGAATTGCTTGGGGGGACTATTGCTGATGCAAAAAAATCGGGCAAAAAAATATTTGCCTTATCATTTCATGTAGATTACTGGAACCGTTTAGGTTGGAAAGATCCGTTCAGCAGCAGTAACTTTTCTCAACGGCAAAAAGATTATGTAACGGCATTAAATCTTGATGGGGCATACACACCGCAAATGGTGGTAAATGGCAGCAGTCAGTTCGTGGGTTCAGATAACAGCTCGTTAATCCAATCATTAACAAAAGCATTAAATACAAAAGCCGCAGTAAATTTTACAACGTTAACTGCAACTTACAGTAACGATAAAAAAATAACACTTCAATATGCAGTAGAAGGAAATTTTGCAGTCAGTAAAATAAATGTGGCATTAATTTCTCTTACCGAAACTACAGTGGTAAAGCGTGGCGAAAATGGCGGCCATACTTTAAAAAATGAAAATGTGGTGCGCCAGTGGATAAATAAAGATGCTGCTGCAACCGGCGAAATAGTATTTGAAAATACGTCTGACCTGCAAAAAGAAAATACATCCATCATTGCTTTTGTACAGCAACAAAAAGATTTAAAAATTACCGGGGCTGCAATGGTAAAAAATTAAAAAATTATTCAGCATCATACAAATCTCCCTGCATAGCTAAAATTTCCCTGTATTTATTAAACAGTTTTGTTTTAGAAATAAAACCAATAAATTTCCTTTCATTATCCAGCACGGGCAGGTACCAGCTTTGTGTAATATCAAATTTTTCCATCACGGCATGCATATCCATGTGTTGCAGTAAAACCGCAGCAGGTTTTTTCATCACAGATTTTATGGTAACTTTTTCAAACTGATCAGGCTCAAATAATTTTTGTTTAATATCGTTCAGTTCAATAATGCCGGCAAACTTTTCATTTTTATCCGTAACAGCAAAAATGTTTTTATCGCTGCGTTTAATAATTTCCACCAGTTGTTTTAATTTTTTATCAATGCTTATACTTTCGTAAGTATCCTGCAGCATTTCATCTAAACTAATGGAGGTAAGAATATTTTTTTCTTTTTTCTGCGTAAAAATTTGCCCTTCCAGTGCCAGCTTTTTTGTCTCCATCGAAAATGGTTCGTACATCTTTACAATAAAAAAAGAAATGGAAGAAACGATCATCAGCGGAATAAATAATTCGTAACCGCTGGTAATTTCTGCAATTAAAAATATAGCCGTAAGCGGACAATACATTACACCACTCAGCACACCTGCCATGCCCACCAAACTAAAATTACCTTCCGGTATTTTTATCCATGGCGTATTGTTTAATAGTTTACTAAAAAAGAAACCGAGGTAAGCACCACTAAATAACGAAGGTGCAAAGTTGCCGCCATTACCACCGCTGCCAATGGTAATACCGGCAGCAATAGGTTTTAATAAAAATATTAATGCAGTAAAAACAATTATGCCCCAGTTATTACCCAGCTTTGCCAGCAGCGTAGTATTATCCGTAAACGAATTGTAATTACCACTGGCAACTAGCTTAACACTGTTGTATCCTTCGCCAAATAATGGCGGCAATATAAAATAAATACCCAGTAATAATAATCCACCCACCACAGCTTTTGCATAGTCATTCATTTTCCATTGGTGCATTCTTTTTTCAGTTGCTTTAAACATACGGGCATAGTATAAAGATACAAAACCCGCCAGCACACCCAGCAAAATATAATACGGCACATTCTTATAATCAAAAACTTCTTTTAATGCAAAGTTGAATAAAGAACTTTCGTTTAAAATTATTTTAGAACACAACACACCGGCAACCGAAGAAATAATTAATGGAATAAAATAACTCACTACCGTTTCGGCCAGTAAAACTTCTATTGCAAAAATTACTCCTGCAATGGGGGCATTAAAAACTGCAGCAATGCCGGCAGCAGCGCCACAGGCAATCAGTAAAGTTCTTTCCTGGTAATTTAAATCGCTTATGCGGCTGAGGTTGGAGCCCACTGCCGAACCCGTTGCAACAATCGGTGCCTCTAACCCAACGGAGCCGCCCAGCCCAACAGTTATGGAGCTGGTTATCACATGCAGGTAAGTATGTTTAAGCGGAATAAAAGATCCTCTTCTGGCAATGGCTTTTAAAACCATAGCAATACCCCTTTCAATTTGCCCGCCAAAAAAATACCGGATAATAAAAACAGTAATCAATAAACCAACTGCAGGAAATAATAAATAAGCAAAACGGTTTACAGGAATTTTTTCAATAGCATGTTGTATAAAATGCACCAGCGATTTTAAGAGCACTGCAATTAACCCCGATGTAAAACCCACCAATGTGGCAATAACCATTACAAATTGCACCCTGCTAAGCCGGGTACGCAAAAAATTAATTACTGCAGAATAAAGTAGTTTAATGGTTTTCAATAATTACCGGTTTTATGCTCAGCTGTTTTACTGCACAAAGATAGCAAACCGTAGTTGTAGTTTTTGTTCGCTATTTAGGGTTTAGGGAGTGCATTTCGAATTATCGCTAAAGCAACAAATCAGGCAGTAAATTTTAACGCTGAGAAAATGAGAAAAAAAGTTGTTGCAGAGGTTCTCTGCGTAAACTCTGCCATCTCATTTTCTCAGCGTTGAAAAAAATATTGCAACAATTTGAAATACACTTTATTTAGGACAATCTAATTTTGCAGCGTATTTGCTGTAGTTATCAAAACAATCAATTCTTATGGCGGTGTTGCCATTAACAGTTACCCAGCTAAGTTTTAAAAAGGCAATATCTTTTTTAGGCAATTTTAACTGGTAATAATAATAGCCCGAAATATTTTTTGCATCACAGCTTTTAATAAGTGTTGCAGTAAAAGGTTTTTTACCAAACACACTGTCCAGATTATATTTAGGCTGCAGCTCACTGCTTAGCGGCGAGCTTACAATGCTGAACGAACCATAACCCATGCGTGGGCCTTTAAGCATAATGCTCCATTTTACGGGTTGCCCGGCTTGCATAAAACTTTTGCCTTTAATCATTATTTCTGTTGTGCCCATGCGGAAAAAATTAATGCTGGTATCATCGCTCATTTCTATTCTGTCGGCTTTCCATTTTACCGGAAATTTTTTCGGTTGCCCCACTGCCCAGTCGCCAACATTTTCATAACCGGTACTGTCGGTCAGCAGTTTTTTTATAAGATCGTACAATTCTGTTTTGGGGCTTTGTGCAGTTGCAGTAAAGGCGCAGCATACTATTGCAATGTTGAGGAGTAATTTTTTCATACGTTTAAAATTAAATTATATTTCTAAGAAGTGCAAGCAGGGAAATGCAGAATTTTAAAAATGCATTTTTTTTGAACCGAGCTTAAGAATTTCTATTGGGCTTCGGTGGCGTCGCACTCTTGTACAGAAAATCTTTATTGGGCTTTTATTATGTAGTAGATTAAAGAGAAAAGTTTGTGGAAACACAAGGCTTAGCAATAACTGATTGTACTTTGCTTCGTTAGTGTTTTGTACGCAGTTGGTTAAAAACCAAACTGCGGCGAAGAATTAAGTGTAATACGACCATGGCGAAAAATGCAGACGGAGGCGAACACTAAGGGGAAGTTTGTTAATCATTAAGTCGATTCCCAATATCCATTCGCTCATGCAAGATTCTAATTACTTCGATAGTATCATTTACAATTCTATAAAAAATAAAATGAGATTTAACTTTTGATGCCCGATAACCCTTTCTAATATGCTCCATTGATTTTCCAGAATTGCTGTTCCTGCAGATGTAATTAATTTCATCAAATATTAAATTGTAATAACGATCGGCCTGGTCTAAGGACCATTTTTCTACTGTGTAAAGCCAGATTTCTTCCAGATCAGCAACTGCTTTTTTGCTAATAACAAATGGTAGTGGCTTCATAAATATTTGCTGTGCAGCTTCTTTAAATTCGCTTTTGAATCAAAGTTCTTTTCCATTCCGCTTTTCTCTCCCTGCGAAAGCGCCTTGTTAAGATCTTTAATCTTCATTTCTTCCGTTTCTAAAAGCCTTAAAGCAGTCCTTATCACTTCACTTGCTGAATTGTATTTTCCGGATGATATTTTACTGGAAATAAATTCTTCAAAGTGTTCGCCCAGTAAGATGGAAGTATTGCGTGCCATAAAATTTATTTTTATAAAAGTACCAATTATTGGTATTAATCCCAAAAAATATCAAATAAGTATGATGTACAATCCAAATGAACCCCTTGGGGATTTTGTACCTAGTTGGTTAAAAAACAAACTGCGGCGAAGATTGTAGGGGAATACCGACGATTGCGAAGAAGTGGGCTTCGGGCTGCGTTGTTGGTATGCTTGGCACATTGCTTACGCTGCATACCATCAACGGCTAAAACGGCTAAAAGCAGCAAAATAATTAGGAAATTCTCGATTTTATTAAAATTAAGAAAAGGTCCGAAATGCAATAACATATTTCTTATATTTAGTTTCTAGTTCTGCACTTTCCTTCCAATCAAGTTTTGTCTTGCTGCGTTTCAATTCTTTATTTAGATTTGATAATTTTGATTTTTTTCCATTAATGAAAACAATTGGTTTAGTTTCAAGATATGCACTCGATGACCCTGTAGCAAAAATAATCCATTTGTCAAAGTGAAAATAAACGTTCTCATTTCCTGATTTTAATTGCTCTAATTTTCTATTTCTTTTCTCTGAATTAATAGCTTGTTCCAATGCTAGTTTAATCATATGGTATCCGTGAGTATTCTCTTTTGAAGGAATATGTGCCATTGATGACGAAGACTCTGAACTTTCATTTTTTGCCATTAATAGAATCTGAACATCATAATTCCACGATACATTTTGTTTAAATGTATCTATTTCTTTTTGAAGTTGAAAGCTACTAATTCCCCACCCATTCCTTTTATATCCTGTTTTTACAATATCAATCTGAATATATTGTTTTTCTATTACAAGCTTATAAGGAACAACAATTTTAAAATATCCATTTTCATCAGATATGGTAGTTATTCCAAGTGTATCATTGAATATAATAGCTGATGGAATAATTTCGAAAGTTTCTTTGTCGGCAATAATTCCTTCTACTACAAAGACTTTTTCAAGTACTTTCATTTGTCCTTTCAGAAGGTGTGGTAAAAGTCCTAAACTTAATAAAATTATTTTTAGAAAAACTGAGTTCATAACAAATTTTTTAAAATATTAGTTTCACATCTCGCTAAATGTTAGAGTCTGCGATTTGTTGCTGCCAAGGCATAAATATACGAAAGTTACCTCCTTCCAAAACTTTGCAGTTATTTAAATTTACTGCATTCAAATCTTCACATAAAAAAATATATAAAAAACGAAAGTCTTCTCAATTCATAATCTCTATCTATTTCAACCCAAACATCCCCTACCTGTCAAACTCATTTCTAAAGCCCATATTCTTTACATTCTTCACACTTTCTTTTACAATATCATCCTGGTATTCTTTGTAGGCTTCTAATTTTCCGGCAATGCTGGTATCATGCAGGGCTAAAATTTGTGCGGCTAAAATGCCGGCATTTTTTGCACCATTTAATGCTACGGTAGCTACCGGTACGCCGTAAGGCATTTGCAAAATAGATAAAACCGAATCCCACCCATCTATACTGTTGCTGGATTTTACAGGCACACCAATTACAGGTAAAATAGTATTGGCCGCAACCATGCCCGGCAAATGTGCAGCGCCACCGGCACCTGCAATTATTACTTTTATGCCACGCTCTTTGGCTTTGCTGGCGTACTCCCGTAAACGCTCCGGCGTACGGTGTGCAGATACAATGGTGAGTTCAGGTTCTACTTCAAACTGGCGCAGCATTTCGGCTGCGCCTTTCATAATATCCAGGTCGCTTTCGCTGCCCATAATAATGCCCACTAAAGGATTGCTCATTGGTGTATTTGTTTAAGGTTATTTTTCGCAAGATAATTATTGTGCAAAAAAATATTTTATTGCAGCAATTTAAGTAAATCTTTTAATTCACTGTCACTAATATGTGTTTGCGGAGTAAAAAATAATCCTTGCCCAGGTTCGTGTCTCACGAATCAAACTGTTGTGCAATGCAAAAAGGTTCGTGAGACACGAACCTCGGCGGAGAGGGTTTATTTAAATTAAATCTCTGCGAAAACTTCTTTCCTCATTTTCTCAGCGCTGAAATCTATTTCACCAGGTCACCTTTCAACCGCATCAATTCTATCTCTGCAAGTTTGGTGTTGTAACGGGCAAGCAGTAAACGGTTATAACCGTCTTCTAAACTTTTTTGTGTTTCTCTTAATTCTAAATAAGTGGAGATGCCGAGACGGTAACGCTCCAGCGAAATCATTACATTTTCTTTGGCGAGTAAAATATTTTCTTCTTCCAATGCCAATGCCTGCTTTTGTAATTCGTAATCTTTAAAAGCATTGGTTATGCCTAATTCAATTTGCGATTTTTGATTTTGATAGGAGAGTTTAAGATAATCAATATCTAATTGCGTTTGCTGTATCAACCGTTTGGTATTAAAGCCATTTAAAACAGGAATGGTTACGCCAATGCCATAATTAAATCCATTGTTGCGGTTGAACAAAGGCGTAAAAGGATTTACAACTGCTTTGTTATCTGTTTTAGAATAGTTGTAAGCAGAGTTAAATGACACTATTGGAAAACGATCAGCTTTTCTTTCTTTTAAAGTAAGATAATTAATATCAATATTTTTTTTGGTGACCAGCAATTGCGGATTATTTGTTTCCGCAGCCATCATTACATCGGGCAGTAAAATATTGTTGTTAATAAGAATAGTGTCGGTTACATCGTAAGGTGTATTTAATGCCACATTCATTAACTGGTTCAATTGTTCTTTATATTGTACTACTAAAGTTTGCTCTTTTAAACGGGCCGCTTTTTGTGCATTCAAATCTAACTTTGCCTGCAGCAATTCCGGCTTGGCACCAAGGCCCACACTTAATTTTTTATCGGCCTGCTTTACCCGCTCTTCGTTAATGCTCATCTGCTCTTCTACTGCTTTTATCTGTTGCTTTTGATGTACAATGTTGTAATAACTTTTTAAAACACCGGCAACCGTTATTACCATTTGGTTTTTAATATTCAGTTCGCCCAGTTTTACAAACTCATTTAATTTGTCACGGGTAGCAAACATTTTAAAGCCATCAAACAATGTCCAGTTTAATTGCACTGCGCCTGCTAAATTATTGGAGCGTATCCCCTTTCTTTCTCTTGTTGTGCCGTCGGAAAATTTTTGTAACTGATCATTATTATTATATATCAATCCTGTATTTGCATTTACACGGGGTAAAAATGCTGCCCTTGCATAAGATTTATCTAATGCATAAGCAGCAGAATCATTTCTTAATAATTGTATGTCGTAATTATTTTTAAGTGCGGTAGCTACGGCATCTTCGGCAGTTAATATATTTTGTGCAGAAACATTTTGTGGTGCTGCAAATACAAAACTAAAAACTACTGCGGTAAAAAAAAACTTCTTCATCAAAACAACATATTTTAAACTGATAAACTGGTTGGTTCCAAATCGTCGAGCTCACTTCTTTTCTTTTTACTGGAAAGAAAAGCATACATGGCAGGTATAACCAATAAAGTAAGAATTAAAGAGAACATAATACCACCTACAATA
>NZ_JANMUN010000254.1:0-4226 GCF_031391665.1 Ferruginibacter sp.
GCAGGTACAGACATGCCGATGGCGGGCCATTCATTGGATGTTCTTTGCGCTTAACCGTGTACCATCATCACCCGGTCATTCAGGTAGATCATACCATCCTTAAATTCCGTTTTGCGAAAACCTGTCGTTGTATTGACTATATCAACCGGCTTATTATTTACCAATAAACTTGTTTGCACATTGTACAAATAGCCATAGCCCCAGCTCCAGAAATTTAAATCGTTTACTAATGATGATGCTGTTATAATTTTTGTTTCGCCAGGGGCTAGATTTATTTTATCTCTTGTAAATGTTTTAACTAATTTGCCGCTGTTATCCCTAACTGCAACCCGGTAAACTACCTGCTGCGGCTGGCCGCTTTCATTCTTCACTTCACTTTCGGCATGTATTGTTGCCAATTTTTCTTTTATACTATAATTATCAGCATAAATATAAACACCTGTTGTTTGCAGGCCAGCATACAAAGGCAGTGTTTGGTAAACCTTTGGTGTTATATGCAGAAAAACATTTTTACTGATGCCGCCATAATTGGCATTAAAGTTTTTATCCTCCCATTGAAATTTGCTGTTGGTAGCTTTTTCCCTGTAGTCCCAACTGTTATCAATACGTACAGCAATTACATTGTCGCTGTTGCCAAAATTTACCACATCGGTAATATCAAAACCAAAAGCCATCACACCGTTTTCGTGCAGGCCAATGTATTTTCCGTTTACATAAAATTCACCTGCTTGCCGTATGCCTTCAAATTCTATAAATATTTTTTGTGCTTTTGCAGCAGCAGGAAGTTTAAAATGTTTACGGTACCAGGCAATGCCGGTGCGTAAGTCCACAATATCTTTTTTAAAAGCGTCGTCTTCGTTCCAGGCGTATGGGAGGGTTACGTTTTTCCAACTGGCATCGTTGTAGTTGTTGTTGATGGCGGTGGAATCGTCGCCTGTCAATACTTTCCAGTTGCTGTTGAAGTTATATTTTTGGCGCTGGGCATTTGCAATTTGTAAAGAAGAAACCAAGAGGAGAAAGAAGCAAAAAAATTTTATCATAAGTATATTTTGAAAACTGCTTTAAACTAAAACTTAGCATTTTTTTTGATACTCAAAAAAATATTAGCCACCAAGGCACTAAGGCACAAAGGAAAAAACTTCGTTTTTAAATTCACTTCGTGATTTTTTTTTGCCACGGATTACACAGATTAACACAGATTTTTTTAGCATGTATTTGTATACATCCGTGCAAATTCGTGTAATCAGTGGCTAAAACTTTGCTGTAAAGCAACAATACTTTTGTATTCATCTGTGCAATCAGTGTAATCTGTGGCAACCCCTTTGTTGCGAAGCAGCAAATTCCTATCACTTAATCTTATACACTTCACTTCCCGCCAATAAAAAACAACCCAATCCAAAGTCCTCAAAGTCAGGCTCACGGTCATAAGTAACCGGCTGCGATTCTTTGGGTTCTTTACCTGTGCCCTGCACCCAACCTAAAAAACCATTTGCATGTACACTTTCTTTAGCCATGGCATTCCATGCTTTGGTAACAATGGGCAGGTAAGTTTTTTTATCCAGTATTTTATTGTTGATACCCCAGGCCATACCGTATACAAATAAACTGGTGCCGGTTAATTCTTTGCCACCAAAATTTGTACTGTCGTGCAGGCTGGCATTCCAGTAACCATCTTTGCGCTGAATAGGAATTAATGCCGCCATCATTGCTTTATAATCTGCTAAATATTCTGCACGGTGTGTTTCGTTTTTAGGAATAGTATTTAAAATTCGTACCAATGCCGCCACTACCCAGCCATTGCCACGGCTCCAGTAACAATCTTCTCCATTGGGTTCTTTGTATGGAGGATCAAAATCTTTATCCCGCCACCATAAACCTTCGGCAGTATTAAACAAACCATTATCACCATGTTTGTATTTTGTAAATGCATACATCTGGTACATGCGGTTAAAATAATTAGTGTCTTTATACATTACACCAAGTTTTGCAAACACTGGCATTGCCATTTGTATTGCATCTACCCAATGCCAGTCGTCAATTTTATCGTTGGCCATCATTTTATCTATCGATGCTTTAATGCTGTCAATGCGTTCCGGTTTTTTATCTATCAAATACAAATCAATATAAGTTTGTCCACAGGCCTGGTTATCGCCGTTACGGGTTTTGGTACCGTCACGTAAATTCCATTGGTGTTTGGTACCCCAGTCAACTGCATAGTCGTAATAGGTTTTCCTTTTATCTACACTGTACAATGCCATCAGTCCTTCGTAATACACAGCCCTTGTCCAAATATGGCTGGGCCATGTGCGGTTGCGGCTGGGTACAAAAATGGGTTTGGCCGGATCGGGCCATTTATCCATAAAATATTTATTGGCCAGGGTTATGGTTTGGAGGACTTGTTTTTTAGCGGGGAGTTTTTGTGCGGTGCTGGTTTGGTTTACTAAACAACAGGTGCTGATAAGTAGGAAGCTTTTGATGAATTTCATATATGCAAGTTAATGTGCTAATTTTTATGCAGTTTAATGCAATGTGGGAGAATGATTGTCATGTGGTATCCTGCTTGCAAATTTACCATGCTAATAAGATTTTTGAATACCAGCTTTATATTTCCATCCCGTACGTACGGGATCGTTGCGAACTTGTTCTGTTCTTCTTTCTTTTTAGTAAAAAGAAAGAAGAATCAATCCTTTCAACGGCATACCAATGAGGGGCTTTTATGGAAGCGGAGAATAAAACCTGACAGATTAAAAATTTTATTAAATTACATTGCTGCTATAAACAATGTAAAATGTATAATACTGGTTTTTTGATTATCAATACGTTTAAAATTTGGAAGTAACGTATCAATAACATCAATTATAGTGTTGTGTGTAACCCAAACGACCACCGAGATACTAAATAAAATGAAAGACAATAATCAACTGCGGACAATGTTCGATTTACGAGTAGACCTCTCAGATTTAATAAAAATTGAGAATATAGAATCTATTTCAGTAATCGTGTTAATTGAAGCCATTATAGAGGAATATCTTTCTTATTTGAATAAACCTCTTGGTAAAACAGAATCAAAAATAAAGAGGGACAAAGAATTAGGGCAGATGATTTCAAAGTATTACGGTCTTTCAGGACGAGCATTAAACAAAGACGAAATTGCATTGTTGACCGGAAAAACACCAGAAAGGGTTAGACAACAATTAAAAAACTTCGCAAACAATCTCTCAAACATAATTATTGATAAAGACACAGAATTAAAAGTAAAATCACAAATTCAAAATAAGTTTGCCGCCTTCAAAAGCACATTTGAAAATATTCGAATTTTATCCAAAGAGAACTTGAATGAAATCTTATCCAAAAATTTTGGCGTAAATACAGCCAAAATCAAAGAGGAATATCTGAACATCTTATTTGACACAATAGGCACTCGAGAAAGAATTCCGCTAGCTCATCATCTAAAAAATAATACTTTCATTTTTACGGATGACTCTGTTTCAATTGATGAGTTTTTTGAAATTTGCTATCTTGTTTATATCTCGTTAGAAAAGAATGTCGTTCCTACTGAGCTAGATGATATTATCATTGATGTAAAGCGAAATAATAGTAAGTTCCCAAAAGAACTGATTGAACTTGCGTGCAAAAATATTCACGAAATTGAACAAATTGAACATGACAATCACATTAAATATCAGTTGAGACTTGAAAACTTATCAAGTGCGAAAGATATGGCATATAGACTACTTAGTCAAAGAGGAAAGTTTATAAAACTAGCCGAATTGATTAAGGACATAAATCACATTCTTTATAAAACCAAATCCACTAAAAAGATAACAAGCAGTATCGCTAGTCAATTAGTCACAGATTCAAAATTTGTTAGCCAGGGTAAAACGGGTTACTGGGGGCTAACTGAATGGGAAGGAAACAACGAAACACTTTTTGACCTTGTAAATAATACCTTAATTCATTTCAATAAACCTCTTTCTAAGAAAGAAATATTTAATCATATTATAAAGGACAGACCCAAAGTGCCACTTAGGTCTTTAGATACAATCATTTATGATAAAACAAGATATTTAAAACTGGATGATGGCAGTTTTATTCTAAACGAATGGAGAGACTTGTACAAAACTCAAGTTGTAAAGACAGAAAAGAGAAATAATTACAGCAAATTGAATCCAATAAAGGAACAGATTAAAGACCAAGCCGTGCAATTGATGAGACAAAATGGTGGC
>NZ_JANMUN010000005.1:0-2918 GCF_031391665.1 Ferruginibacter sp.
GTTGAAACCAATATGGCAGAAAAACTAATCAACCCAAAAAGAGAAAGAAAAGAAAAAAGTACTGTCGCAAAAGTTGATACTAAAGCTGTTACTTATGATTTATACAAAGAAGGAAAAAGTATTGCAGAAATATCCAAAGAAAGAAATCTAATAAAATCAACAATTGAAGGACACTTAGCACATTATGTTTTTACCGGAGAAGTTAATATTGACGATGTGGTAAGCAAGCAGAAACAGCAACAGATAAAAGATGCCGTTGTTATTCATGGTTCGCTAAGCCATAAAACACTGATCGATAATTTACCGAAAGACGTTAGTTACGGCGAAATAAAAATGGTGCTGGCCGCGGGCAAAACAACAACAGCCTGATGAAACTAACACAAGAACAGGAAGACATTATAAATTCTGCCGGTGATATAAAAATAAATGCCGTTGCAGGTTCGGGCAAAACCACTACTGTTATTGAGTATGCCAAAGCCAGACCAGCAAACAGTAAAATTTTATACCTGGCATTTAATAAATCCGTTAAGCTGGAAGCAATAAAAAAATTTGCTGCAAAGGGTTTACAAAATGTTACTGTAGAAACCGCCCATTCGCTGGCATATAAAAATATTGTTTTCAAGCACCAGTATAAGGTACGGGTGCAGGGTTATAAAACACATGAAATAGCCGAGCTGCTGTGCCTGCAGGGCAATGGCGAAAAACACCATGAGTATGTAATTGCCAACCACATCAATAAATTTATTGCACTTTTTTGCAACAGCGATAAAACAAAAGTGCAGGAGCTAAATTATTTAGATACTATCAGTGATACCAAAGCCAAAACTTTTGTAAAAACGTTTTATCATTTTATAGAAAAACAAACCCGGCAACTGCTTGCCAAAATGGATAAAGGTGAGATAGAAATTACACATGATTTTTACCTGAAAAAATTTCAACTGCAAAACCCTGTTTTACAATTTGATTATATTTTGTTTGATGAAGGACAAGATGCTTCTCCTGCAATGCTGGATATTTTTTTAAACCAGTCTGCCGTAAAAGTAATTGTAGGTGATACACACCAGCAAATTTATAGCTGGCGATATGCTGTAAATTCCCTTGAGAAAACCAGTTTTACTACTTTTAATTTGAGCCATAGTTTTAGGTTCGGTGCAAACATTGCCAACCTTGCCACACAGGTTTTATTTTGGAAAGATGCCATTACCAAAACCAAACCCATTACCATTAAAGGGCTTGGTACCAATACCGATACCAAAACAAAAGCAGTAATTGGCCGAACCAATTTGGGTTTGTTGTTAAAAGCAATTGAGTATGTAACGGAGAAAAAAAATATCAAGAAAATTTATTTTGAAGGCAATTTTAATTCTTACACTTATGCTGATGAAGGCGCTTCTTTATACGATGTTTTAAATCTGTTTAATAATAAACGGGCTTTAATAAAAGATGCGTTGATAAAATCGATGGGTTCCATTAAAGATTTAGAAGAGTACATTGAAAAAACAGAAGATGCCCAGTTAAGTATGATGCTGGAAATAGTAAAAGAATATGGTAATGATATTTACGACATTATAAAAACTATAAAACAAAAACAGGTTGAAAAGGATGATAAAGAAAAAGCTGAACTTGTTTTTTCTACAGTACACCGTTGCAAGGGAATGGAATATGATTCGGTGCATTTAGTAAAAGATTTTATTACCGAAGATAAAGTACAGCGGCAGGCACACGAATTGGACAATGATGAAAAGAAAATCAACAAACTAAACGAAGAAATAAATTTATTGTACGTGGCTATTACCCGTACTAAAAATACGCTGCACATTCCCGAAGAATTATTGCCTGCCGATTTTCCTAAACTGGCACAAATAAATATTATTAAAAAGGAAGAGCCAAAAGAAATTAAACCTGTGGTTATAGAAGCGGCTAAAAAAAGATCTAATTTTTCTAAATACAGAGGTGCTAGTGATAAAACATATTCGGTTGAATTAATAAGAGCAAAACACGGCGAAGCTTACAAGCCGTGGACGCCGGAACAAGATGAAAAACTAACGCAGTTTTTTAATAACAATACTTCCGACTCGGAGATTATAAAACATTTTGGTAGAAATGCAGGTGCTATCAGATCAAGATTGAGAAAGCTGGGATTGAAATAAATCTGTCACGGATTATTTTATATTTTAAGCCTTAATATTGATAGCTAAAAATTCGTTTGACCATTTTCACAGGCTGCCCTTTATCATTGAAAACTGTTTGCTGTATCCAGTTACCTGCTGTATCCCAACTTTCATATTTGTAAGACAAATACTTTTTAACGGATGAATCCTTAAAGTAGGTGACCTCAAGCATATTCTCCGGATATTTTTTGTCCGTCAAATGTATCTTTACTTCAGAAGTAAGCATTCCGCTGCTATCTTTTGCAGTTGCACAAATTTGATAAATACTATCATAAACATTTTTATAAGACATCATTAATTTGCTTTTGATATCGTAACTATTCATACCTGACAAAAGCCCAAATTCAGTTTGTTGTATATTATCATAATAACTTTCAAGCTTATCCTTTGAATCATAAATTTCTATAGTTATACACTTACTACTTTTATATTTTAGCAACATTTTTGATTGCTTCTTTCCATTTTCATAGGTTGACGAGGTAGATAAAGACCCGTTTTTATTGAATATTAAAAACTCAACAACCTCACTCTTTTCTATAAAATTTTTTGTTGTATCAGTAATGGTGTACCCAAGTTCATCAAAAATTTCAATTGTTACTGACTCTAATTTTCCAAGTTCGCCAAGGCTGTCAACATTATATGTTTCTGTTACCAATTTTGTAACATTCCCTTTAATATTTACCTGTTCCAAATCCGTTAGGTATTTTATCTGTTGCTTTCCTCCACAGGAAACCAATAAACAAATTC
>NZ_JANMUN010000084.1:0-11413 GCF_031391665.1 Ferruginibacter sp.
AATTCCCAGGGAAGCTCGCTCTTGTATTTCCACTCAGTAGTACTGCCAAACTCGTTGCCCATGAACAACAGTTTTCCGCCCGGGTGGGTGAACATATAACTGTACAGCAGGCGGAGGTTAGCAAATTTTTGCCATTCATCGCCCGGCATTTTGTAAAGCATGGGGCTTTTTCCGTGTACCACTTCATCATGACTGAAAGGAAGCATAAAATTCTCATCATAATAATACATCATGCTGAACGTAAACTTATTCTGATGAAACTGCCGCATCAGCGGATCCATCTTAAAATAATTAAGTGTATCGTGCATCCAGCCCATCATCCATTTCATACCAAAGCCAAGCCCGCCGTGCGTTGTAGGTTTCGATATTTTTGGCCAGTCGCTTGCTTCCTCGGCAATGGTTTGCACATCCGGAAAATCTCTGTAAATAGTTTCGTTCAAATGTTTTACAAATTCAATAGCTTCTAAATTGCCGTTGCTGCCGTAAATGTTTGGCTCCCACTCTCCTTCTTTCCTTGAATAATCTAAACTCAAAATCGAACTCACCGCATCTACTCTTATACCATCTATATGAAATTTATCGAACCAATACCTTGCATTGCTGATTAAAAAAGATTTCACTTCGCCCCTGCTGTAGTTAAAAATATAACTGTTCCAGTCGGGATGAAAACCTTTACGCATATCGGCATACTCGTAGGTATGCGTACCATCAAACATAAATAAACCATGTGCATCGTAAGGAAAATGCGAAGGCACCCAATCCAGCACCACACCAATATCGTTTTGATGAAAGGCATCAATCATGTCCATAAAATCTTCGGGTGTGCCAAAACGTGATGTAGGTGCAAAATAACCCGTGCCCTGGTAACCCCAGCTGCCATCAAACGGATGTTCCATAACCGGCATTAACTCTACATGCGTAAAACCCATTTCTTTTACATAAGGCACTAAGCGTTCAGTAATTTGTGCATAGCTGTTTAAACTTTCTTCATCATTTTTTACGGGCCGCATCCAGCTGGCCAAGTTTACTTCATACACACTCCATGGCGCTTTAAGCGAATTGTGTTTTTTTCTTTTTGCCATCCACTCCTCATCTTTCCATTTATTATTGGTATGCCATGCAATTGAAGCTGTGTTGGGCCTTACTTCCCAGTAATTGGCAAAAGGATCGCCTTTATCAATCTGTACACCCTTGTATCCTGTTATACGATATTTATAGGCCTCGCCTTTTTTTAAGTGCGGAATAAATCCTTCCCATATTCCCGAGCTGTCTTCTCTTACCAATAAATTATGTGCTACCGGGTTCCAGGCATTAAAATCACCCACTACACTTAACGCTGTTGCATTTGGTGCCCACACTGCAAAATAAAAACCTTCGGTATCCAGTACTTTAATACGGTGGCTTCCAAATTTTGTGTAAGCATTGTACAAAGTTCCATTTTGATAATTGCGGATGTCTTCATCGGTAAACAATGAATAATTCCAAACTGCTTTGGTACTGTCAACAAAGTATTGTTCTTCGTATTTAATTGCTTTATCCAATTTTTTTTTGGTTTTCTTTTTTGCCACTGATGATTGTGAAGTTGCCATTTATGGAAATGAGTTTATAATTGATCTTTACAAAACCGATTTTTGCTTTAACGTAAATTTAAGATTAGTTATTTAGGATTTGCTAATTAATAAATTTATTTTTAACTAAGATTTTAGTTACAGCCATAAAAAACAAAACCAAACCCCTGATTATGCACCAACTTTCTGCAATGCTCATTGGCATGCTCTGCCTTTGTCTATCATCTTTTAGCCAAAACATTACCGTTACAGGAAATTTAAAAGACACCACAGAAAAAAAACCTGTAAAAAATGCCGTTGTAGCATTATTAACTGTAAAGGATTCTGTACTGTACAAGTTTACCCGATCCAATACCGACGGCGATTTTATATTGAAAGATGTAAAACCCGGTAACTATATTTTAATGACCACTCACCCATTTTACGCCGATCTTTTAGATAATATAGCATTAAAAGATGCTGAAACAAAGCTGGGTACCGTGTCGGTTACCAGCAAAAGTAAACTGATGCAGGAAGTAATTGTAAAAACCGGAAGTGCCATTAAAATAAAAGGCGACACTACCATTTACACTGCCGACAGTTTTAAAGTAAGTGCCAATGCAAACGTAGAAGAACTTTTAAAAAAATTACCCGGCATACAGGTAGATAAGAATGGTGAAATAAAAGCTATGGGGCAAAAAGTAGAAAAGATTTTGGTAGACGGTGAAGAATTTTTTGGTGATGACCCGGGTATGGCCGTAAAAAATTTACGTGCCGATGCCGTTAAAGAAGTGCAGGTATTTGATAAAAAAAGTGAGCAGGCCGAGTTTACAGGCATTGATGATGGTAACACAAAAAAAACCATCAACCTTAAATTAAAAGATGATAAAAAACATGGCTACTTTGGAAAGATAGATGCGGCTGGTGGTTTACTCGATACGCTTGATAACCGGCACAACACTAATTTATTATTCAGCTCATTTAAAGGAAAAAGAAAATTAACTGCCTTTTTATTAAATGGTAATACCGGGCAGGATGGGCTTAGCTGGCAGGACAATGAAAAATTTGGCGGTGAGAGCGATAATTATACAATGAGTATGGACGAAGATGGTGGCATGATGTTTATGTACCGTGGTGGTGGCAGCGATGACGAACCGAATGTAGATACGGAAAATGGGTTTATTAAAAATACCAATGCAGGGTTGCAGTACAGTAATAAATGGAACGATAAACAAACGTTGAACATATCGCCTAAATACAACAGCCAGATTTATACTAACAACAAAACGGGCTTTACACAACAGCAGGTTGGCGACTCTGCACTAAATACAAACGAAATTGTGGGTATTAATGTTAACAGAAGTAATTTTAAAACCAGTGGTTCTTACGATATAAAAATAGATTCTAACAATACCATTAAATTTACAGCCAAAGCTAATTTTTATCATACAGAAAGTGATGAAATGCGAAATGCAGCTACTGCTGGCGGAACAGGCACTTTAAAAAACAGCAGCAATTCAATAAAACAAACCAACTCCGATAAACATTCGTTGTATGGCAGTGTAATATTTAAACATAAATTTAAAAAAGCACGCCGTACTTTTTCTTTAAATACCGATTGGAATTTACTGGAAACCAATGGTAACAGTTTTTTAAAATCAGTAAATCAAAGTTATTTTAATGGTGCTCCCTCCAATATACAAAACCTTAACCAGCTAAGGGCTACTGACAAAAGCACTCAAAATATTTCGGCTAATTTTGTTTACACCGAGCCACTTAATAAAAAATACTCTTTAGAACTTTCTCACTCAATAACCTACAACAACGGCACCAACAATCAGCTTACTTACAGCTATTCTAATGTAACAGGTAAATACGATTTAACGGTTGATTCTTTATCTAACCAGTTTAAACAAATTATAACCATTAACAAACCCGGCGCAAAAATCAGCTACAGTTATAAAAAGATAAAATTTAATTTTGGCAGTGGCTTTGGCTTAACACATTTTGATTTGGCAGATAATACTTTTAACAAAGATTATATAAGAAATTACACCAACTTTTTTCCATCGGCCAACTTTACCTACAGTTATAAAAGTAATTACAGTATAAGATTTAATTACAATGGAAATACCAGGCAGCCAACCCTTAACCAACTGCAACCATTACGTGACAATAACGATTATTTTAACCAGTACATTGGTAACCCCAATTTAAAACCATCTTTCACCAACAATTTTAGTGTTTCGCACAATACTTATAATTTTCTTAAGGAAATTTGGACATACCAATCCCTTAATTTAAGAACCATCAGCAATTCAATAACCAACAACCGCACTATTAATTTAGACAGTGGTAAAACCACTACCCAGCCAATAAACACCAACGGAAACATATCCCTTAATTTTTACGGTGGCATTGGCATGAAGTTAAAAAAACTGGATGTACGTGTGGGCTTAAACCCCAACATCAGCTACAGTAAATTTGCTGATGTTATTAACAGCAAAACCAGTTTTTCTCAAACTTTAAATTCGGGGCTGTCTATTTATCTTTCAAAATCAAAGGATAAAAAGTATGATTTTTCTTTAAGCGAAAATTTTAATAATAACAGAAATACCACTTCTCAAAACAGTACTATAAAAAAATTCAATACTAATAATGTGCGGTTAGATGGTACCGTGTATTATAAAAAAGTATGGTCGATAAGTACAGATTATAATTTTTTCAGCCGCCAGAAAACTGTTGACTTTCAAAATAATCTTACTAACCAAATATGGAATGCAAGGATGCAGCGCACTTTTAAAAAAGATGAGTTTACAGCATATATTGTTGTAAGAGATATTTTAAACCAGAATATAGGGATTGAAAGAAGTTTTTATGGCAACACATTATCTGAAGAAAGAAATGACCGGCTTAAAAGATACTGGATGATTGGTTTTACCTGGAACTTTAAAAACAAAGCAGCAAAAGCAACAAAATAATTACCAATATTAATAATTAAATAATAAAGATGAAACGCATTATATTTTTATCCGCAATGCTTTTGACTGTGCTAACAGCCACTGCCCAGCAGTTTATTGATAAAGCTGTAATTGAATACGAAGTAAAAACCAACATTAAAAAAACAATGGGCAATAACAGCTGGACCGAAATGCTTAAAGAAAATATGCCCGATTTTAAAACCGGTTATTTCAATTACACTTTTGCCGATAATAAAAGTGTTTACAAATTTGACCACTGGGGCGAAAAAAAAGTGCCCGAATTTATGCGCCGTGGTGATGAAGAAAACAGTTGGTTTTTTGATTTTACAGCAGGTAAATTTAATATGCAAAAAGATGTGGTGGGTTCTAAATTTAATGTAGCAGACAGTATTCCCGCTATTGAATGGAAACTGAGTAACGAGAACAGGGAAATTGCAGGCTTTAACTGCCGCAAAGCAGTGGGTAAAATTATGGACTCCGTTTATATTTTTGCTTTTTACACCGATGAAATTACTATTTCCGGCGGCCCCTGCTCTGTTAGTGGATTGCCCGGTATGATTTTAGGATTGACCATACCAAGGATGTACACTTCTTACATTGCCACCAAAGTAATGGTAAACGGGGTAAATACTGAAAGTATAAAAGCTGTTGAAGCAAAAAAATATTATACCAACAATACTTTAAAATCTACCATTAAAGAAAGAATAAAAGAATGGGTTAGAGAAGATGATGATGAAGAGGGCAGAAAATGGATGAATCAATTTGTCTGGAATATTTTATTGTAAAATATTTTTTGTATTTTCATGCAGCCTATCCAACATCCTCTGTTTTATGTTTTTGGCTAAAATATCCCCTATTTAGGGTATATGCAATTTCCTGATAGTGTTTTACTTTTACAACCAAAAGCATCCATTTACTAAGCGGAAAGTACCGTTTACTAAATACAGCAATAAACAATGGGTAAGTTAATATTAACTTGCCTGTATAATTTAAGTAAACTAATACTGCCCGCTGATCTGTTAACAATTGAAATTTTTTTTATGAAAAGAATATTATTTTCAATACTCTCTTTCTCTTTAGCAGTAACTGCAACTGCACAATTAAAAATCGACAATGCTATTTTTTTTATTCAACCGGGTGCCACGGTAACGGTACAGGGTGATGTAACCAGCAATGTGGATATACAGGGAACCGGCCTGCTACTTTTAAAAGGCAGTGCGTTGCAAAATGTGGATATGGGAGGATTTACCATTCCTAATTTAGAATTAGATAATGCTGCCAACGCAACATTACTAAATACCAATACCCGTATTGGCACCAGCATGGTACTTACTACTGGTAAATTTCAAACTGGCAATTTAAACCTTACACTTAGCCCAACTGCAAATATTACCGGGGCAAGTGCTGCCAAATTTATTTGGACTAACGGAACCGGACAATTAAAAAAAGAATTAACGGGTAATATAGCAGCATACGAATTACCTGTTGGCGAAAACACCAACTACCGCCCTGCTTACTTAACTACTGCTGGAAGCAGTTTTGCAAGTGCCAATTTTGGAGTGAGGGTTTTGGGAACTCCTGACCCTGCTAAACCTCCCATGACTGCGTCTCATCTTAACACAGCATGGCCAATAACCAGAACAGGTATTACAGGCGGAACAGTTACACTTGAAGGACAATATATTGACCCAACCGATGTAACAGGTACTGAAGCAAATGTTGTAGGATATTTTAATAATGGTACCGACTGGAGTTCGGTTGCTGAAGGACATAATGCAGGCACTAACAGGGTTTCGGCACCAATTACAGCAAATGCAGGTTCACTATCTGGAATAAATAAATTTTTAACGCTTGGATCCAGAGCATTTTTACAGGGTGCTTATGATGCACCCACTGGTTTAATGTTCGATAATCTTCGTACTCTGCCTTTTGGTTCATCTGCAAGCACAGCTAATTTCCCCAGTACAGACCCCTACAGAGTTGCGCCTTATAACACCGCATTTACACATGTTAGTAACACCGGTGTAGAAACAATTACCAGCAGTACTGTTGTTACAGCACAGGCCATAGCTGCAGAAAATATTGTTGACTGGGTATTTTTAGAATTAAGGAATTTAAATGCATCACCGGGTAATGTTATTTTACAAACCCGTAGTGCATTAATACAAAGAGATGGCGATATTGTTGATGTAGATGGTGTTAGCCCGGTAACATTTAATAATTTACCGGATGGTAATTATATTGTTGCGGTTCGCCATCGCAATCATCTTGGATTAAGTACCGACCAGGTTAATTTTCCTAAAGCTGTAAACGAAACTAAATCTACTGCATTTACAACAAATGTAATTGATGCAAGAACTGCTACTGAGCCCCAGTTATTTGGCACAGCTGCTGCATATACAACAGCAGCGCATCCGGTTTTGGGTACTGTTAATTTGTTGTGGGGAGGTAATGCGAATTTTAATCTTCAAACAAGATTTACCAGTTTAAATAATGACAGGGATCATATATTAGTTAATACACTTGGAAATTTGCCTTTAAGTTTTATTAATAATGTTTATCATTCAGCTGATGTAAATCTGAATAAAGTTGTAAGATTTTCAAGCTTAAATAACGACAGGGATTTACTTTTAATAACTGCTTTGGGAAATGCCCCATTGACGTTTAGAACTCAGACTCTGCCGAATTAATTCTTATCAATATTGTTTTAATAGAAAAAATAAAAAAACTCATTATGAAATATCTTTTGTGTACAGCAATGATTGTTATGAATGCTCTTACAGGCATTTCACAAACTATGCAGGCAAGTATAGGAGCTGGATCTTCTTCAACAAGAGTTATAATATATATTAGACCGATACCGGCAGTAAATGGTAATATTTCTACTTTGCAATTTGATGTTGCAGTACCAGATGCGACAACACCCATACCAACACTAGCTATCATTGGTGTGCCAACTGTTGGTTCAGGATGGATAATTGGAAATAGCTATACAGAAGGGGGGTTCAGACATTATGAAATTGCAACTGGTGCTGTTTTTAATGTGACCATTGGAGCAGGTGTTGAAACGCCTGTAATGGAATTAGAGTTTAGTGGAGGTCCAACGGTTGCCAGTAATGTCTCATTGGTAACTCTTCCACTTGCAGGTTCTATTACTGGAAATGCTCTTTTCTTTTGCTCTGGTGTTGGCACTTCTGTAGAAGGCCAATTATATTATGCAAGAGCCGGCACAACTGTCATCAATAATGCTAGTTATTCAGGAGGACCAACATCCTCTGCAACTCTTGGCGGCGTTCTTCTACCTGTAAACTGGCTCTCTTTTGATGTTGTAAAACAAGGCAATGATGGATTATTAAACTGGGCAGTTGCTAATGAAGATGCAAATCATCATTACGAATTGCAACGCAGCACCAACAATACAAGTTACACCACTATTGCTACAGTAAATAAATCTACTAACGGCAGCACTGCTTATAATTATACTGATGCAGGGATAGCTAGTTTAAATGCTTCAGTTTTGTATTACAGGATAAAGCAAGTGGATATTAACGGACGCATTAGTTACAGCGATACCAGAACTTTAAGGCTTGATATAAAGGGCGGGCAAATTAATATATTCCCTAACCCCGTAAAGGATGGGTTTTATGTAAACATTCCTTTTACCAACCCCGACAGCAGAAAATTAAAATTGAATCTGGTAAGTGCTAACGGTCAGCTTATAAGCTCAAGACAAATAACCACAGCACAGGCTTCTAATTATTATTTTGATATTAAAGATAAAAACCTGGCAGCAGGTAATTATAACTTACAAATAATTTTTGAGGAAAAAATTATGGACACCAAAAAACTCTTTGTTAGTCAATAACACAAGCACAAATAGGTTTTGCATTTGCCCCGGGTTCTAATAGCCGGGGTTTCTTATTTTACTAATTCCAGTACAGCAGTTTGATAAGCACCTAATGTAATTTCTTTGATATTGCCTTCTGTTTGTGTAAGCACATTTTTATATTCGCTAAAACCTTTTGTTCTTTCTGTAAATCTTTCAAAAGATATTTTCTTTTCTTCTTTTGCAGTGTTGGCAATTACCATAATGGTTTGATTGCTGTTGTACCTGAAATAAACATACACTCCATCCTGCGGCACATACTGCATTAATTTGCCTGTGGTAATGGCAGAAGAAGTTTTACGAAAATTGGCCAGCTTTTTTACAAAATCAAATGCTTCATTCTCGGCAGCTGTTCTGTTAGCTGCAATAAATTTATTTTCTTTATCCGCAGCCCAACCACCGGGAAAATCTTTACGCACTTCTGCATCGGTGGGGTCTTTAAAATTCTTCATCAATATTTCGGTACCGTAATACATTTGAGGGATACCACGCAAAGTAAGCAACCAGGTTAAACCGGTTTTATATTTATTGATATCCTCTCCTATTTCAGAAAAATAACGGTTCATATCGTGGTTATCAAAAAATATACAATTGTTCATGGGGTTTTCGTAAACAACATCTGTTGCAAGAGCGGTATATAATTTACTTACGCCTTCGCTCCAGCCAAAATTTTGTTTTAAGGCATCCAGCATGGCATAACTTACTGTAAAATCTAAAGCGCCTGGTGCATTGTGTTTAAAAGGAAAATTAATTTTACTTTTTGTAAGGTATGCACCATTAACAATATTGCTTACAGTTGATTCTCCTAAAACAGTTGTTGCCGGAAAATCTTTTACCAGTGCATCATTCACTTTATTTAAAAAATCTCTGTCGCTGTAAAAATAAGTATCCACTCGCCAGCCATCAATACCAAACTCTTCCACACTCCAGATGATATTTTGAATTAGAAAATTAGAAACATAAGGATTGCTTTGATTTAAATCGGGCATAAAAGGCGTGAACCATCCATCGGTAACAATTTTTTTATCAATTGCAGATGCATAAGGATCAACCAACGGTTGATCTTTATAAGTGGTGTTGGTATATTGCGGCCATTGGTGTACCCAATCTTTCATGGGCATATCTTTAATAAAAAAATGATCGTTGCCCACATGATTGTACACCGCATCCTGAATAACTTTTAAACCTTTTTTGTGTGCTGCGTCAATCATACTTTTATACGCTTCGTTACCGCCAAAGCGTTTATCAACCTGGTAGTGATTGGTAAATGCGTAACCATGATAAGTGCTGCGTTTAGTGCCGCCTTCATCGGTAAGGTGCATATTATTTTCAATAACTGGTGTTAGCCACAATGCCGTTACACCTAAATCTTTAAAATAATCCAAATGATTTTCTACGCCTTTTAAATCGCCACCGTGTCGCAGAAAAGGATTGCTTCTATCCGATTGCGGATCATTCATATCCGCAAACTTATCATTGCTTTCATCGCCATTGCTGAATCTGTCGGGCATCAGCAAATAAATAAAATCTTTCGCCGTTACACCCTGTGCATAAGCGGTACCCAAGTTTTTTCTTCTTGGTTTAATTTCAAATTGAAATTTTCTCCATTCATTTTTAATTATGCCTCCAAATGAAATAGTAACAGTTTGTGGTTTTGCATTGGCTGCAATTTCAACATCAACAAAAAGGTATCTTTTATTTTCTACCGTATTTACTTTGATAATTTTTATATCGGGTGACGATGATTGTACTACTAATTTTGCTACAGCCAAAATAACAGTTCTGTCTTTTTCATGAATTATTAATTGCACTTTATTCATCTTCATGCCGGCCCACCAGTTGCCAGGATAAACTTCCAATTGTTTTTGTGCAATAAGGGAGAGTGAAATACAAAAGAGAAAAAAAGAAAGGATTATTTTTTTCACATTAAAAATTTGAGGGGTGATGATTATTTGTTTAATTCCAGCACTGCAGTTTTATAACTGCCTAATGTAAACTCTTTAAACTCACTTACAGTTTTAGAAACTATATCAGTATATTTTGTAAAGCCATTTGTTCTTTCTGCATATTTATCAAATGAAATTTTCTTATCTTCTTTACTGGTATTCATTACAACCATTACTGTTTGTTTATCGTTGTACCGGAAATAAACATACACACCATCAACAGGAATATACTGCATCATTTTACCAGAAGTTAATGCAGATGATGTTTTACGGTAATTAGCCAATGTTGCCAAATGCTGAAAGATGGCCTGGTCTTTTTGTGTTCTTCCTGCAATGGTAAATTTATTAACCGTATCGTTTTTCCAGCCGCCGGCAAAATCTAAACGTACATAACCATCGCTGGGATTGGTTACGCCTGTTGTTGCAATTTCATCGCCATAATAAATTTGCGGTATACCCCTACAGGTAAGCAGCCAGGATAAAGCTGATTTATATTTTTCCAAATTTTCTCCCACTACAGAATAAAAACGGCTTAAATCATGATTATCTAAAAAGATAACATTTCGGGTGGCATCTTTATAAACAAAATCCTGCGCCAATGCAGTGTATAATTTATTTATCCCGTCCGTCCACCCAAAATCTTTTGTCATGCCATCTGTAATACCCCATAAAGTTTGAAAATCGGTAGCGGATTGCAGATTGCTTTTAAAAGGAACAGTATAATTATTTTGTACAAAATAACTTTGATTGGGTACACCATGCACCCATGTTTCGCCAAACATAAATATTTGCGGATACTCATCGGTTAATGCTTTGTTGCACCGGTTCATAAAATCTAAATCGTTATAAGCATACGTATCAATGCGCCATCCATCTATTCCAAAATTTTCTACCGTCCACAAAGCATGCTGAATTAAAAAATTTGCAACGTAAGCATTGTTTTGATTAAGGTCGGGCATTTGTTTGGTGAACCAGCCATCAGCCATTTGATTAAATTCTTTTTTGCTGGCATAGGGATCAAATAAAACCTGGTATTTGTAAGTTGTATTGGTG
>NZ_JANMUN010000115.1:0-6425 GCF_031391665.1 Ferruginibacter sp.
GATGCCGGAGAAATTTGGCATTTGCTTGATCAGCGAATGAATATACCGGCAACACACCTGGAGCCTGCAATATTTAACCGTGTAGATTTAAACAAATACAATACACTGATAATGGCAGCCGGATCTTACATTGATTTAAATAAGGAAAAATTAAAAACATGGGTAAGCAATGGCGGGAATTTAATTTTATTGGAAGAAGCGGTGCAGTGGGCATCGGTGAACGGCATTAACATCGTTACATTAAAAAAAGTAAAACCACCAGTTGACAGCACCAAAAGAATGGCCTATGCCGAAGGTGAAGAAATTGATGGTGCACAACAAATGAACGGTGCAATTTTTGGAGCCGATGCTGACTTAACACACCCGCTGACATTTGGTTATACTGAAAGCACAATAAGTTTATTTAAAGCCAACCGTGTATATATGGAAAAAAGTAAAAACCCCTACGCCTCGCCGTTTTGTTATAAAGATAATCCTTTGCAAAGTGGCTGGCTGAGCAAAGAAAATAAAGAAGCCTTAAAAAATTCGGCTGCTGTTATTGTAAATACTTTGGGCAGTGGCAGAATTATTAATATAGATAACAATCCCAACTTTCGTGCATTTTGGCTTGGGGGTACTAAGCTTATGATGAATGCAATTTTTTTTGGAAAGATAATTGAAGCAGAAAGAGGAAGGGCGGAGGAATAAAATAGTTATACCAATTCTTCACTGACATCAACAAAAGCATTAGATCTAAAAAAAATCGTGGCGCAATTTTCTTGCACCACGATTTTTTTTGTAAAATTATAATACCAATCTAAATCCTATTCCTAAAGAATTAAGCGGGGAAGAGCTTAAACTTGTATTAAATGAAAATTGGTTTTGCTTTGCCGTAGAATTTTGTGCTGTTGTTTTTAAAGTATTGTATTGCAAAGCTGCCATATCAGGAATTAGAATTTCTAACTGTAATTTTTTAAGTACCTGGTAAGAGATGCCCGGTGTTAAAGATAATTGTACACCTGAGCCTTTACGGGTAGTAAGATTGTTTCCGGGAAAATTGGTGTCTTTTTGTGTGGAGCCAATATAATCAACACCGCCTTCGCCAAAAAAGTAAAAATCGCCACCTATCTTTTTATACTGCCTGTAAAAAATTCCCACGCTGAATTGTTTAAAGTCTGAACTGGAAACTAATGTGTTGTTATTAAAATTTTCATTTTTATTGTTGCCATATCCGGCATTTATACCTACGACAGTATTTTCTTTTATGGCTTTGCCAACTGAGACTCTAAAAAAGGCACTATTATTTTTTTGGCTTTGTTGCTGATTGGGCTGGGTGTTATTGCTTTCTGCATCTGCATCAGCAAAAGCAATTTGTCCGCCTAAAAGCACAGCACCTTTTTTAATTTGTGCAGTGGCTAAAAGTCCGCTGCAAATAAATACTAAGAATAAACTCAAAATTTTTCTCATAATTTTATGGTTTTTTATAGATGACAATTATAAATTGGCAAATGATGTTAAGAAAAACCTAATAGTAAAATTTTTAGAAAAATGTTTTATTGGATTTGGCAACCTTGGTTGAAAAATCTTTAGTAAAAAATAAAAAAGATTGTAAAAGAGTTGCCAACCTAATTATAAAATCTTCATTTAAAAGAATTTAAAAAGTTGGAAACTCTTTACAACAACAGAAAAAATTTATAATGAAATTTTATTTTTCGCAGTTAACTTTTTGCAGCTTTACGCCTTTGCCAAATGTTACCGTTCGGGTATTTTTAAAAATCATATTACCATTTTTTTCTTCCACGTCGCCATAGCCTTCAATTGCTGCATTGTCTTTTAACAAATAAATTACCTGCCTTGTTGATTGTACCCCTTCCGACATAAAATTATAATCAGCCAGTAAAGTATCACCTTTTAATGTGCCGGTTAAATCGCCTTTGTTGCTGTCTTTTTCTTTAAGATTGTATAATAAATTCCCCGTGACTGATGAGCCATTTATCAGCAGTTTTAAATTAACTGTATTGTTACCTGTAGATGCATAACAAACTGTACTGGCAACAGGCGTATTTTCTTTTACAACTTTTAAAGTATCTGTTGTAAACAGGGTTTCAGTTACAGGTTGTGTGGCGTTATTGCAGGATGCAGCAGTAATAATTACTACTAATACGGAAAAGAATGTAAATTTCATGCGTTTGATTTTTTAAAATAATAGTTACTTTTTGCTTGCAAATGCAGTGCCGCTATTAGAAAATAATCATTTAAGTTTGTTATACATGAAAAATATTTACATAATTAAAAATGCCATCACCTTAACGCTTCGGGCAAAAAATATGTTGATTTATATTTTAAAAATCAGTAAATTTAAATCATGAAAACAGCAATAAAAAAAGCAAAATTATTACCGATGCTGATGTTGACGGACCAATGATGGTGTATAACCTCACAACAAAAAAACAAGAAAAAGAACTGGGAGAATGGGTTGCAAACAGAAAAGCAAAGATTAAGGCCAAGCAACTCAAAAGCAATTAAAACGAAAATATTTTATTAGTCAGTATTTTACACCCTGCTTTTTGCAGGGTTTTCATTTACCATAAACCGCCGCAAACACAAAATAAAAAAACCTTTCATCGCTAAAATGCTTTCCTTTTGTTTCAAGTATCAGTTTGTACCGATAGTTTAAAAACAATAAAGATTTATAAACGATGCAGAAAAAATGAATAGTTAACTACTTTCCATAGAGGTCGTATTTTATGGGAAAGCAGGACGTTTAATGAATTAGTAGAAATATATAAGAACCAAATTGGACATCAAATTCGAAAACTTAGTCTGCTCTACGAAAAAATTGATTTATAAAAAACGAAAGGGAAATTTAATGCCAAGAAAAAATGAAAGCTTTATATTAAGCATTACCATTTAAAATGGTTTCTTGCTTGAGTAAAAAAACCTTTAAGGGATTCAAAGCAGGATTATTTAAATCCCAATATTCGGTATTCAAAAAATCTACTTTTGTGAGATTAGTTTGTTGGTTAGTACATTCTAAATAAGCAAATATTTTTGATTTCATGATTTTTGCATGTACAGGATTCTCGCAATTATTAATACATTCAATATATCCGTCAAAGCAATCGGTAAAATCTGAATATTTAGGATTAATTATTTTTAGGAGCAAGTCTTCAATTTCACCGGAAGATGTATTGTCAGGAAATAAGAATAAATCGAATTGTATATTTAATTCTGCTGCTCTTCTTTGTAAGTCTAATTTTCTTTGTTCTGCATCTTCATCCGCATCAAATATTACTATGTTTTGACCTTGTTTGTCAGAAACTTCTTGAAATTTATTTGAAACAAGATGAAGATTGGTCCAGCCACCAGTTGGAGTTTGGGTTAGAGTTTCAATTTTTAATTTTAGAAATAAAATATAGTCGTGTATAAACTTAATGTCGTTACCCTCAACTGCGAAATTTAATAAATTTATCATATTTCTCCTCTTATTTCTACATCATTTTCTATTGCATATTCAAAAGCTTCAAAATCATATCTATATGATTTTAAAGTTGAATCGGCAAGTTTACTGATTGTAAAACATTTCACATCATTTTGAAAAGTTATAAATTCGCTTTCTTCCAAAACCTCTTTTAAATACACTAGTGCTTCTTTGCTATGAGTAGTTAAAAATAGTTGGGTTTTATTAGCGCTAGCAGTTCTTAAAAGTATTCTCCATAAATTTTTTAATGCCTTAAAATGTAATCCATTATCAACTTCATCGATAAGCATAGCACCCCCTTTAACTTCGTTTATATTTATTATAGTGTGCAAATATTTTATAAATCCATCACCCATTAAATTAGAAGGCATTAATGACTTTGCACCTGTGTCTATATAAATCATATTATCACTAAATGCGGTAATGTCTGTAATCTTTGGGTCTATTTGTTTAAGGTCATTGATTAATGAATCTTTTCTTTTATCGATAATTAAGCGTTGTAGTTTTTTAGGTAAATCTTTCGAATGTAATAAATGCGAACCTTGTAAAAGAGCTTTAAAATTATCTTTCCTTTTTTTGGGGTCGAGTTTAGTCGTTAATTGAAAATTTTCTCCAGCCCTAATTCCTACTATCGTAGAACGGTATTCTACTTTTTGTTGTTGAAACGCTTTTATCGTACTCTTAAATTCTAATTGATTGACGCTCCTGCTATTACTCTCGTCAGATGCAGAATTTGAAAAACTATCAGTAAGGTCGGAAACTTTATTTCCATCTGCAATGATTATTTTTGTTTGGCCGCTACTATCTTTTGGGAGGATTTCTAACTTGATTTGTTCTTTATTAGTTAGTTCTGCTGATAATACTAAAACCGAAGAATAGTTTAAGTTATAGAATAAGAAACTAAAATCATTTTCTTCATTATGTATTAAATCTCTGAATAAATCAATATTCAAGGCTAGGTTTGCATTGTTATATCCAGCAAGTAAAAAAATGGCTTCTAACAGGCTTGTCTTTCCACAATTGTTTTGACCTAGAAAAATATTAACCATTGATAACCCGTCAATCTCAGCTTTTTTAATTCCTCTGAATCCTTCTATTTCTAACTTTTTAAAATTCATACTTCTAAATAACTATATTAATATCAAATAAACAACAACATTTAGGGATTTCAAACTTTATTACACTTTCTAAAGGAATTATAAAGTTCAACCGTCCCTTTTGATCTTTCCTAAAATTAAAAAAGCCCTGAAAGTTAAGACTATCAAGGCTTTTGTTTTTAAATCTGTACCACGTACGGGAATCGAACCCGTGACTCCTCCGTGAAAGGGAGGCGTCTTAACCCCTTGACCAACGCGGCATCTTTTATTAAAGGACGGCAAAGATAACATACGGCAGTTTTTTAGCCAAATATTTTAAGGATTTAGTCAGTAAATATTTTTAAAACGTTTGCGGTGCGTAAACCGCCACTTATTACCAATAGTAAAATCTTTAAAATAATACTGTTTTATGTGTGGTACAAACAGTAATTTTGCCATCTCAAATTAAAAATTCAAATTTTAAATTACAGTTATGAGTACAGTTAAAGTTGCAATTAATGGTTTCGGACGTATTGGCCGTTTGGTATTTCGCCAAATTTACAACATGAAGGGTATTGATGTTGTGGCAATAAACGATTTAACCAGTCCCGAAGTACTGGCACATTTATTAAAGTACGACAGTGCACAGGGCCGTTTTGATCAAACTGTTACCCATACCGAAAACGCAATTGCAGTTAACGGGCACGAAGTAAAAATATACGCACAAAAAGATCCGGCACAAATTCCATGGGGAGCACATGATGTGGATGTGGTAATTGAAAGCACCGGCTTTTTTACCGATGCAGCAAAAGCAGCAGCACATATTACAGCAGGAGCAAAACGTGTGGTAATTTCTGCACCGGCAACCGGCGATTTAAAAACTGTAGTGTTTAATGTTAACCACGCAATTTTAGATGGCACCGAAACTATTATCAGTTGTGCAAGTTGCACTACCAACTGTTTGGCGCCAATGGCAAAAGTGCTGGACGAAAAATATGGCATCATCACCGGTTTAATGAGTACTATTCATGCTTATACCAACGATCAAAATACATTGGATGCACCACACCCCAAAGGCGATTTACGCAGGGCACGTGCAGCTGCACAAAATATTGTACCTAACAGCACCGGCGCTGCAAAAGCAATTGGTGTAGTGTTACCTAATTTAAAAGGTAAGTTAGATGGTGGTGCACAAAGAGTGCCTGTAATTACCGGCAGTGTAACCGAGTTATATAGTGTGTTGGGTAAAGATGTAACGGCAGATGAAATTAACGCCGCTATGAAAGCCGCCAGCAACGAAAGTTTTGGTTACAACGAAGATGAAATAGTTAGCAGCGATGTTATAGGAATTACATTCGGCAGTTTATTCGATGCTACACAAACCCGTGTTATAAAAACCGGCGACAAACAATTGGTAAAAACAGTTAGCTGGTACGATAATGAAATGAGTTATGTATCGCAGTTGGTACGTACAGTACATCATTTTGCAGGGTTGATAAAATAATACCCAATCTCCGCCGCAGCGGAGGAAATGGAGGAAGATAAAAGCAAACATTAAATGTTTAAATTATAAAAGCTGCATTCTTCCAGTTCCCTCTCCGAAAGAGAGGGAACTGGGGTGAGTTTTTTTGGGACGGACATTTTATCATTAATCAACATCGTTGTGTCAATCTCTTGTACAATTAGTTCTTTGTTCAACTTATTAAATTGAAGGCTTTCTAATAATAGAAAGCCTTCAATTTTAAAAGAGTCTCCTTCCAGTTTCCTCTCTTTGGGAGAGGGGTTGGGGTGAGGCTTTTTAAATTGTATCTTTATAATCTCAAAATAAAGGTTATGGAAACAGAATTATTAAAACGGATTACTATTATTCCCGGCTTAATGGGTGGTAA
>NZ_JANMUN010000093.1:0-6716 GCF_031391665.1 Ferruginibacter sp.
TGAATGGCTGTTGCAAAACAACCGGGGTTGGCAATATTATTGGCAGTTTTAATTTTTTCTTTTTGCAATTCCGGTAAGCCGTAAACAAATTTTCGCTTGCCGATTTCTGATTTTGTATCTAACCTGAAATCGTTGGCTAAATCAATTATTTTAACAGCTGGAGGAATATTATGTGCTGTAATAAATTTTGCAGATTCGCCATGCGCTGCACAAAAGAAAATAACATCTACATCAAAATGATGAGCAGCAGAAAATTTCAAATCAGTTTCTCCAACCAAATCACCATGTACTTTACTAACCTCATTATCTGCATTGCTGCTGCTTTGTGCAAAAGCTATTTGTACATTGGGGTGATTAATCAACAAACGGATTAATTCACCACCGGTATAACCTGCTGCTCCTATAATGCCTGCTTTTATCATTTTTCTTTTTTATTACTATCACTTACGCTGTGATAGATTGAAACCTGATTACCAAATATTTTTGTAAAACCTCTCACATCTTCGCCGGTAAACCCTGTATTCATCTCACCGTATTTACCAAACTTTGCACTCATTAAATCGTTATCACTTTCTATTCCAATAATTTGAAAATGATAAGGATTGAGTTGTACAAAAACATCACCGGTAACTTTACGCTGGCTTTTTCCCAGGTATGCTTCTATATCTCTCATAACAGGGTCCAGTATCTGCCCTTCATGCATCCAGTTGCCATAAAATTGCGATAAGGTATCTTTCCATTGCAACTGCCATTTAGTAAGCACATGTTTTTCCAAAGCATGATGTGCTTTTAAAATTACCATTGGTGCAGCGGCCTCAAAACCTACACGACCTTTAATGCCAATGATGGTATCGCCAACATGAATATCTCTGCCTACACCATAAGGCCCGGCAATAGTTTGCAAATATTGAATGGCTTTTGACGGATGAGCAAATGAAACATCATTCACTTTTTTTAATTCGCCTTTGTCGAAATGCAATTTTACTTCTTCGCAGCCAGTTTTGGTTACCTGCGTAGGCCATGCACTTTCGGGCAACATACCTTTGCTGTTCAACGTTTCTTTACCACCAACACTGGTGCCCCATAAACCTTTATTAATGGAGTACATGTTTTTTTCAAAATTCATTTGTACTCCCTTACTTCTTAAATAAGTAATTTCTTCCTCCCTGCTCAATTGCAAATCACGTATGGGAGTAATTATTTCTATGCCGGGATTATCAATATTCAAAATCATATCAAAACGCACCTGGTCGTTGCCGGCACCGGTACTGCCATGCACTACAGCTTCTGCATTTAAATTTTTTGAATGCTCTGCAATGTGCATGGCCTGGCTTAAACGCTCTGCACTTACACTTAACGGGTAGGTATTATTTTTTAAGCAGTTACCAAATATTAAATACTTAATAATGCTGTCGTAATAACTTTCAACAGCATCAACAGTAGTATGCGTTTTAGCACCCAATGCATAAGCATGCGCTTCAATCTGCTCAATATCTTCTGCACTAAATCCGCCAGTGTTTACTGTTACGGTATGAATTTCGTAACCTAATTCGGCGGATAAATATTTTACACAATACGATGTATCTAAGCCGCCGCTAAAACCTAAAACAACTTTTTTTCCCTTATCTCCTGAAGTGGAACCATTACTATTATTTATATTCTCATTCATTTATCAAAGTTTAAAAATCAAAAATGTAAAAAATGTCTTAATACAGATTTAGCACCACTACCACCACCCGCTGTTTGTTTTTCAAAAAATGGTTTTAATAATTTCCATTGTTTAAAACGGATCAATCTTTCAAAAATATTTTTATTCTCTTCAAAAAATTGTTTTGTTTCGGCAGGTTCGTAATGATCTGTTGGATCGTACAGCATGGCAGTACACATACAATTTTTTCTTTCCTTACTCATTAAAATATCGTAGTTAACACAGCTTTTGCAGCCTGCCCAAAATTCTTCATCATCGGTCAACTCGCTGTAGGTAACCGGTTCGTAACCCAGCTCACTGTTAATTTTCATTACTGCAAGGCCGGTGGTTAATCCAAAAATTTTTGCATCAGGATATTTTTCCCTGCTTAAATCAAAAACCCTTTTTTTAATTAGTTTGGCAATACCGCTCTTGCGGTATTCGGGGGCAACAATTAAACCGCTGTTGGCAACATACTCGCCTTTCCAAACTTCTATATAACAAAAGCCCACCCAATCGCCATCTTTAGTAAGTGCAATAACAGCTTTGCCTTCGTTAATTTTTTGTTCAATGTATTCGGGAGAACGTTTTGCAATACCGGTTCCTCTTGCTTTTGCAGATGATGCCATTTCATCCGTAACAGTTGTTGCGTAATGTGCGTCGGCTGGTGTAGCCACCCTGATAATAATGTTACTATTTTCCAATTTGTTTAAATTGAAGTAAGATTAAAAATATTTTTTAGAAAACTTTCGGAGATTTTTTCACTGACAGGGGCAGGTTTTACTTGCTCGTCCTATCAGCAACCACGTCGGGGTCGGGGGAGCTGCTCCAATACAGTTTCAATAGCAAACATTACCCTAACGGGATAATTGTTTATTGAAATGATATGGGCTTTGTTGTACTTCACTTTGTGTTGAATATAAACTTGGTGCAAATGTATATCAATTTGTAAATAAACTACCCAAAATTTTATTAAAATTTCAAATGCTTTGAAATATCTTTAGCATCCAATCTGTTTTACTAAATTTTTCTTAACCAATAATTAATACTTGCACAATGGAAAATAATTTTAGCCGCCGCAAATTTATTACCACTACCGGAACAGTTTTAGCAGGCAGCATGCTGATGAATGATGCTGTTGCAGAAACTGCCGCTTTATTTACCGGACCAAAAAAACGCTACGCCATGGTGGGCACCGGCCACCGGGGTACAGGCATGTGGGGCAAAGATGTATTGAAAGATTATGCAGATTATGTGGAGTTTGTTGGCTTGTGCGATACCAATAAAGGCCGTGTAGAAACAGCAAAAAAAATGATGGGAGTTAACTGCCCCACATTTACCAATTTTGAAGAGATGATGAAAACAGTTAAGCCTGATGTTTTAATTGTAACCACAGTTGATGCCACACACAACGAATTTATTGTAAAAGGTATGCAAATGGGTGCCGATATTATTTCGGAAAAACCAATGACAACTGATGAAGCAAAATGCCAGGAAATTATTGATGCAGAAAAAATGACTGGTAAAAAAGTTACCGTTACATTTAATTACCGCTACTCACCGCACCGTGCAAAAATTTACGAATTATTACGAAGTGGTGCAATAGGAAAAATTACTTCTGTTGATTTTCATTGGTACCTGGATGTACGCCATGGTGCAGATTATTTTAGAAGATGGCACCGCTTACGTAAAAATGGTGGCAGCCTTTGGGTACATAAAGCATCGCATCATTTTGATTTATTAAACTGGTGGATAGAGAGTGACCCTACTGAAGTTTTTGCTTACGGCGCATTGGAGCACTATGGAAAAAACAATTCGTTCAGAGGTGTTAATTGCAGAACATGTGAGTACAAAGACAAATGCAAATTTTACTGGGATATGACGAAGGATAAAAGATTGATGGCCCTGTATGCCGACAACCAACAGTACGATGGTTACTTAAGAGACGGTTGTGTGTGGAAAGAAGACATTGATATTTTTGATAAGATGGGTGCGTCAATAAAATATGCCAATGGTGTGCAGGTAAGTTATTCGCTAACGGCATACTCCCCTTACGAAGGTTACCGCATTGCCTTTAACGGCACCGAAGGAAGATTAGAAGCATGGATACAGGAAAGTAACCCGCCTGCAGGTGACGAAAAGAAAAATTATGACGAATTGATGCTGACCAAAAATTTTGGAAAACCAGAATTGATTAAAGTGTTTACACCCGAAGGTGGCCATGGCGGCGGTGATAAATTATTGAAAGATAAAATTTTTATTCCCGGTACTGCGGATGCATTAAGACAATCGGCTGGTGTAAGAGATGGTGCGTTATCCTGCTTAGTTGGTATTGCTGCAAGAAACAGTTGTGATAGTGGTAAGCCGGTGAAGATTGGGGATTTAACGACGATACAACCGGGAGTGAAAAAGCTGTAATTAAAGCACCCATTTAATTAAGCAAAGAAGTCAAGTTTTTAAAACTTGACTTCTTTATTACTATACTTTTTAATCTCAATAAATTCTGCCAATTCATCCGCAATCTTTCTATCATTACTCAACCTCGGCATTTTATTTTGCCCGCCAAGTTTGCCAATACTTTTCATATAATCTATAAAACCATTTTTATGAATGGTAGATATTTTTAGTTGCTGTAAAATATTGCCGCCAACCAAATCATCGTAATACACATTTTTGGCCCGCAAATTATCATCTACCTTTTTTGCAAAACTGGATAAGTCTGCCGGTTGCTTTTCAAACTCTACAAACCATTCGTGAAAACTTTTTCCGGCATCGCTGGCAATCATGGGTGCTACCGTAAATTCTGTGACCTGCACATTTTCTTCTTCGGCAGCTTTTAATAATGCGGCTTCCACTTCTTCGCCAATTACATGTTCGCCAAAGGCGCTTATAAAATGTTTTGTACGGCCGGTAACAATAATGCGGTAAGGATTGGTGGAAACAAACTTTACTGTATCACCAATATTATAACCCCATAAACCAGCATTGTTATTTATTATTAAAGCGTAGTTCTCTCCCACCCGTACATCTTTTAAACTTATTCTTGTTGGTTTATCATTAAAAATTTCCGCCGCAGGTACAAACTCATAAAAGATGCCGCTGTTGGTATTTAATAATAAACCTTCTGCATTTTGAGTATCCTGAAAAGCAAAAAACCCTTCGCTTGCCGGAAACAATTCTATACAATCAATTTTTTTTCCAATGCTTTCGTACAGCTTAGCTTTATAAGGTTCAAAGTTTACGCCGCCCTGCACCATCACACTAAAATCAGGAAATAATTCACTTATTTTTTTACCGCTTTTTTCCTGCAGCCTGTCAAAATACATTTGCATCCACGGTGGTATGCCGCTGATGAGTGTCATGTTTTGATTGATAGTTTCCTCAACTATTTTGTCTAATTTTTCTTCCCACTCTTCAATACAATTGGTAGTGTAAGAAGGCAATTGATTGGCCCGTAAATATTTTGGCACATGATGATTAACGATGCCGCTTAATCTTCCTGTTGGTATGCCGCCTACTCTTTCTAAAGTTGGGGAGCCGCTTAAAAAAATTAATTTACCGTCAGCAAATTTGGTGTTGCCCGTTTCGGCCATATAACACAACAAAGCATTTCGTGCCGTGTTGATGTGATTGGGAATGGATTCTTTTGAGATAGGAATATATTTTACGCCGCTGGTGGTGCCACTTGTTTTGGCAAAATAAATCGGTTGGCCTTTCCACAATACATTGTGTTTACCTTCCTTAATTCTTTCGATGTAAACTTTGAATGCTTCGTAATCACGAATGGGCACCTGCTTAACAAAATCTTCGTAAGTTTTTATATCTGCAAAGCCATGTTCTTTTCCAAACTCTGTTTTGGCCGCAGTTTTTATTAATTGGTTAAAGGTAGATTGCTGGTCTTCCACAGCAGTTTCCATTCCTTTTTTTATTTGCTTATATATGTAACTGGCAAAAGGTTTTGCCAGGAAAGATTTTATTTTCATTTTTCTTATTTCACTAATTATTCGAATTACACGAATTATTTAATCCAGGGTCACACAAATTTCTTCGATAAAATTAAACCATTAATTTGTGTAATTCGTATATTAAATTCGTGATATTAAAAAATTATTTACAATCGCAATACCAATCTTTATCCAGATCAATAACTGTAACCACCACCAGGTTTTCATTTTTGGGAGCAAACACAATACGCACACGTTGTTTATCATGCGTAACCCCTTCTAAGGGATAGCTTTTGCCTTTGTCGCTTTTTTCTATTTTATTGTAGTTGATAGTGCCTTCATCTAAAATTTCCTGCACTTCGCTTTCATCAATATGGCGGCAATCCATACGGCAGCGGGCATGTTTACTGTAAATTAATTTTGGTGGATGGCGGTTTAGTTCTCCGTCATCAGTTGTATTTCTGGTGACAGCCGGAATGGTTTCTCTTTTGTTACGTTGCTCTGTATTTTGTTTTTTAGGAATACTGCCCCGCTGGTGACTTTTTATGTACCACAATAATATTGCAGCAGCGATTAAAATGATGTATGGGAAATATTTTTTTAGCATAGCGATAATAAAGTGCTAAAGTAAAGTAAAAGTTCAACGAATACATAGTGTGTTAAAAAGTACCTCTTTTCGGGGGAGATTTAAAGCAAGCTTTTGTTTTATCTTTGCACCCAATGAGTAAATCTGTTGCATTACACACTTTGGGCTGCAAGCTTAACTTCTCCGAAACATCTTCTATAGGAAGATTGCTGGAGGAGGATGGCTTTGTAAAAAAAGATTTTGATGAAGTGGCCGATGTATATGTAATAAATACCTGCAGCGTTACCGATAATGCAGATAAAGAATGCCGTCAATTAGTGCGACGCATTCAACGTAAATCACCCGAAAGTTTAGTGGTTATTACCGGCTGCTATGCGCAATTAAAGCCAAAAGAAATTTCTGAAATTCCAGGTGTGAATCTTGTTTTGGGAGCTGCTGAAAAGTTTAATCTCGCCACACATTTACGTGAATTGACTAAAAATGATTCAGGCAAAATAAG
>NZ_JANMUN010000096.1:0-2307 GCF_031391665.1 Ferruginibacter sp.
GCTGCACTGGGCAAAACAAAAGCACTACTGGTTTCCAATTTGCTGCATGTACTTTCGGCTACCTGTGTAATAACTGCCGGTGTTTATGGAGGCTTTGGATATTGGTATTGGATAGGTGTGGCATTATTTACCGGTTTATTAATTTACCAGCATACATTAGTAAAACCAACCGATCTGAGTAAAGTAAATATGGCATTCTTTACAACAAATGGCATTGCCTCGGTTGTATTTGCCATCTTCGTTATTCTTGATTTATTTTTATTATAAAAATGGCTAGAATTCTTGCAATAGATTATGGCGGTAAACGAACCGGTTTGGCAGTAACAGATCCATTACAGATCATTGCAACGGGGTTAGAAACCATTGATTCCAGGGAACTCATCCCCTGGTTAAAAAAATATTTTGCACAGGAAGAAGTTGAATTGATCATTATCGGGCTCCCAAAAAACTGGGATGAATCAGATACCCATGGCACACCGCTGGTTGAAGCTGCTATCAAAAAAATACAAAAGGAATTCCCTGCAATACCCCTCAAAACAGTTGATGAACGTTATTCATCTAAAATGGCAAAAGATGCCATGCTTGAAATGGGCATGAAGAAAAAAGACCGCCGTGTTAAAGGCAATGTTGATGTGATTGCCGCTACCATCATTTTACAAGAATACCTGGAACGAATGTAGATTGCCGATTTTAGATTGTCTTAGTAAAATGATAACCTTAAATTTGCAGACGAATCTAAAATCGCCAATCTGAAATCTAAATTCAAATGATTCTTCCAATAGTAGCATACGGTTCACCAGTTTTAAGAAAGGTTTGTGACGAAATAACTTCCGGTTACCCCGAGTTGAATAGTCTTATTGCAGACATGTGGGAAACGATGTATAACAGTAATGGCGTAGGTTTGGCTGCACCACAAATAAATGTACCCATTCGCCTTTTTGTGATGGACAGTGAACAGATTTTTGAAAACCAGGAAGAAGATGAAAAAGATGACTATCCCGATGCCCCCGGCTTTAAAGGCGTATTCATCAATGCCCATATTGTAGCGCTTAACGGTAGGGAATGGGCGTATAACGAAGGGTGCCTCAGTATTCCCAAAATAAGGGAAGACATAATGCGTAACGAAGAAGTAACATTGGAATTTGAGGACGAAAATTTGAATACACACACCAAAACTTTTAACGGAATTACAGCAAGAGTTATACTGCACGAATATGATCATATTGAAGGCAAACTGTTTATTGACTACCTGAAGCCCCTGAAGCGAAAACTAATGAAACGTAAGCTGGATGACATTTCCAAAGGAAAGATAAAGGTTGATTACCGGATGGTTTTTCCGAAATAGAAGCCAGATTCAAATACACCCTGCCATAGTTTTTTTGCAGCCACATTTCTTATGTAATATATTGGTATTAATTAACTTATCCACAAATATGGTTTTTTCTTAAATACCCGGTTTAGGGTATTGCACAATTCAAATTTATCTCCTACTTTAGTAGCATAAATAACTATAACTTTCACCTTTAAACAGCGCTTATGAGAAAAGTACGACTCTTTTTCTTTTCAGTAAGTATTTTTTTCTCTCTCGGTTCGTTTGCACAAAGTATTACACCTGCAACACTAAACACCACCGGTGGTACGTATATTTTTACGTATTACAGTGTGGAGTGGAGTTTTGGCGAGTCTATGGCTATTAATACCATGACCGATGCAAATTCAAACATTTTTGTAACCAATGGTATTTTGCAGCCTAACACACATAACCCGGCTACCATTAATAATACCGGCACATGGGACAGAGATGAGATTAAAGTACTTCCGAATCCAACACAAAATGTGCTGGAAATTGATTTCTTCAGTAAACAAAAAGGGAAAGTTATCATGAATCTTTATGATGAGTCTGCAAGATTTGTGGGTACCAGGCAGTTTGATTATTTTGGTAACGGTAGCATTCAAAGATGGGACTTAAGCCAATATCCATCAGGCATGTACCTCCTGAATATTCAACTGGAGCCCACAGGAACATCAGTGGCTAAAAAAGGTGCTTTTAAAGTTGTAAAAATTAAATAAGCCTTTTTTAAAAATTGATTAAAAAAAACTAAAAATAATCAACACATGAAAAAGATCTTAGTAACGTTAGCAGGTTTTATAGTTACATTACTTGCTGTGGCACAGTCGCCCAATCTGTTGAATTACCAGGGTGTGGCCCGTAATGCAGTTGGTAATGTATTGCCCAGCCAGCCAATAGGTTTACGCCTTAGTATTTTAAACGGAGGCCCAACAGGACCTGCTGTTTATTCAGAGACC
>NZ_JANMUN010000044.1:0-15381 GCF_031391665.1 Ferruginibacter sp.
TGGTGCCCAAAGGTTTTGCACATGGCTTTGCTGTATTGAGCAACACTGCCGAAATTTCATATAAATGTGATGCACTTTATCACAAAAAAAGTGAAAGAGGATTGATCTACAATGATACCTCCCTTGGCATTAACTGGCAAATACCAGAATCTAAAATTATTTTATCCGATAAAGATGCCCTGTTACCCCGTTTGCAGGAGTGCAGAAGTAGTTTTGTATTTAAAGAAAGTGCTAACACTTTGTTGCCGGGTAAGCAGGCGGTTCCTTTAACTTATTTGGTATAGCATTAATTGGGTAAGGTAAAAGATTAATGATGGTACTGTTAGTAATACAAGGTTTTCCACCCTCTAAAAGTTAATCTTCTTTTTCTAAAGATAGCGATGCATCTTTATCAGCTATGGGAAAAAAATGCAGGTAAGGTGCAGTTGATACAATCTCAGACTTTATAATATTAAAAAGTATTACTCCTTCTCAATATTATCTTTCAATTGAAGTAATTTTTCTTGCAAGGCAACCGCTCCGCCTTTATCAATCATATTGTGTATTTCATTTAAACTTGCTTCAATTTTTCTTAACGATATATCATTTTCATTTATTAAAACACTCATTGCAGCTTCTGTTGCAAAAACTTGCGCCTTTGGTATTATTGCTGTTGGCTTAAACTCATTCCAATACTTTGTAGCCACATCAATATCCTGTTTAGCAAATGCATAAAAAAAAGCAGCATCTAACCATACTCCGTTTCGTATTCCTTGCGGAATTTCATCTGCTTCCTTTATATAATCCAGTAAATGTTGTTCGGCTTTTTCAATATTACCATTATCAAAAGCGGCCTGGTGAAAATGACCGTGTAAATAAACGCCAAAAGGGGCTTTTAATTTTTTTGCTAAAATCTGAGCTTCCGTTAATTCATTTATATTAAGCAATTTTGGACGCAGCCCACCTGTACTATCAGCAATTATTTTTATAACCAATGTTTCAAATCTTGCTTTATCGCCTCCGCCCATTAATCGCAATACCCTTGCACCATCCGACGAAAAACCACCAATGTGCATGGGTATTGCCGTAGCAATAAAAATTACTAACGATAATATCGATATAACAAAAAAGGAATAGGCTGTAATCTCTACACCAGTGCCAGTTATTGAGATCAACCGGAATATTCCATAAGTCAATGCGGCCAGCAGTAAACTTGCGATAGGGCCGCTTGCAGCATAAATAGAAAATCTTTTACTTAAATTTTCGGTACTGACGGGCAGGCATACCACCAAGCCTCCAGCGGTATTCACATTTTTATTCCATTTAAATTTCCAGCCTGTTTGTTCTTTGTCCCACATAAAGGGACCAACAATATAAGTTCTGAAATCAAAGTTTAACCAAACCCCCGCCAATGCATGTCCTGCTTCATGGATGCCAATTACTATAAAAAAAATTGGAACAAAAAGTAAAGCTAATGTAATAAGGGTGGTTTTTGAAATAGCGGCTGCGGAGGCACTAAACCCTATTTTTCCTGCAAAGAAACCAAGGGTTAAACAAACAAGCATTATTACCCAAAAACTTAATGATTTAAACTGAGTATTTTTTTTCTTATTCATGTGCAGTAAGTTTTGCAAATAAAAACACTTTAGATATTGCGAATTACTAAAGTTAAAAACAAGAGCTTACAGATAAATATAATGAAATTATAAAAGTGAATAATATTACTGGCAAATTAATTTCAGTAATTCTAATTTAAAATCTTCTCTTTCCTGTGTACCCTTATCGCTGTTGTAAAGTAAAACCAGGATACTCTTTCTACTTTTGTTTATAAACATATCTGTACTAAAGCCGCCTGTGCCGCCATTGTGCCAGATAAAACTTTCTGCAGGCAAGTCTTTATGTATAAGTTGAAACCAGCCAAGCCTGCCGTTTATTTTAAAAACATCCCTGTCTTCAAAAGGTAAATAAGTTATTTGATGTGTACTGGTTATTGAGGCTCCTAACTGGCTATTTGGCGGATTAAGATTGGCTTGCCCATATTTAATTAAATCGGCTGCTGTAGATTTTATAACGCCTGCGCCATCTAATGCATTGAGAGAATTCCAATAAGGTGTTTCCCTTCCCTTGTTATATCCCGTTGCCCACCTGCTGGCATCTGTATCTGCCATATCCGTTTTTGTATCTGTTAATTGAAGCGGTGTAAAAATTTTATCCTGGAGAATATCTCCGTATTGAGTATTATAATTAAGCCCTAAAATAGTACCCAACAAACCCATTCCTGTATTTGAATACTCCCATTTTGTAAATGGCTTAGCTATTAAATGAACATTTTTTAAATGAGTGTACAGTTTATTTCTGTCGTAATTAGCAAACTCACTGGCAATTTTACCAGTGTACAAACCAACTCCAAAATTATCCGGAAAATAAGGTAAGCCGGAGGTGTGGGTTAGCAGATGTTTAAAAGTCACTTCTACTCCATCTCTCTGCAGCGTAGGCAAGTTAGCTGGCAAATAGTTCCTCACAGTATTTTCAATAGTTTGGTTTTTTTCTGCAAGCATATTCATTATTGCAATGGCGGTAAAAGTTTTTGTGAGTGAGCCAATTTCAAAATATGTATTTTTTTCTGGTACAATTCCAGTACCTGTTTTTGTTTCGCCATAACCGTAAAAAAAGGTAGTATCATTTCTTAAAATACCAATTGAAACACCTGCTGTATTTAAGTTATTTTGATATTTAAGATAAGCCTGCTGTACAGCTTTGTCCATTACACTAAGCTGTGGATTATTAGTTTTTGCAGCAGGGGTTAGGATAATTTCTTTTTTGCAAGATGCTGCTGTTGCTAAGAGTATTATTAAAATTGATACATGGTTCTTCATAATTATTTATTTAAGATGATGCCAATATTAACAGCCGGTTTATAGCCGCTGAATAAACTTGGAGTGTAACTTTTATTGAATTTTGTAAATGAGATACCAATTTGCTTACTGATAGAATATTTTTTTTTCTTTATTACTTTATAACCTAAATTAAATCCTGCGGAAGGGCCAGCATGATGAAGCAGATTGCCTTTGTTTTTTAAAGTGGCATTTTCATATTCATACCTGTCAAAAGCAAGACGGGTTAAAATATAACTGGCGCCAATAAAAATATTTCCCTCAAATCTTTTTTTAGAAATGTATTTGTATTGCAGTGCTGCGGTAAAAATGTACCTGCTTTCTACATCGGGCAGTATCAAAAGTCCTATCTGCGGAAAAATGGCTAATTGATGTCTTTTATTACCAACAATATTTTTTGAGTAAGACAAGGTAACGCCAGGATAAAAACCTAAAGGGTGTTCCAATAAATACAGGCTTCCCTGTAAACCAAAGCTTTTGGAATATTTATAATCGGCTTTGCTGGTTGTAGTAGTTTGTGCTGCTGTTTTATTAAATAATATTAAAAAGGTGCAGAAAAATAGTGTACAATATTTCATTTTACTTTATAATTGAACCATAAAGCTAAAATGAAACTCACTTGCCTCTTTTGACCTAAGTCAATTCAGGATATTTTTTTCTTATCCGGCTTAATCTTTCTTTTGTAATGCCGAGGTAGGATGCAATATAACCTAAAGGAATTTTCTTGATTTCTTCCGGCTGGGTTTTTAATAATTGAAGATAACGTTCTTCGGCAGTCATACTCCTGTTTTGATGAAGCCGGGTTTCTAAAGTTTCAATATAATTAGCCAGCAAATTGATAATAAAATCCTGCAATGGGAGATTATTATTTCTTGCCTCAAAAAATTCTTCTTTAGGAAATATAAATACCACTGCATCTGTTAATGCTTCAATCGTTTCAGTTGATGGCAGGTTATTAAATAAAGAATAAGGCGATGTATCAATGTCGCCTTTAAAAGTAAACCCGGTTACAAAATCTTTATCCTCTGATGTTCTGTAAGTACGAAAAACACCTTCCAGCACTAAGAAGAACAGTGTACAGGGCATGCCTTGTTCCACCATGCAGTTTCCTTTTTCAATATTGCGTTGCCTGGCAAATGATAAAAGGGGTAGCAAAGCCTCGGGAAGTTGTGAGGTATCAAAATTAATTTGGGGGCTAAGCATTTATGAATTTGAAACGCTAAGTTAATTATAAACTCTCGGTAAATTAGTTCTGTTGTTTATGGTAACCGAATTTGTTTAAATTAATTATTCAAAATATTAGATAAGATGAAACAAATTTTTACAGTTTGCGCACATTACACGGTTTAATTTCTCTTACCCCTGCGGCAAATAAGCCGGGAAAACTTTGCCGGATAATGCTATTGGGAATTGAGATTGCTAGTACCTCAGCAAACACAATTCCAGAAATCAAAAAACCCAATTGTTTCAATTCTTAGAACAAAAAAACCTTCACTATTTTATTGGGTTTTTAAAAGATGTAATAAACCTTTTGATTTGATTCATTAGAACAGTAGTTTCTTGGTTTTTGAAATAACTATTAACATACTTTACAAAACTATCTTTAATTTTTTCATCTTCCCATTCCATCACAGTAAGACAAAGCATCGGCCATTTTTTTATAGTTCTCATAAAACCATAGATGGGTAAATAAGGCTCTGCATAATAAAAAGAATTTTCTATCAGCTCTTTGTATGATGCAGGCTGGAGTGAAATTTTTAAATCTTCGATTAATTCATACAAAACACCAGTTCTGTTTCCCTGCTTTAAAGTGAAAGCCAAAGATGGCATTCCTTTATCTTTAAAATAAACATAAAGGTATTCCCTGCAACTTTCCTGGGTTATATCGCAAAGATCTTTTGAATAAAGGAGGTATTCGCTTTGGAATAGTTTTAGGGAAAAATTATCAAGGTTTTTATCTATGATGAAATTTATTAGCTCATTTTCTTTTTCAATAATATCTTTAAGTGCCGGACCAATTATTCTTCTTCCTTTTAACATTGCATACTGGGGCTTTGAAAAAAGTTCAAAATAATAACTCTTGAAAATAATGCTTCTCCTGTCAAAAGTTACCTGCACATATAAAGGGAATGTAAGTGTTCCGTGAAAATTCACCTTTTGGAGCCGTTCATAAAAATGTACTTTATAGGTGATGCTGTATTTCTTTTCCATTTTTTTCTTATTATACTCAAAATATAAGTTCTGTTGTATCAATTACAGTTCTATTGGTTTTGTATTTTTCTAAATATTCTGAATCTAGGACTAAAATAAGACAAAAATAGTTCTGATATAAAATATAATACCAGAACAATTTTTGTATCTTAGTATCTGAAACATTTTCTTGCACAGAGAAAGATATTGTGAAGTGTGATTTTTAAAAGTGGAGGTGTGAGATGGAAAAAATAAATCCAGAAAAGGCAGTTGGAATACTACGGAAACAGGGTGTGGATATTTCTGTGGAGCAAGCTGCTCAAATGCTTGAATTACTACGGAGATTTGCCAACATAATTGTGTCAAAGCATTTGGAAAGCCAAAAGCAAAATGTACTGCGTAAGGCAATTTAAAACCAATTAAATTTTTAGTCTATGAAAATAGCTGATTTGTATATCCGTGTGAGTACGGATGAGCAGGCTGATAAAGGGTATTCCCAAAGGAGCCAGGAAGAGTTGTTGCGTAAGTATTGCGATATTAATAAACTATCCATACGCAACACAATGTTTGAAGATCATTCTGCAAAGACTTTCAATCGTCCGGAATGGAAAAAATATTTGTTAGACTTACGCAAGCATAAATGCCAAGCAGATTTTGTTTTGTTCCTCAAATGGGATCGTTTCAGCCGTAATGCGGGTGATGCTTATCAAATGATTAACCAGCTTCGCAAACTTGGTGTAGAACCACAGGCAATTGAACAGCCTTTGGATTTAGCTGTACCTGAAAATAAAATGATGTTAGCTTTTTATCTTGCAGCACCAGAAGTGGAGAACGACCGAAGAGCATTGAATGTTATTCATGGTATGCGCAGAGCTAGAAAGGAAGGCCGATACATGGGCTTAGCACCTGTTGGCTATATAAATAAAACTGATGAAGTAGGAAGAAAATTAATAAGCCCTAAAGAACCACAAGCTGATATTTTGCGTTGGGCTTTTAACCAAATAGCCGAAGGTATTTATAACACCGAACAGATTTATAAAATGGCGAAGGAAAAAGGATTTTCGGGTACTAAGGGTCTTTTCTGGTTTGCTATTCGTAATCCGGTGTATTGTGGTAAAATATTTATCCCTAAATATAAAGATGAGGAAAGCCGTTTTGTAAAAGGTTTGCATGAACCTATTATTACCGAAGCATTGTATTACCAGGTGCAGGATGTTTTGGATGGAAGAAAAAGGCATTATCGGTTAAAGGTAGTTTCTAATGCTTCGCTTCCATTGCGTGGATTTTTAATTTGTACGGGGTGCAAAAAATTACTAACTGGCAGCGCTTCTAAAGGCATGACAAAATATTATTCTTATTACCATTGCACTGATGGATGTGGTTGCCGTTTCAGGGCTGATAAAGTGAACGACCAATTTGTTCATGAATTGAAAAAATATATTCCACTGCCTGAAGTTGCAGAGCTGTTTAAAGAGATTCTCACTGAGGCCTGGAATGAGCAAAATAATCACCTTCATGATGAAAACAAGCAGCTTCGTTTACTAATAAAAGAGTTGGAAGAAAAATTGTCTTATATCAGGGATCTACTTTCTTCTAAACAAATTGATCCTGCAGACTTCAGGGAAATGAAAACAGAATACAGCAATAAACTTGAAAAAATGGAGGCTAAATTAAATGCTTCTACTAATGATAAAGTTGATATAAAAAATCTGCTTGATAAAGGAATAAACAATCTCCTTAAGCTTGATTATTTGTATGAAACAGCTGATATAGAAAAGAAAAGAGAAATAATTAGTTCGATGTTCCCGGAAAAATTGAGTTTTGACGGATTTGCAGTTCGAACTATTCGTATTAATGAAGGGGTAAGGCTGATATACAGTGTGGGCAAGGGTTTTAGCGAAAATAAAAACAGGACAAACCAGAATAATTCCAATTTGTCCTGTCAAGTCGGGATGGCAAGATTCGAACTTGCGACCTCCTGGTCCCAAACCAGGCGCGATAACCGGGCTACGCTACATCCCGAACGATAAAATCTTTTTTTAGTTTTATGTGAGGCAAGATTTGAACCTGCTACCTTCCCGCCTTACAGCGGAACGCAATATACCGGGTTAGGCTACATTGCAAACTAAAAATATTTGCTCGGGTTTATTGGGAACACCCTAACAATAAAAACATTTATAAGAACTTTTTTTGCGGAGAGGGTGGGATTCGAACCCACGGTACAGTTTAACCCGTACGACGATTTAGCAAACCGTTCCTTTCGGCCTCTCAGGCACCTCTCCTAATTATTAAAGGACGGCAAAAATACAATTACATAAGGTATTACCCAAAACTAAATGCAACTTTTAAAATAAAAAATTCTGTACTGCTGAATAAAGATATAATGTACAAGAGTGTCCTTCGTTTCACTCAGGATAAACTCTGCCAATGAAGCCAAATAGAAACGCCAAAGTCTGGCCCCAAAAAAATTATGCTATGTATTTTTTTACAATTACGCTGGCATTGTGCCCGCCAAAACCAAAGGTGTTGCTTAGTGCTGCATTAACGGTGCGGTGCTGGGCTTTATTAAAAGTAAAATTCAGATTGGCATCTAAATCAGGGTCGTCGGTAAAATGATTGATGGTGGGTGGAACGATATCTTTTGTTACGGCCATTATGCAAGCCAGTGCTTCTAAAGCGCCTGCGGCACCAAGACAATGACCCGTCATGCTTTTGGTACTGCTGATATTTAATTTATAAGCATGATCGCCAAATACACTTAGTATAGCTTTTGTTTCAGCAATATCTCCTAATGGTGTGGAAGTGCCGTGTACATTGATATAATCGATTTCGGTTGCAACCATGCCGGCATCTTTTAATGCTACATTCATTACATTTTTTGCACCGAGCCCTTCGGGATGTGGCGCAGTAATATGATGTGCATCGGCTGTAGCACCGCCTCCGGCAATTTCGCAATAAATTTTTGCACCTCTTGCCAAAGCATGATCTAAACTTTCTAAAACTAAAACTCCAGAACCTTCTCCCATTACAAATCCATCACGGTCTTTATCAAAGGGGCGGCTGGCAGTTTGCGGACTGTCGTTTCTTTCGCTTAAGGCTTTCATGGCATTAAAACCACCCACGCCTGCGGCGCTTACAACGGCTTCGCTGCCACCAGTAATTATTACATCTGCTTTATTTAATCTTATATTATCAAAAGCATCAATAATAGCATTGGTAGATGAAGCACATGCTGAAACCACTGCATAATTGGGCCCACGAAAACCATGACGCATGGATATTTGCCCTGCGGCAATATCCAGTATCATTTTTGGAATAAAGAAGGGGTTGAAACGTGGGGTACCATCGCCAAGTGCGTAATTGGTAACTTCTTCCTGAAAAGTAATTAAACCACCGATACCGCTGGCGAAAATTACACCAACCCTGTCGGCATCAACATTTTCTTTGGTAATGCCGGCATCTTTAACTGCTTCGTCGCTTGCAATTAATGCAAACTGGCAATAGCGGTCAATTTTTCGGGCTTCTTTGCGGTCTAAATAATTAGTAGGTTCAAAGTCTTTAACTTCACAGGCAAACCTTGTTTTAAATTTGCTGCAGTCGAATTGTTTAATAAAATCGCACCCGCTTACGCCGTTAACCAAACCCTGCCAATATTCTTCAACAGTTTTTCCTAACGGTGTAAGGGCACCCAATCCGGTTACTACAACACGTTTAAAAGCCATAAAGTTTGCCTGTGATAGTTAATAAAATTACTTAGCATGTTCTTCTAAGTAAGCAACTGCCTGCCCAACGGTAGTGATGGTTTCGGCCTGCTCATCCGGAATAGAAATGTTGAATTCTTTTTCAAATTCCATAATAAGTTCAACGGTGTCCAAGCTATCGGCACCTAAATCATTAGTAAAAGATGCTTCGGTGGTAACCTCTGCTTCATCAACTCCTAACTTGTCAACAATTATTTTGTTCACCCTTGTTGCAATGTCTGACATAATTTTAAAATTTAGTTTGTCTGGCTGCAAAAATATACATTTTGCAATAATTACAAAGAAATATAAATAAGGACAAAAATAGGTGTTTACAACTATCTTATTTATAAGAAAGTGGGAGATTTTAAATCAGGCGTTATTTTATCATTAAAGATTTATCAATGCATGTATATTAAAGCATTGCTAATTTAGATTTACAGCAGTATTACAGTGAGTAATTAATTGTTATCAATAGTTTTATATTACCGCTTACTGCTATATTAATATTATAAAAAAAATTGTATATTGTAAGTGCTTCGGAGTAATTAAAGCTGTTATACTTTACTAAAACAAAACTGTTATGGCCTTAAAACAAATAGACCACGGTTCAAAAGAATATCAGCAAATGGTGAGTTTGCGGATGGAGATATTGCGCAAACCGCTTGGCCTTGGTTTTACCGAAGAAGAACTGGCTAAGGAAAAAGAAGATATTTTAATTGGTGCTTTTGAAGAAGAAAAAATATTAGCCTGCTGCCTGCTTACTAAAGTGGATAATGCAACTATTAAATTGCGGCAGATGGCAGTACAAAATAATTTACAGGGTAAAGGAATAGGTGCCAGTATTATGAGTTTTGCAGAAACGGTTGCAAGAGATAAAGGCTATAAAAAATTAATGATGCATGCCCGTGACAGTGCCATTGGCTTTTATGAAAAATTTGATTTTAGTGTGAAGGGAAATGAGTTTATTGAAGTGAATGTGCCGCATCATGTGATGGAGAAAAGGCTGTAAGAGACAACTGACAACTGACGACAGACAACAGAAAAGACTCGGGTTGTCAGTGGTCTGTCGTCAGTTGTCATTTAACTATCTTCTCTTTAAATATTTTTCTTGCTTCATGTACATCATCTCCTTCAAATGCATCTTTTGGTACAATAAAAAATGAGCGGCTGTTAAAATACAAGTGAAAAAAATGCGGACTTTCAATCCATGTACTAAAATCGGCCCAGGGCCAGCTTCTTCCCCCTCTTTCATTTTCAATTCTAAATTCATCTGCGGTTAATATGGCCTGCATCCTGTCTTTAAAAGCCGGTGCTTTTTTATATACCATTTGCGGTAATAAAAACCAAAATATAATCATAAGGGCAAACCACAACACTGCACTAATTAAAAAAGCCTGCGGCGATACTTTCTTCAGATAAAATAATACTGCAGATATTATTGCAAAAACATTTACCAGGATGATCATGATTTTTATTTCACGCCTGGTAATAAAATGATAGCGTAGCGCCTGTATTACTTTTGCCTTATTGTAAGTGAAGTATTGCGATGTCATAAAACAAAGATAATTGATGGGGTTGATTAATTATCACTCTCAAATTTTAGGGCAACATATTTTATCATTATAACAAACATCAGCAATTCACTTATTTTTGAGCTAATGTTTTCAAAAATAAGAATTAGTAAATATAAAGTTATTAGTGCAGTAGCTATGCTTACTTTATTATTGGGAGCAAATATTTTTCCTTCTTGTAATGAAGCCAAAAATAGCAGGGAAATTGAACCTGCTTTTTATTACTGGAAAACAGTATTTAAACTAACTGATTTTGAAAAGCAACGCTTAGATTCATTACATGTAAAAACTATTTACATAAAATTTTTTGATGTGGGGTGGAGTGATGAAGCACAAACGCCTGTACCGCTTGCTAAATTACAGGCAAATAATTTTACACTGCCGCAAAAATTCAGTGTTATTCCGACGGTGTTTATTACTAATGAATGTATTCAAAAAATTCATTCGTCGCAAATTGCAGAAATGGCCAATAATATTTACAGGCTGATACATGAAATTATTAACAGCAATAGTTTTAATAACATAAAAGAAATTCAAATTGATTGCGACTGGACAGCAAGCACCAAAAGCAATTATTTTTTATTGCTGGAAAAAATAAATATCCTTTGGAAAAATACAGCCATTCCTGTTTCGGCAACCATACGCCTGCACCAAATAAAATTTATGGGTAAAACAGGCGTGCCGCCGGTTAACAAAGGTTTGCTGATGTGCTATAATATGGGCAACTTAAAAAATCCTACCACAAAAAATTCTATTATAGAAACAGCGGAGCTTAAAAAATATGTGGGCAATCTTTCCAATTATCCTTTGGCATTAGATGTGGCATTACCATTGTTCGACTGGAAAGTTTTATTTCGAAAAAATATTTACACAGGTTTAATTGAAAATTTACCTGATGCGGTATTCACCAATTCTTTTTCAACAAAAAAAGATAATAGTTACGAACTTTTGAAAGACACTTTACTGCAGGGATACGATTTAAAAAAAGGCGATGTTTTAAGAAGTGAGCAAAGCGACTACAGCGAAATATTATCTGCCGCAGGCGTTGTAAATAAACGTTTAAAAAATACCCGGCCAAGGGTATCGCTCTACCATCTGGATTCTGTAATTTTAAAAAAATATACTTTACATGAACTGGAAACAATTTACAATAGCATGCGTTAGTGCAGCGCTAGTTTCTTTTCCTCAAAATATAATTGGCTGCGGTCCCGATGCTGATCCCTACGATTACTATACTTCTTTCTTTCATCAAAATTTACCCGATGCAAAAGGCTACAAACCTTTTTACTATACCGGCTATAATTTTTTATATGATGAAACAGAGCCGGTTGAAACCAGCGATGTGCTGGCAGGCGAATGGGCATTGTATTGCAGTAACAATGTAACTGCAACTGATGCAAAGCAATTTGTAAACAAATACGCCTGGAAAGATTTAAGCAATTTGTATTTCAATATAGAAAAAAATCAACCGCTTGCCATATCTGATTCTGTTAAGAAAAACAGTATGACCAATTATTTTTTGCAGCAAAAAGATTTAGAAGGGCTGGGTTATATCATGTATGCAAAAAAGGTGGAGCCTTTTGTTACCGGTGGTGCAGACAGTTGGGAAGCACCCAAAAGAGATTCGCTGGCAATGAGTAAATTAATTAAGAATGGACAGCAATTGTTAGCTGTTGCAAAAAAAGATTTTTTTAAATTAAAATATACCTATCAAATTTTACGGCTGGCACATTACAGCAACCGCTACAATGATGTTTTAAAATGGCACGATGATTATGCTGCTAACATTTTTGGCAACAGTGTTTTACAACCCATGTGTACTGCATTAAAAGCCGGTGCATTATTCAGAACGGGTAATCAAAAAGAAGCAGCTTATTTATTCAGTAAAGCTTTTGATGCCAGCGAAGTAAAAAGAGTTTCTAATTATTTAGGATTTAAATGGAGTGTTACTTCGGGTACTGAACGCAGTGAATATTTGCAGTTGTGTAAAACCAATGCAGAAAAAGCGGCAATGCTTGTCATGTTTGCAATGGGCAGTACGGTTACTGAAAATAATGCCATGAAAGAAATTTATACTCTTGATGCTGCTGCACCTGCTTTAGAAGTTTTAGCAGTAAGAGAAATAAATAAACTGGAAGAAAAATATCTTACACCACTATTACAAAAAGAAAAAGGCGGACAAGCATTGTATTTTTCATGGAATGAAAATGGTACCGACAGCGCCGCCAACGTAAACAGCAAAAATGCAAAAGAACTAATGATTTTTTTGCATGATGTTGCCAGCAAAGGCAAAGTAAAAAATGCAGGATTGTTTGAAACCGGTGCCGCCTATACAGCATACATGCTTAAAGATTATGCAACAGCAAAAAAATATTTATCAGCTGCGGAAAAAATGAACCTTACCCAAAAAGTAAAAGACCAGTGGGCCTTAACCAATTTATTAGTTACCGTAAATGAAAAAGAAAAAATAGATGCGGCTTTTGAAGAACAACTTTTACCATCTATACAATGGCTGGAGGCAAAAGCAAAATCGGAAATACCTTATAAAACCGGTTACAGCGAAATACAGCAATGGAAAACTTTTTACCGCAATTTGATGAGTGAAATTTTGGCCCAGCGATACCACCAGCAAGGGGACTTACATAAAGAAACATTAGCACTTGGAGCGGCAGATTATATTATGGCAACTAATGCTGATTACTATGGTTATGGCAATGGCATTAATTTTTTAAGAAATAATTTAGTGAGTAAAGAGGTAGAAAAATTATTTGCTTTGATGGACAGTAAGCAGCCTAATAAATTTGAGGCTTACCTTATCAATCATAATGCTGTAAATAAAAAAGATGTAATTGATTTTGCCGGTACTGCTTATTTAAGAGATTATGATTATACCAATGCAATTTCTTGGTTTAAAAAATCTACGGATAAAAAAACATCTACGATCAACACCAATCCTTTTATTGATTTATTATACGATCAGGAAGAAGCATTGGCAAGCGAAGCAAAATTTACCACTACCAAGTTAGCTTTTGCAACCGAAATGCTGAGGTTACAAAAAGCTGCTGAAACAGATAAAGCCAACGCAGCAAAACATTTATACAAAATGGCCAATGGTTTTTACAACATCACGTATTATGGCCACGCCTGGAAGCTAGTACAATATTACCGTGGCGGCAGCGATGGTTATTATATTCCCAAAGATGCCACCAGTTTTCAAAAAGAATATTATGGCGCTTTTGCCGCACATAATTATTTTGAAAAAGCCATGAATGCCAGCACAGATAAAAATTTTAAAGCAAGATGTTTATTTATGATGGCCAAATGCAGCCAGAAACAATTGCACCGGCCGCAGTATGATGAGTATGCCAGCAATTATGATAAAATGGATATTGCCGAACAAAAATATTTTACTGATTTTAAAAGCAACAAATATTTTCCACAGTTTATAAAAGAATATGGCAACACCCCATTTTATAAACAGGCATTTAACAGCTGCAGTTATTTAAGGGATTTTGTAAGGAAGAAATAAATTAATTAGTGGGGCAATCTAATTCCCTTCCTTGTTTCCTGTTTAGTTTAGGCGTTTGTTGCCCGTAGGTTTTATTTTTATATTCCCTGTAACCAAAGATTGGGATACGCAAAATAAAATAAGCATCTAAACCTTTTGTTTTACCTGCTCTTGCATTTATTATTGATGAGGAACCAATAACCAGCGGGCCCAAACGCAAAGCTGTGCCCATATTGAAACCTGAAATGGAGTTATAACTTATGGGCATATATAACCCGGCCCAGGTAATTTCTGCTCTAGGCGTAATACAAACTGAAACTGGTGTGTAATTACCCGTATAAAAATTAAGCTTTGAAAAAACTAAAGGAATATTTAATTGTGCCTGCACGCCTAACCATTTATTAAAATATCTGTCGTAAGATAAATGCAAAGTAGTGGGTAATTGCATAGTTAACAAAGACGATTCTGTTCTTGCATTAAAAAGATTATTGTAGTAATTGGCCATTTGGTAAATGTCGTTGGAATCTGAGGGCGGAACCAATGTATCAACAGTATAAGTTTTACCCGAAAAATTGTTGACCATACTTTTTGTTTGCTGTTTATTATACCGGATAAAACCAATATCGGTAATTGAAGCTCCGGCTTTCCAAATGTAGTTAGCTGTTTTATCGCTGTAAGAAGTTTCGTACACCTGCATTTCGTCCCTGTATTCGTAACTTACGCCAATGTCTAAACCTGCACCCGGATTTTTAAAGGATATATAATCATTAATATCATCCGAAAGCGAATCTAAACTTTTGGTGTAGCTAATATTAATATTTCCGGTAGCGTTTATCAATGCGTCTTTTGTTTTGCCATCTCTCGGATCAATAATAGAATCGTGTATATAAGAAAGTTTATTACTGCTTAATGAAAATGCGGCTACGCCTCCAAGATACTTTAATGAAATACCGGCTTTCCACACCCCAAAATCTGTATTAGCAATTTGGCGGCTGTAGGTAAGTGCCACTTCTTTCCAGGTATGCATATTAACAGAAGCGTTGCTGATAGCAAGCCTTTTACCCAAATAAGATTCAGTGGGCACATCTGGCAATAAAGAATTTAAAATAGCATTACTTATGCCATGTACATTGGTAAAAACCCTTGCTCTTGTTGTTATTGCAAAAGCGTTTTTATCCGAGAGTTTTATCATTACTGCGGGGCCAAAAACATCTGCATTGAAGTTTCCCTTTCCATCTTTTTTTACGGGATTAGGATAAGAAAAACCTCCATTGTCATCATTCCTGTTTTTATATTTAAATGCAAATATATTATTACCAAGGGCTGTAGAAAAACCTACGAGATTAACATCTGCTCGGGTACGATGGTTTAAAATATCTGCCGGATTATTTAAAATGCTGTAAACCCCGGCGTATGCTGAAGAATGGTAGCCTGTGTAGGATTGAGCTTGAGAAAAAAGATAATTAAACTGGATGAAGATAAAGATAGAAACAGCT
>NZ_JANMUN010000049.1:0-2965 GCF_031391665.1 Ferruginibacter sp.
GCTATGGCACTTTTTCAAGCAAAGAACTGGTAAAAGCCGCTGTAGACATTGGTGTTACAGCCCTGGCATTAACCAATATCAACTCCACCTGTGACATATGGGACTTTGTAAAATATTGCTGTGAGGAGGGCATAAAACCCATTACAGGTGTGGAAGTTCGTAACGATGGGGAACTATTATACATTTTAATTGCAGCCAACAACAATGGGCTGTTATGGATCAATGAATTTCTTTCTCAACATTTACAGACTGATAAGCCTTTTCCAAGTACAACGTTAGAAGAACCCTTTTTTACAGATGCATCCGAGGGCTTTGTTATTTACCCATTGGGCAGCAAAGAACCGGAGAAATTATTTGCCAACGAAAAAATTGGTGTGCTACCCTCTGAAGTAAATAAGTTATTCAGCATTGATTTAAAAACTACGGCTGATAAATGGATCATCCGGCAGCCGGTTACTTTTCAAAATAAAACTTACTTTAATGTTCACCGCTTGCTGAGAGCTATCGATAAAAATGTGTTGCTTTCCAAATTATGCAAATCCGATGAATGTAGCCCTGATGAATATTTTGTGCCACCGGCTGCATTGCTGGACGCCTTCAGGCAATATCCTTTTATTGTTACCAATACTTACAAGCTAATTGACAGTTGCCACATTGAAATGGATTTTAAAACGGATAAGAACAAAAAGATATTCAGTAGTACAAAGGAAGATGACAGAATATTATTAAAGAAATTGACTGCTGATGGATTTGCCTTCCGCTATGAAAAAAATAAAATAGCAACAGAGAGGGTAACCAAAGAATTAAAGATTATTGATGAATTAGGATTTAATGCTTATTTCCTTATTACCTGGGATATTATCCGCTATGCACAGTCAAGAGGTTTTTATCATGTTGGTCGGGGCAGTGGCGCCAACTCTATTGTGGCATATTGCCTGCAAATAACTGATGTGGACCCGATAGAACTGGATTTATATTTTGATAGGTTTTTAAATCCGCACCGTACTTCGCCTCCAGACTTTGATATTGATTTTAGCTGGCTCGACAGGGATGAAGTGATTGATTATGTTTTTAAACGCTATGGAAAAAAACAGGTGGCTTTATTAGGCATGTATTCTACTTTTCAATACCGGGCAGTAGTAAGGGAATTGGGGAAAGTTTTTGGATTGCCAAAAGAAGAAATAGACCAGTTGGCTGCAGGTGGCAGCCCCGATGATAAAATACAGCAGCAGATTTTACGCTACGGAAAACTGATAGAAAATTTCCCGAATCATTTGTCTATTCATCCTGGCGGCATGTTGATTTCAGAAGAAAATATTTGCCAGTATGCAACCGTATTTATGCCGCCAAAAGGCTTCCCCACGGTGCAGATGGATATGTTTGTTGCAGAGAATGTTGGTTTGTATAAACTGGATATTTTAAGCCAGCGGGGGCTTGGCCACATTAAAGAAAGTTTACGCCTCATAAAAGAAAATCAAGGCGTAGATGTAAACATTCACGATTTTAAGAAATTTAAAAAAGATAAAAGGGTAAGCGAACAGATTAAACATGTACAAACCATTGGATGTTTTTATATAGAATCGCCTGCCATGAGGCAATTGCTTAAAAAGCTGAAATGTGATGATTATATAACCCTTGTGGCTGCAAGTTCCATCATACGCCCCGGTGTGGCCAGCAGTGGCATGATGAAGGCATACATTGAAAGATACCATGACACAGAAAATATTGATTACATCCACCCTATAATGAAAGAATTATTGCAGGAAACTTTTGGGGTAATGGTGTTTCAGGAAGATGTGATAAAAGTGGCGCATCATTTTGCCGGATTGGATATGGGTGAGGCAGATATTTTACGCCGGGCCATGAGTGGTAAATACCGTGGTAACCAGGAGATGTTGCGGATTAAAGAGAAATGGTTTTTGAATTGCAAGGAAAGAAATTACCCCGATGCTATTACCGCTGAAGTATGGAGGCAGATTGAAAGTTTTGGAGGTTATAGTTTTTCCAAAGCACACTCAGCTTCTTTTGCGGTGGAGAGTTACCAAAGTTTGTTTTTAAAAACATACTACCCTAAGGAATTTATGGTGGCGGTGATCAATAATTTTGGTGGCTTTTACAGCCGGGAATTATATTTTTTAGAACTGCGGAAAACAGGTGCTATTGTACATGCACCTTGTGTAAATGAAAGTGAATATTATACTACCATCAGGGGCAATGATGTGTACACAGGTTTTATTCATATCAAATCTTTTCAGCAGGCAATGGTGGATGTGATACTGGAGGAGAGAAATAAAAATGGATTGTTCCTGCACTTGCAGGACTTTATTGAAAGAACGAATATTACCAAGGAACTTTTGAATATTTTGGTAAGTATTGGTGCTTTTCGTTTTACCGGAAAAAAGAAAAAGCAACTGTTATGGGAAGCCAATTTTTTGCAAAAGAAAAATGTATCTCATATTCCGGCTGCAAAGTCAATGTTTGAGGAAGCCCCAATCAATTTTAAACTGCCTGAGTTAGTTGATTATCCTATGGATGATTTGTATGATGATCTGGAAACATTGGACTTTACATTAGGCAACCCTTTTGATCTCGTTAATGATGATCCTTACAAATATTTACTGGCTAAAGACCTGGCTGCAAACCTTAATAAAATTGTTACGGTACTGATTTATTTTATTGATTATAAAGTGGTGACAACGGTGAGAAACGACAGGATGAGTTTTGGAACTTTCCTTGATGTGAATTTAGACTGGATTGATACCGTTCACTTCCCTGAATCTTTACGCAATTATCCATTAAAAGGCAGAGGATTTTATAAAGTAACGGGCAAGGTTGTTTCAGATTTTGGGGTGTACAATATTGAAGTTCATAAAATGTATAAAGCGGGTTATAAAGAAAGAAAATATGCAAATCTTTAATAGGGTTAAATATTATTAAAGTGGAATTTTATATAAGTAAAAACAAT
>NZ_JANMUN010000053.1:0-39745 GCF_031391665.1 Ferruginibacter sp.
ATCCTGAGTATTGGATATCCATTTGCCTGTTTGAATTACCTGCCTGGATTGATAGACAGAAATAAATAGAATGATAATGATAATACCTAAAAGCACTTTAATACCATTGGTGTAATGCTTATTAGTGATTAACTTAAAATTCATAGATATGTGATTGGATGTAATGACAGAACCTGCACCAGCAGGCTGCATTACACTTGTAAGATAAGCAAAAAAAATATATTGAAATATCTCTTTTAACCTTATGTAACTGTATTTTAATATTAAAAAGGCAGGTTGAAATGATAATGGCAGCAAACAAACAACAGACTCTAAATATTTTCCTGCAAATATTTATTACTTAGTTTTACCTTATCATAATAAAATAATTCACTTTAAAAGCAACGCAATTTTGCGGATTGGTTATGAAAATTGATATCATCTCTGTTGTTCCGGATTTACTGCAAAGCCCTTTTGCCCACTCTATTTTAAAAAGAGCAAAGGATAAAGGTTTGCTTGCAGTAAGCGTAATTAATTTAAGAGATTACACTACTTATGCAAGGGCACAGGTAGATGATTATGCGTTTGGCGGTGGCGCAGGAATGGTGATGATGATAGAGCCATTGGTAAATGCCATTGAAAGTTTACAAAAAGCAACTGCCTACGACGAAGTAATTTATTTAACCCCTGATGGCGAAACATTCAATCAAAAAATGGCGAATAGTTTTTCTTTAAAAAATAATTTACTGCTTATTTGCGGCCATTACAAAGGCATTGATGAAAGAGTGAGGCAACATTTTATTACCAAAGAAATTTCTATAGGTGATTATGTTTTGAGTGGCGGCGAAATTGCTGCGGCAGTTTTGGTGGATGCAATTGGGAGATTAATTCCCGGTGTATTGAATGATGAGACTTCTGCATTAACTGATTCTTTCCAGGATAATTTACTGGCGCCTCCAGTTTATACAAGGCCCGAAGAATTCCGTGGATTGAAAGTGCCGGATATTTTATTAAGCGGCAACCATAAATTAATTGAAGAATGGCGGGTGGAGCAAAGTTTGCAAAGAACAAAAGAGAGAAGGCCGGATTTACTGGAGGATTAAAGTGAAAAAAAAATTAAAAAAAATCGTGGCGGGTTGCCACGATTTTTTTATTCTTCCAATTTAAATTTAATCCTTCTTCAATCCAATAACCGGCAGTACCTTCTCTCTTATTAATGCATTTAATTTTACCACATCATCGTCCAGTAATTTTTTTAAGGCGTTCAACTGCACATCTGTTTGTGCGCCTAACTCAGCAAATGCATCTTTAACCTGTTTTGCAGGTGCCGCATTACCGCTCACGGCAAAATCGTACAGGCCACTTATTTTATCATCTAAGCGGATAGGAAAATTCAACACATCCTGGCCGCTTTTTGCTTTTGTTTGATGCAGTGCTTCTTCAATAGTAGTCATTTGCTTATTGATAGTATCAGCCTGTTGTTTTATTTCCTTTGGTAAATCTTTGCCCTGTTTATCTGTAAAATCACTGATCTGTTTTCTAACATCACGGATATTTTTTATTGCTTTTTGAATATCATTGAATTTATCCCTTACAGCAATTAAAAAATTAAACTGGTCATCATAATCCTGTTGCGTAAGTTTATACGCTGGGTTTGCCTTTATTACAAAACTTCCTTCTGCAGAATCTTTATCCGCTTTTATTTTATAAAAATAATTGCCGGGAGCTGCCTTGGGGCCAGGCACATTGCCATGCCAGATAATTTGTCCCTCAATTTTATCTGCTGGTGGGTACAGCATATTCCACACAAACTGGTTCATGCCTTTGCTTACATCAATCTTATCATCTTTTTCTTTTGCATTGGTAGCAAATAATTTTATTTGCTTTTTATTTTTATCTAAAATTTCAATACTAACTTTTGAAGAATCATTTATGTTTTTCACATAATAAAAAATACTTGAACCATTCGGTGGATTCATTCCTGCATTTTTTGTATTTAAATTTTGAAATCCATCGAAACGAAAAACATCATTTACAGTGTAAACAAAAAGATTTTTGTTAGTGATATCATTTGCTTTTTGCTGCACCACACTCAAATCATCCAGTACCCAAAAACTACGGCCTTGCGTAGCCACAATTAAATCGTTTTCTTTAATGGTTAAATCAGTTATAGGTACCATGGGCAAATTCAGTTGAAAAGTTTTCCAGCTGGCGCCATCATCATAACTGATATACATACCATACTCTGTTCCTGCATATAATAACCCTTTTACTTTTCTATCTGCTCTCATTGCCCTTGTAAAATTATTCGACGCAATGCCATTGGTAATCTTTACCCATGTTTTTCCATAATCTTCTGTTTTAAAAATGTAGGGTGCAAAATCATCGCTCTTATATTTAGTTCCAACAAAATAAGCTTTGCCTTTTACAAACGGATCTGTCTCCACACAATTCCACATCATCCATTTACCTGCTGCAGGCGGCGTTACATTCTCCCAGTTTTTTCCTGCATCTTTACTTACATGTATCAATCCATCATCGCTGCCCGTCCATAATAAATCTTTTTCTAAAGCAGATTCTGTTGCAGTAAAAATGGTACAATAAACTTCTACACCGGTATTATCTTTTGTAATGGGGCCGCCGCTGCTGCGTTGTCGTAACTTATCGTTGGTAGTTAAATCTCCGCCTAATGCAGTCCATGATGCACCTTCATTTTCTGTGGCAAATAATATATTACCGCCTGCATATAATTTTTTGGGGTTGTGCGGACTAAAGAAAATAGGAAAGTTCCATTGAAAACGATATTTACTTACATCTGCACCTCCACCCAGCGGATCATCGGGCCATACACTTACCGCACGGTTCTCTCCTGTTTTATGATCTAACCTTGATAAGTAGCCGCTGTAATTGCCACCATACACCACATCAGGATTTGAGGGATCGGCAACCACGTAACCACTTTCTGCGCCAGCAGTTTCCTGCCAATCGTTTTGTGTTATTTGTCCACCATCACTTCTGGATAAAATTCTTACGGTGCTGTTATCCTGCTGTGCACCCAAAATTCTGTAAGGAAAATGATTATCGGTACTTACCCTGTAAAATTGTGCCGTGGGTTGGTTCATATAAGTGCTGAAATTATCACCGCCATCAAAACTTATTTGTGCACCGCCATCATCGGCAATAATCATTCGTCTGCCATCTTCAGGATCAATCCATAAATCATGATGGTCGCCATGCGGTGTATTTATATTTTTAAAAGTTTTTCCTCCATCAACACTTTTTAAAAAATTTACATTAAGGGCATACACACTGTTTTCATTTTTAGGATCCACAAAAATTTTACTGTAATACCACGCCCTTTGACGAATGCTGTTATCACTGCTTTGCAATGTCCATGTTTCGCCGGCATCGGTACTTACAAATAATCCGCCATCTTTATTTTCTATAATGGCATAAATTTTATCGGTGTTAGATGGCGCCACTGTTATTCCGGTTATACCCCATAAACCTTTTGGTAAACCTTTATTGGCTGATATATTTTTCCATGTTTCGCCTCCATCAATACTTTTCCAGATGCCGCCGCCATCCCCACCACTTTCTAAACTGTAAGGCGTACGCTGTATGCGCCATGTACCTGCATATAATACGCTTGGGTTACCCGGTTCCATAATTAAATCGCTGCAGCCTGTTTGATTATTTACATACAAAACTTTTTTCCAGTTCTTTCCTCCATCGGTAGTTTTAAAAATTCCCCGTTCTTCATTGGGGCCAAACATATGGCCAATTGCTGCTACCCAAACTACATCCGGATTTTTTGGATGAATAATAATGCGGATAATATGCCGGCTATCTTTTAATCCTAAGTTTTTCCAGCTTCTGCCGCCATCATCTGTACGCCACATACCAAAGCCCTCACTAACATTTCCTCTTAAAGTATTTTCACCTTCGCCAACATATAAAATAGTATTGTCACTGGGAGCAACAGCTACGGCACCAATGCTGCCTCCAAAATATTTATCACTGATGTTTTTCCAGTTGCTGCCGCCATCCAAAGTTTTCCAAACGCCGCCACCGGTTGCACCAAAATAAAAAGTGTTTTTATTTTTGGTATCGCCTGCTACCGCACCGCTGCGGCCGCCACGGTAAGGCCCAATACTGCGGTATTTTGTTTTACTGAGCAAAATACTGTCATCATTATTTACAACAACATTTTGTTTTTTTTGGGCAAGAGAGGAAAACGCAACAGCAAATGTTGCCGCAAGCAATAATAGTTTTTGCATCGTAGTTTAATTAGAATTGGAAGATACGGAATGAAATTAAAAAAGTGCTCCAATAATGAAGCACTTTTCTTAGTAAATAATTTTTTTATTGTTTAAATATACTTTCGTCAACCGCAATGTTCGTATCAATTTTTGAAAAATCTGTGGTCCCTTGTGCATTGGTTGTGGAGTAAGGAAACCAGTAACCATCAGCATTTTGCTTGTAATTGCTGTAGGTATTGGCAACCTCTGTTTCTTCTCCATTTACCATTCTTTTACCTGTTGATTTTATCTTAAAATTGGTTTTAGTGCTGATGAAATAATTAGTAACCGTACCCATTTTATTGGTAAGTTTAATATTGTAACATTCTTCACCGTCAACAGTTTCTTTACCAACTAATGTTACTGTACTGCCTTTCTCTTTATAATTAAATAATGCCCCCTGCAGATCTAACTGTCCTGTTGCGCTTTTTAACTGATCGTCCGACATAGGAGTAGGTTCGCTCATACCCTGTACAGGCATGAATACAGTACCCTTTGCAGGTGTTACTATCTGATAATTTTCAGTCCCCATTACTGAGATATCTGCTCTCATACCCACCCCGTGTGAGGTAGTTATTGCCAATGCTACATCATTACCCATTACGCTCAGGTTGCCTTCCATTTTAACCGATTTAAGAGAAGCTAATTTTTCTTTGCCCCCCATAGCTGTAATATTTTTATCAATAATTTCATCCACTGTTTGTGCCTGTGCAAACTGTGCAAAAATCATTACCATAATAAACAGGCAGAAAATAAATAAAGGTTTCATTGTTGATTGTTTTAGTGCGGCAAGATAAATTAAAATCTTAATTCAATACGTTTTGTTTATCCCTTTTATCCTTCATCTTAAACCGTTCATAATAGATTAAGTTTGCAAAAGAAACTTAAATATAATTTATGCCGAAAATTATAACCGGGAATATTGTTGATATTTTCGATAAACAAATTTTTTATGGATCAGTGACTGTTGAGGAAGGGAAGATAGCTTCAATTAAGAAGTTACCAGCTATCAACGAACAACTTTCAGCTATCCACTATATTCTTCCCGGCTTTATCGATAGCCATGTGCATATTGAAAGCTCTATGCTGGTACCATCTGAATTTGCAAAACTAGCTGTGGTGCATGGCACGGTTGCCACCATCAGCGATCCTCATGAAATTGCTAATGTTTGCGGCATGGAAGGTGTACAATTTATGATTGACAATGGAAAAATGGTAGCTTTTAAATTTCATTTTGGTGCACCCAGTTGTGTACCCGCTACCATTTTTGAAACCGCAGGTGCTGTATTAAATGTAAATGATGTTGATGCATTATTAAAAAGCGATGATATTTTTTATTTGAGTGAGATGATGAATTTTCCGGGTGTGCTGAATGATGATGAGGAAGTGCTGAAAAAAATTTCATCATCAAAAAAATATAATAAACCTGTTGATGGCCATGCGCCTGGTTTAATGGGTGAGCTGGCAAAAAAATATATTGATGCCGGCATAACTACCGATCATGAATGTTTTACAGCAGCCGAAGCGCTGGACAAATTAAAATACGGCATGAAGATTTTGATACGTGAAGGCAGCGCCGCAAAAAACTTTGACGCATTGATCGATCTGATGCATGAACATTACGAAATGATGATGTTTTGCAGCGATGATAAACATCCAGATAGTTTGGCAGATGGCCACATTAACCAATTATGTGCAAGAGCTGTTGCAAAAGGTATTGATATTTTTAAAGTGTTGCAGGCCGCATGCATTAACCCTGCATTGCATTATAAAATGAAGGTGGGATTATTAAGAGCAGGTGACGCTGCGGATTTTATTGTGGCAGAGGATTTAGAAAATTTTAAAGTAGTACAAACTTATATTGATGGAGAATTGGTGGCGGAGAATGGGAAGTCAAAAATAAAAACTGTAAGCGCTGAACTAATAAATCAATTTGATTGCACTAAAAAAACAATTTCAGATTTTAGATTTACAGCCCCTCCTGAACTTCGTTCGTTCTCTGGCGAGAACCCCCAAGGGGAGGGAAAAGGAGAAGATCATGCAGGAGATTTATTTTGTATTGAAGCTTTAGACGGGCAATTAATTACCAATAAAATTATTTGCAATCCCATTATTAAAGAAGGTTTTTACGAAAGCGATATTGCAAACGATATTTTAAAAATTGTTGTGGTTAACCGTTATAAAAATGCACCGGTTGCAAAAGCATTTATTAGAAATTTTGGTTTAAAGCAAGGTGCTATCGCATCATCAGTGGCACACGACAGCCATAATATTGTTGCGGTGGGTGTGGATGATGAAAGTTTAATGAAAGCAGTAAACTTAGTTATCGGTGCACAAGGTGGCGTTAGTGCTGTTAATCATAATAAAGAAATGCTTTTAGCATTACCTGTTGCCGGATTAATGAGTAATGAAGATGGTTATAAAGTTGCAGCAGCTTACACTGCTATTGATAAAATGGTTAAAAAAGAATTGGGCAGTACCTTAACCGCTCCTTTTATGACTTTATCTTTTATGGCATTGCTGGTGATACCACATTTAAAGTTGAGTGATTTGGGATTGTTTGATGGGGACGGGTTTAAGCTAATCGGAAACAATTAATTTGATTTGCTCATGTATCATTGCGGCATTATCCGGACCTGTTGAAGAAATATTTTCAAAAAAAAGCACATCGCCTTTCATTGATTTTATAAGTATTTGTTTCATTTCAGGCGAGAAAAGATAGCTGGAATTTTTTAATGAATCAGTTACAGTGTTATTGGTCATTCGTTTAAAATCAAACCCAATTACATTCATTGCTAAAAACGGAACATTTGTTTTTACAACCAATGAATTAAAAGTGAGCAAATGTTTTTTTGAAATTATTCCCTCTCTTACCAAAGTATCTCCGGCAACAAAAATTAAAGGGTCCGAAATCTGTAACACTGCTAGTTTCTTTTCAGCAACCAGATTTTTTCTGTAGAATATTTTTATTGATGCATCAGTATTTGGTGCAGAGCAGTGAATAATATATTTTCCATTACTTCCTGAAACAGTTCCTCCATTTACATTTACTGATAATTTTTCTACAGCGATTTTTGGAGATTGAATAATCACCTCGTTATCTATGCCAATAAACAAACTATCCGCCTTGGTTATAATTTTTACCTGTGCAGATAAACTGCATGAAATAAAAATTAAAAAGGCCGTATAGTAAATTTTCTTACTCACCCTTCGCCCCTACTATTTTCAACGCCACACTATCTGTTCCCTTGGGTGCAAAATATTTAGTTTTAAATTCGGCAGATTTACCGGGGGCAAGTGTTTCAAAAATGGTTTCCACATCTTCTTCCAACAGCGCTTTGGTTTTACTGTAAAAAAATAATTTTATTTCTATGTCTTTATAACTGGCAACTTTGGCGGTGTTATTCAACATTCCTTTTACCACAGTTTGGCCTAAAAGATTTTTTTTATCATGGCCGGTAACGGTTAAAAAACGGGCAGGGTTTTTCTTTTCGGTTTCTTCCAGCGTTTCTTTGGTTTGTTCGTATTTATCTTTTGCAGCATCAGTTTTTTTATCGCCGGTGTTGCAGGCACCAATTACAAATGCAGTTACAAATACCAAAGCAGTCATTCTTTTCATGTTGTTTATTTAGAGTACAATAAAAATACATTTTTCTCAAATGCTGTGTTAAAAGATTTTAAGCCACATGGTCTGACGTCCCCGTCTGACCATGTTTGTTTTAGCCCGGGGCTACTAAATTGCTACAGAAAAAAAATGCGGCAAGGGAGATTTTTTATTTTAGTTTTGTTTTATTCAACCGCTTTAATAAAAGCTTAATAAAGATTTACTGTACAAGAGTGCGACGCCAATGAAGCCTGGCTTTGCACTGTTGCCGGGAACAAAAAATAAAAACCACTCACCCCAAACTGATTTTATGGTCATAAATTTAAGCGAACAACATTCTTTAATAAGCAACTGGGTAAGTGAATTACGCAATGTAGATGTACAAAACGACCGCATGCGCTTTAGAAGAAACCTGGAGCGTATTGCAGAAGTAATTGGCTACGAAATAAGTAAAAAAATGGAGTGGGAAGAAAAAGAAATTACCACGCCGCTGGGCATTTCTACCAGTAGGGTTTTAAAACAACAGCCGGTACTGGCTACTATTTTACGTGCCGGCCTTGCTATGCACAATGGTTTATTAAATTATTTTGATAAGGCAGATAATGCTTTTATAAGCGCCTACCGCAAACACAACCCCGATGGCAGTTTCGATATTAGCCTGGAATACATGAGCTGTCCCGAAATTGAAGGCCGTGTACTAATTATAAGTGACCCCATGATTGCAACAGGATCTTCCTTGGTAAAGTCTATACAATATTTAAAAGAAGAAGGTACTATTAAAGAGCTGCATATTGTTTGCGCCATTGCCTGCACTGTCGGCATTGAATATGTAAAACGTGAAGTACCCAAAGCTACCATTTGGTGTGGTGATATTGATGACGAAATAACTGCCAAAGGTTACATTGTACCCGGTTTAGGAGACGCCGGGGATTTGGCTTTTGGGGCAAAGCTCCAGGGTTGAAAGCCCATAGTTAAAGGTTGATAGTTAAAAGTTTAAGGTTAGAAGTCAGCAGGTTGCACAACGTTCCCCAATCAACCTTCAACTTTCCTTATTTTTTGATGCAGCTTTTTGCTGTAATTCCTTATCTTTAGTTTTCTGAATAGTTTATGAAAATGAGAAAATCAATCCTTTTTACCGCTGCCCTTTTATTTTCAGTAATTGCTAATGCACAGGATCCGCATTTTTCGCAATTCTTTTCTTCACCGTTAACTTTAAACCCTGCCTTTACCGGTAAGTTTAATGGTTTATGGCGTTTGGCTGCTAACCACAGAGATCAGTGGCCTTCTATTCCTAAAGCGTATGTTACTTCAAGTGCTTCAATAGATTTTCCTATTTTACAAAGCAGAATTCCAGAAGGGGATGTTTTTGGTGTAGGCCTTTCGGGCTTATCGGATGCCAGTGCCAATAATATTTTAAAATTAAATTATGGTTCTGCCTCTATGTCGTACCATAAATCTTTAGATGAAAATGGTTACAGCACTATTGGTGCAGGTTTTCAGGGTACTTATTCTAATTTAAGTTTGGATGTTACCAAACTAAATTTTGAAGACATGCTTACACAAAACGGTTTTACCGGTACCACCACTGATATATTAACCAATGGCAATAACCAGGGTTATTTTGATGTAAATGCCGGTGTTTTATATTCCGGTTCAAGCAATGGTATCAACAATTATTATTTAGGTGTTTCCATGTATCATATCAACCGGCCTAAAGTTAGTTTTAAAGATAAAAACTGGTATTTAAGCGGCCGTATTACAGTGCATGGTGGTGGTTCTTTTCCGGTATCTGATCAACTATCTGTACATACTTCAGTAATTCATCAAATACAAAATAAAGCCAGCGAAACTACATTGGGTGCTGCTATTGCTGCCAACTTAAACCAGGATGAAGAAAACCCTACCAGCGTTTACCTCGGCAGCTGGATACGTTTTAACGATGCCATAGTTCCTTATGTTGGTTTAGAATTTGGCGGCCTTAGAATTGGCGCCAGCTACGATTTAAATATCTCCAGCTTAAAAGCTGCCACCAATACCCGTGGCGGTTCAGAAATTTCTTTGATCTACATTAAACAACCTGCTGAAAACAAAGGCATTCCATGTCCTAAATTTTAATAGCTGGTTAGTAATATTTTCAGATAGTTTTTTTAGTGCAAAGTTTGTTAAACATTATTTCCTTAAAACCGGGAAATACCCTACTTTTATAATCACCACTAACTAAAAACTGTTTATGAAAAAAATCTACAAAGTAGTTATTACGCTGCTGTTTTTATCATCATTATCTTTTACCGTAAATGCACAAAATCTTTTTTTTACGGATATTAATGAAAGTGCTATCCAGATTGGTAATTTAAAAAGAGTGATCATACCTCAAAAGTTCAGGACTGTAAATTTAAACAACCAGCAGCTTAAAGATTTTTTATGGTCATTACCCAGCGAAAAAAATGTTGCTAACCGAAAACTAACGCCGGTACTGGAACTACCAACACCGGATGGCCGCATTGCTAAATTTCATGTTTGGGAAAGCAGTATCCAGGAACCAGCTTTACAAGCAAAGTTTCCGGATATTAAAACATTTACAGGCCAGGGTATTGATGACCCTTATGCTACTATTCGTTTAGATTATTCTCCTTATGGATTTCATGCGCAGGTTTTAACCATCAACGGCACCTATTATATTGACCCTTATGCAAGAGGGATGGTCAATAATTATGTAAGTTATTACCGTAAAGATTTTACAAAAACGGGTACCATTTTTTGCGAAGTGCCGGATAATACAGTTGCGCCGCCACCAATAAATGGCGTAACAGCTCAATGTTTAGGAACAGATTTACGAACCTACCGGTTAGCAGTAGCCTGTACAGGAGAGTATGCACAGGCGCCGGGTATAAATGCAGGTACTAACGCTGCAATTTTGCATGCGGCAATTGTAACCTCTGTAAACAGGGTTGTGGGTGTTTATGAAACTGAAGTATCTATAAGAATGGTATTAGTGGCCAATAATAATATAATTGAATATTTGAATGCCTCAACAGATCCGTTTAACGGAAACAATAATGCCAACGTATTAATTAACGAAAGCCAGATAGTAATTGATGCTAATATAGGTTTTGCCAATTACGACATTGGACACACTTTTAGCACCGGTGGTGGTGGATTAGCGCAACTTAATTCTCCATGTGGTGGCAGTAAAGCAAGAGGTATTACAGGTAGCTCCAACCCAACCGGAGATCCTTACGATATTGATTATGTAGCGCATGAAATGGGGCATCAGTTTGGCGGTAACCATTCTATGGCAGGTTGCGGCTCTTCTCCTACATCAACCAAATACGAAGTAGGAAGCGGAACAACAATACAGGCTTATGCAGGTATTTGTGGTGCCGAAAATATTCAACCAAACAGCGATCCATATTTTCATCCCATTAGTTTTGATGAGATAAGCAATTTTGTTACAACTGGCGGTGGCAGTACTTGCGGTACATCCACACCTACTGGAAATACTTTGCCGGTAATAGATCCTTTGCCTAATAATGGCTTAAGCATTCCGCCGGGTACACCTTTTACTTTAACAGGTTCAGCATCGGATGTCAATGGCGATCCGCTTAGTTATTGCTGGGAGCAATGGGATTTTAGCGGAACAGCAACCTGGAATGCAGGAGCTACTGCGCCTGTTAATAATACTGTTCCTTTATTCAAATCACGGGTTCCAAAAACTACAGGAAGCAGAACTTTCCCGGATATGGCTGTAATATTAGCCGGTTTTCCAACTAATCCTCCATCTGCCATGGGTGGTTTAAAGGGAGAAACTTTATCGCCGGTGGCAAGAACAATGAAATTCAGGCTAACGGTAAGAGATAATCGTGCCGCTGGCGGAGGTGTTGTATCAAGTGGTTCCGGATGCCAGGGTACAAGTGTGTTTCAGGTAAGTGTTGTTGGCACCACTCCTTTTACATTATCTGCGCCCAATGGTGGAGAAAGCTGGCCGGGAGGAAGTACACAAACTATTACATGGAATACGGCAGGTACACAAATTGCACCTGTTGGTGTTACCAACGTAAAAATTTCTTTATCAACAGACGGGGGGGCTACTTATCCAACAGTATTGGCTGCAAGTACAGCTAATGATGGCAACGAAGCACTGGCAATACCCAGTGGTGCTACCACCGCTGGCAGAATTAAAATAGAAGCAGTTGGCAATATTTTCTTTGATGTTTCCAATGTTAATTTTACCATAACGGCACCGGTTACCGGTTTTGATTTTTCAGGTACAGCACCGGCATCTGTTGGCTGTGGCAGTGCAACTTCTGCGACAGTAACATTAGGCACCATTTCAAACGGAGGATATGTTGTTCCAATAAATCTTTCTGCAAGCGGAAATCCGGCAGGCACCACCGTTAGCTTTAGCGTAAATCCCGTAACTCCCGGCAACAGCACAGATGTTACGCTTAACAATACCAATACACTTGCTGCAGGCATTTACAATATTGTAGTAACAGGTGTTTCGGGTGCAATAACTCAAACCAAAACATTAACTTATACTGTTAATCCTGGCACAGGACCATCAATTACTTTACAACCTGCCGCACAGCTAACCTGTGCCGGCTCTCCTGTATCTTTTTCAATTACTTCAGCAACTGCCACTGCATATCAATGGCAGGTGAGTACAGATGGAGGCGCCAACTTTAGTAATATTACCGGCGCAACCGCTACTAATTATTCTATTGCAAGTACATTGGCATCACAAAATAATTATCAATACCGTTGTATTGCCATCGGGCAATGTAATACCACCACATCCGCTGCAGCAATATTAACAGTAAACACACCACCTGCAATAACCACACAGCCTGCTGCAAGTACAATTTGTGCCAGTCAAAATACATCTTTTACCGTAGCGGCATCTGGTACTACATTAACTTATCAGTGGCAGGTGAGTACTAATGGTTGTTCAACTTTTAGTAATCTTGCTAACGGTGCTCCTTATTCGGGTGTAACATCTGCTACATTAACCATAACAAGCGCCGCTACGGGTTTAAATAATAGCAGTTACAGGTGTTTAATAAATGGTGCATGCCCCGGCACTGCAACTACTAACTGTACTTTGCTTACAGTTAATACCCCTTTAGCAGTAACATCTCAACCTGCCAATTCAACTTTATGTGCAGGTGCTGCTGCAACATTTACAGTAGCGGTAACTGGTACCGCACCAACTTATCAATGGCAGGAAAGTAACAATGGTGGCACTTCTTTTACAAATATTACTAACGGAGGCATTTACACTGGTGCAACAACAGCTGCTGTAAATTTAACCGGTATTACAGCAGGTATGAATAATTATCAATACCGTTGTATTATTAGCGGAGCCGCCTCATGTGCTGCTGTAAATTCTGCCAATGCTGTATTAACGGTAAACACCGCACCTGCAATAACTGCACAACCAGTAGCATCCACTACACTTTGCGCTGGCTCAAACATAACTTTCACTGCAACTGCTAATGGAACTGCATTAAATTACCAATGGCAATTAAGTACTGCAGGTGCTGGCGGCCCGTGGAGTAATGTTACAAATGGTGGAGTTTACAGCGGAGCTACAACAGGTTCTTTAGTGATTACGGCAGCTACTGCTGCCATGAGTGGTTACCAGTACCGCAGTGTAGTTGATGGAACATGTGCGCCTGCTGCAACTACCACAAATGCCGCACTTATTGTCAATACGCCAATTAATATCACTACACAACCGGCTGCAAATACAAATATTTGTGCAACAGGTTCAACCAGCTTTACAACAGCTGTAACTGGCACTTCACCCACTTATCAATGGCAGGAAAGTACTAACGGAGGTACTACATGGACCAATGTAACCAATGGTGGTATTTATCTTGGAGCAACTGCAAATACACTAAGCTTAACCGGTATTACTGCAAGCATGAACAGTTACAGGTATAGAAATGTTATAACAGGTACTGCACCTTGCGGATCGGTAAATTCAAATAATGCTGTTCTTAATGTTACACCACAGCCAGTAATAACCATAGCTCCTTTAACTGCTTTATCGGCGGGGCAACAAACTACATTAACAGTAAATGTAACACCTGCACCGGGCTTAAGTTTTGCCTGGAATTTAGAGGGCACATTATTACCCTTAGCAACAGGTAACACATTAACAGCTACAGTAAATGAGTTAGGCAAATACCAGGTTATTGTTATCAGTGGAACGGGCAGTTGTACCTCAGAATTAAAAGAAATTACCGCAGCACCAAGCACCAGGTTATTTATTTTCCCCAGCCCCAGTGATGGATTGTTTACTGTTTCGTATTATACTGCAGGAGCTTCTTTAACCAACAGAACAAAGCAAAGCATAGTAGTTTACGACAGCTATGGCCGTAGCGTACATAATAAAGAATACACCGTATCTCAGGCTTACCAGCTGCATAAGATAGACTTACGCCGCAACACTGCCGGTGTGTACTATATTGTTTTAAGAGAGGCTAATGGAAATAAAATTAAAACAGGCGAAGTACTTATAAGATAGGTACTAAATAATTCAATTAAATAATTTTCACTCCCGTATTTAAATGCGGGAGTTTTTTTGTACTTTTAGTTTGTAAAAAGTACCCTTATTAAATTACACTATTAACCTGTAAAGAAATAAGCCTACCTAAAATTGAGTATTGCTTTTGAATTTGTAAGTCTTTACTTTTAACTGCTTTTAAAATTTATAACAAACTTTTTTACAGCCGGTATGTTTACTTAACATATCTACCTTAAATTTAACTAAACCAACTTAAACGCTTTTATGAAAAAAATTTACACCCTCCTATTACCAGTTTTATTTGTTTGCCTATTTTCTTTACTAAATTCCTGCGGACAAAAAACCGAAAGTGAAGAAAATGAAACTGAAGAAAATGATATGTATGATGGACCTGATAAAGCAATAGAATTTGAAATAGAACGCACTAAAAATCCTGCTACAGGTAAAGTACCTTGGGAAAAACTAAGGCTTGCTATTGAACAAACAGAACAGGCTAAATTGTTTGCACCAACTTCATCTAGCAATTTATCCTGGATTGAAAGAGGACCTGATGGTGATATATCCGGTCCGCAGGGTAATAGCAGGCCTAACAATGATCAAACAGCAGGAAGAATAAGAGCTTCAATTGTTGATTCGCTTGATCCAACTCATAAAACTGTTTGGGTAGGCGGTATAGATGGAGGATTATGGAAAACAACTGATATAACTGCCTCACCAGCCAACTGGATATTAATAAATGATTTTTTATCCAACCTGGCGGTATCAGCTATATGCCAGGATCCCCGTCCCGGATTTCAGAATAATATGTACTTCTGTACAGGAGAATCTTTTTCTAATGCTGATGCAGTAAGAGGTGTAGGAGTATTTAAAAGCACTAACGGTGGTGCTACATGGAGTTTTTTACCGAGTACAAGCAGTTATTTGAACGGCACCAGGATAATATGCGATTTTCTTGGAAACGTTTATTTAGGTACCCGGGGAAATGGTTTATTGCGTTCAACAGACGGAGGTACAACATGGACAACAATTACACCAAGTGGGCTTGGCACAAGTGTATGTGATCTTGAGATCAGCTCAACATCCGCAGCCGGAAGATTACATGTAACAACGGGTATTTTTAGCGCTGCAGGTTACAATTATACTGATATACCCGCTACCGTTACATCTGCATCAGGCTGGAATGCTGCCACCACTCCATTTACAACTTTTAACCAAAGAACCGAAATGGCTATAAGCGGAAATGTTTTATATGCATTGCCGGATAATGCCAGTCACCAGGTTCCCACAATCTGGAAATCAACTGATGGTGGCGCTAACTGGGCTTCTACCACAGGCCAACCTGCATCAGGTTGGGCAAGTGGCCAGGGGTGGTATTCTTTATCTGCCGGAATTAATCCTGCTAATTCAAATGAATGTATTGTAGGCGGACTCGATTGCCATAAAACTTTGGATGGAGGCGCAACATGGACGAAGATATCCACCTGGGTGGGGTTTACAGGTCAGTATGTACATGCCGATCAACATAATATTCAATGGTGGGATGGTGGCAGTAAACTGATGTTTAACTGCGATGGCGGTGTACACTACTCCTCCAATGGAGGTACAACTATAACCGATAGAAATAAAGGTTTGAGGATAAAACAATTTTATTCGATCGCAATACACCCGTCATCTACTAATTATTTTCTTACCGGAGCACAGGATAATGGAGTACACAGACTTAACCATCCCGGCTTAGACAGTTCCGTAGAGGTTTATGGTGGTGACGGCTGTTATGTTGCCATTGATCAGAACGAACCACAATTTCAATTTGGTTCTTATGTTTTTAATGTTTACAGAAGAAGTACCAATAACGGTGCCAGCTGGACGACACCAGTTAACAACCAAAGTACAGGAAGATTTGTTAATCCCTGGGATTATGATAATAATGCTAATATTATTTATGCATGCAATAATGCCGGCACTTATTTACGCTGGAATAATCCACAGGGCCCCGCTGCAGCTTTCACTGAGGTTGTGACTGCATCAGCATTTGGTACGGGGAATGTTTCCGCAGCACATGCATCACCTTATACAGCTAACAAAGTTTATTTTGGCCTCGGCAATGGGGTGGTAGTATTTATTGATAATGCGAATACAGGAACAGCTGTTACCGGTACAGTTATTACTCCTGCTGGTGCCTCCGGATATGCTAACTGTGTAGTTACAGGTTCTTCTGATCAAAATCTTATGACATGTTATTCAAGCTACGGGGTACAAAACGTATGGGTATCTTCTAATGGAGGAACAAGCTGGACAGCATGTGACGGTAACCTTCCTGATATGCCCGTAAGATGGGGGCTTTTTCATCCTGATACAGATACAAAAGCATTTATTGCAACAGAAACAGGTGTTTGGGAAACCGATTTGTTAAATGGTGCATCCACTGTTTGGACGCCCAGTACAAGTTTTCCTAATGTAAGAACGGATATGATTAAGTACAGAAGCTCCGACCGTACCATTGCAGCAGGTACGCATGGCCGGGGTATTTGGTCTGCAAACATCCCGTCTGGCTGTACTTCGGCAGGTATTGCAACGCAACCGACTAATAGCATTGCTTGTGTTTCCAATACTGCTTCTTTCTCTATTACCGGCGTTGGCACTGGGTTTCAATGGCAGGAAAGTATTAATGGCGGAGGCACTTTTACCAATATTACCAATGGCGGTATATACAGTGGCGCAACAACAACTACCTTAACTTTAACCGGTGTAACTGCACCAATGAACAACTATCAATACCGTTGTGTGGTAACAGGTACGTGTACCCCATTAACAGTTACATCTAACAGCGGAATATTAACTGTTAATGCAGCTACATCTATAAGCAGTCAGCCTGCAAGCAGTTCAATTTGTGCCAATACTAATACATCTTTTACTGTAGCAGCTACTGGTGCTTCGTTAACTTACCAATGGCAGATTAGTACAAATGGTGGTGGCACTTATATTAGTTTAACTAATACTGCTCCTTATTCAGGTGTTAACACAAATACACTCGCTATTACTGCAGCTCCGGTTACTTTAAATGGCAATTTATACCGTTGCATAATTGGCAGTGTCTGCACTCCAATAAATTCAAATGCAGGTACTCTTACAGTAAATGCAACCCCAACAATAACCACACAGCCTGTTAGTAATGGTGTATGTGCAGCTAACAGTGTAACGTTTACTGTTGCAGCTTCCGGAGGCGGTTTAACTTATCAATGGCAGGAAAGCACTAACGGAGGTGGTACTTTTAATAACATTCCCGGTGCTGCAGCATCCTCTTACACTTTTGTTGCAACACTGGTTCAAAACGGATACCAATACCGCTGTGTTGTTAGCGGTGCCTGTGCACCTGCTGCTACATCGGCTGCAGCAACACTTACCGTTGGCAGCAGTTTAATAATTAATTCTCAACCAGTCAGTTCAATTTTATGTGCAGGAGGAAATACCACATTTAATATAAACGTATCCGGCACAGTTACCTACCAGTGGCAGGAAAGCATTAACGGCGGCGCTAGCTATACAAATATCACAAACGCCGGAATTTATTCAGGTTCAACTACCCCCACGTTAACTTTAACAGGTATACCGGCAACAGCAAATAATAATTTGTACCGTTGTGTGGTTTCAGGCAATTGCCCTTCAATAAATTCAAATGCAGCTACATTAACTGTAAATACAGCGCCGGCTATTACAACACAACCGGTATCAAGCAGTATAATTTGTGCAGCACAAAACACTTCGTTTACAACCGCGGCAACCGGCACTTCCTTAACTTATCAGTGGCAGGTTAGTACAGATGGCGGCGTTACATTTGGCAACCTTGCAAATGGTGGTGTGTATTCAAACGTAAACACAGCCACATTAAATATTACCGGTGCAACAGTTGCCTTGAACACCTATAAATACCTTTGTTTAATTGGTGGAACATGTGCCCCAACTGTAACTACCAGTATAGCAACATTAACAGTTTATACGCCGGTAAGTGTTAGTGCTAATCCGGCAAATACAACTTTGTGCGAAAACAGTAATGCAAGTTTTAGTGTTACCGCAGCAGGTACCGCACCAACCTATCAGTGGCAGGTAAGTACGGATGGTGGTGGTTCTTATACGAACGTTTCCAACACCAGTATTTACTCCGGCGCAACTACTGCAACGTTAACTTTAACCGGTGTAACCTTTAGCTTAAACAGCAATCTTTTCCGTTGCGTTGTTTCGGGTACAGCTCCTTGTGGTACCGTTAACTCTGGTGGTGGCACTTTAAATGTAAATGCTGCTCCAGCTAAGTTAACCGTAACTGGCGGAGGTGCATACTGTGCAGGTAGTGGCGGTGCTGCTGTGGGCTTAAGTAATTCTGCTACGGGCATTAATTATCAGCTACAATTAGGTGGAGTTAATAATGGTACTGCATTACCGGGAAATGGTGCTCCATTAAATTTTGGCAACAAAACAGTTGCCGGCATTTACACTGTTCTGGCCACAAATGCTGCAACTGGCTGTACACAACAAATGACGGGTAGTGTAACAGTAATCATTAATCCTTTACCAACTATATCACTAAATGTAGCGCCGTATAAAAATATTTTTCCTGGTTTAGTTACCACATTAACGGCTACCGCAAGCAGTGCTGCAAACCCAATAACTTATGCATGGTTTAAAAACAATGCTTTAATAAGTAATACCAGCAACACGTTGCCTGTAAATATTACCAGCCTTGGAAGTTATAAAGTAAGGGTTACTGATGCTAATGGATGTGTTGACTCATCGCAGATAATTACAATTGCAGATTCTGCTAACAGCAAATTGTTTATTTACCCAAGCCCTAACGATGGTAAATTCTCAATTGTATATTACAATGCAGGTGGAACCAGTTCTAAACAAATTATAACAATCTACAGCAGCAGAGGGGAAAAGGTGTATAATAAAGAATTCCCTGTTAACCAGGCCTACCAATTGTTAACTATAGATTTAACAAAAGCCAGTGCTGGTGTTTATTATATTATACTGAGTGATGCTGCCGGCAATAAAATAAAAACCGGTGAAGTACTGATAAGATAAATCATTTCACTTATCAATAATTTACAACTCCCGTTTTTAAAACAAACGGGAGTTTTTTAAACTTATAAATTTTTTAGTTAAAAATTTTAATTTCAATTTACTATGACAATAAAAGTTGACGACAGCATTTCATTAGAATTATTAGATGACATTCATGCTGTACCAATACTTAATATAATAGAAGCTAACAGAAATTATTTGAAGGAATGGCTGCCCTGGGTTGATAACATGCAAACCATCGGCGATTTTAAAAATTATATTGTAAAGTGTAAAAAGCAGCATGATGAAGGCAGTGATCTTGGATACGTAATAATTTTTAAAAAAACTGTTGTTGGCAGAATTGGTTTGCATAATATAGATCAGCAAAATAAAATTGCCTCCATCGGTTACTGGCTCGATGAAAATTATACCAGTAAAGGTATCATTTCAAAATCCTGCAAAGCAATAATAAATTATGCTTACCATACACTTGATTTAAACAGAATTGAAATTAAGTGCGGTACCGGAAATAATAAAAGCAGATCAATACCTGAAAAACTTGGATTTAAAAAGGAAGGCACTTTAAGAGAGGCGGAATTAGTAAACAATACTTTTATTGACCTGTATATTTTTTCAATGCTAAAAAATGAATGGTCAGGCTAATCATTTATTTATTGGGATTGCCGCTTACAAATTTATTCCCCTTTACATAAAACCTGTATTGATATAATGCAGCAGCTCCTGCACTTTCTACACCAATACGTTTACTATATCCTATTTCACTTTCATCGTAGTAAACATCATCATCACAAATAAATATTTTATTACCCAGTAAATTTAACCCGGAATGGTTTTTTGAAATACCCAATGCCCTGCCCACATTACCCGGGCCCTTAGTTAATGTATTATCTAATCTTATTTTGCCTGTTCGCCGGAGCATCGTTTCAATACCTTTCAAAGGTTCAACAGCCCTAATTAAAACTGCATCAGGAATATCTTTTTTATTAGTTACTACATTAAACAAATGATGCATGCCATAACAAATATAAACATACGCAATGCCCGGTGCTGCATACATATGTTCGTTTCTCAAAGTGCGTTTGCCCCCGAAGGAATGCGATGCTTTATCGCTAAGGCCGATATATGCTTCGGTTTCTGTAATTTTACCCGAAGTGAGTACACCATCAAATTTTGTAACTATTATTTTACCCAATAAATCACGGGCAATTTGCACTACATCTTTACGATCATAAAATTCAACAGGTAATTTCTTCATTATATCTTTAACTTTAAAGCTAAAATAAGTAAACTACCGGCATCAACCTTTACAATGCTTAAAGAAATTATTACAGCAATACAGGCGTATTTTCAAACCCACCGGTTTATTATTAAACACCGGTTATGGAAGTGGATCTTCATCCCCGGCCTGATATATGCCCTGCTTTTTTGCGCAGGTATTTGGCTGTTTCTTAAATCGAGTAATTATGCCATCGATTTTGTTTTACTTAAAACCGGTATAACAGAATGGATGGAAAAAATGCAAAACAGCTGGTTAAGCTGGCTGGTAATTTTTGCACAAATTATTTTGTATTTAGTATTACTGATGTTTTATTTTTCTTTATTTAAATATTTATTTTTAATTATTGGTTCGCCGTTGTTTGCTTACTTAAGCGAAAAAACAGAAGCTATAATGGAGGGCAAAGATTTCCCTTTTAGTTTTACCCAATTATTAAAAGACATTGCACGGGGAATAAAAATTGCACTAAGAAATATGTTGTGGCAAACGGTGTATGCTATTTCAATTTTTATTTTAGCTTTTATACCGGTAGTGGGATGGATAACACCTTTAATTGCTTTACTGGTAGAATGTTATTACCTGGGATTTTCAATGCTGGATTACAGTTGCGAAAGAAATAAATTATCTACCTCACAAAGTATTGCTTTTATTGGCAGGCACAAAGGTTTGGCTATTGGTAATGGAATGGTTTTTTACATGATGCACTTAGTGCCCATATTAGGCTGGATACTGGCGCCCAGTTACGCTGTAATAGCTGCCACCATTAGTTTGTATGGAGAAAAAGGAAATGAATTATCGTTGGTGCATAGTGAAAAATAATCTTTTAAGCACCTGCAGCAGATCTAACAATTTTCAACCCTTAAATTTTTCAACTTTTTATAATGACAAGTACAATTTATTTAGTGCCCTCGGTGTTAGATGAAGCTGCTGTGGAAACAATTCCCTTATACATTATTGATGCAGTAAAAAACTGTTCGGTAATTTTTGCAGAAAATGAAAGAACAGCAAGGCGATTTTTAAAAAGCATCTGTAAAGAAATTGTTATTGACAATTACGAATGGTTTACTATACATAAAGCAGAAGAAGAATTAATCAGCACCTTCAAACAAAAAATAAAAGAAGAAAAAAATATTGCTATCGTTAGCGAAGCTGGTTGTCCCGGCATTGCAGACCCAGGGCAAATTTTAATTGCTGCGGCGCAACAAATGAATGCTATTATTAAACCTTTGGTGGGGCCAAGTTCAATTCTTTTAGCCTTAATGGCCAGTGGCATGAATGGGCAGCAATTTGAATTTGTGGGTTACCTGCCTATTGATAATAATGAAAAAATAAAACGCATTAAAGAACTGGAAGCATCCTCAGAAAAAAATAACAGCACAAAAATTTTTATTGAAACACCTTACCGTAATAACCAGCTTATCGAAACTATTTTAAAAACCTGTAAGCCTTCCACCAGGTTTTGTATTGCAGCTGAACTTACTTCTGCCAGCGAATATATCAAAACCAAAAAAATTGCAGAGTGGCAAAAAGAAAAAACCGACTTTCATAAAAAGCCGGTTATATTTTTATTGCATAGCTAAAAAATTATGGATTGATATCCAGCTCTACCGCATCAACAATATATTCACTTTCACCACGCCAGGGCAACGTGCCATTTTTTTGCAGGTAATGTAATTTTACATTTTTACCTTCAAATTTTTGCATGGCCTTAGCTACACTGTCAACAGTTACAGAAAAATAAAATTTTTCAGATGCAATACCCACATTAGAAGTAGAAACTATACTGCGTTGCACCAGTTCGCCTTCGTAAGTTTTAAAAATATTTCCTTTATGAGAAAGTTTTTGCAATAAGCCACTCCTGTATCCATCACTGTAAGTATAATAATATTTCCAGTAGCCAAACAACAATAATACTGCAAGCAGAATAAATGTAAACCAGCGCACAAATTTTTTAAACCCGCCTGCTTTTTTGGGCAATGGTCTTACTGCATCAGCAGATTTTATTTCTTCCATATTCTTATTTTTATTGCAAGATAATTATAATCCGTATTTATCCACCAAATAAACCATTGCGGCCATAACAACAGCGCCTAAATTTAATTCCTGTGCATTTACATTTTCAAAAACATCTGTAGCCGCATGGTGTAAATCAAAATAACGCTGGCCGGTAGTATTTAAACCAAACTGGGCAGTTTTAAAATTGGTTTGCAAAGGGCCAATATCTGCCCCGCCTCCACCTCCTTCGCTAAAAGAAAACTTATCAGCATCATAAGGTGTAAAATATTTTTTCCAATTTTCCACTTTTGCATATTGTTCCTTCGTCATACCACAACTAAAGCCACGTGGGTATTCGGCACCACCGTCGCTTTCCATTGCCATAATGTGCTTTTCTTTTTTAACTTTAGCTTCTTCTGCATATTTATTTCCGCCACGTAAACCGTTTTCTTCATTTGCAAATAAAACAATTCGGATGGTTCTTTTTGGCTTATATCCGGCAGCATTAAACGCTCTTAAAATTTCTATGCTTTGTACCATTCCGGTGCCGTCATCACTTGCGCCTTCAGCAGCATCCCAGCTGTCTAAATGTCCCCCAACAGTTATTATTTCATCAGGAAATTCCGTTCCTCTTATTTCGCCAATTACATTGTGCCCGATAGTATCGGGCAGCATTAAACAGTTGGTTCTTAAAAAAAGTTTTTCAAATTTATAAATACCTTTTAATCCATTGCTTAATTTATCCGCATCTTTTGTACTTATCGCAACTGCCGGTATTTTTGGAAAACTATCGTTGTATCGTAATGCACCTGTATGTGGATTATCATCGTATGCAGCAGTAACCGAGCGTACAATAACTGCTACTGCTCCATATTTCGCTGCTGCAGATGCACCACTGCTTCTGTATCTTACTGCATCGCCATACGCTCCACGTAATAATGTTTTATTAAAAGGGTAATTAAAAAAAACAATATTACCTTTTACTTCATCTTTTCTTTTATTTAAATCATCAAAATTTTTAACTTCAATTACTTTAGCACTAACACCCGTCTTGCCTGTACCCACAGCATTGCCAATAGAAAGTATATTAAATTGGTTACTGCCTTTAGCTTTTGTAAATGCTGCAAATTCTTTTTTCCCTCTTACCCAATGCGGCACCATACACTCCTGCAAATAAACATTTATTGCACCGGCATCTTTTAATGTTTGCACACCCCATGCTTCGCCTTTATACATACCTGCGCTGCCGCTGAGCCGCTGCCCTACCGATTTACACAAAGTATATAAATTTGAATGGGCCTTACCGTGCAGTAAAATTTCATCCGATATTTTTTTAATCATTACCGAATCTTCATTTTGCGAAAAAGCTAAAACAGTAATAAAGAGAAAAGTAACAGCGGTAATAATTTTCTTTTTGTACATATATGCAGTTATAGAACAAACTTAATGATTATTATGTTTACATGAGCGGAATGGGTGGAGAAAAATAAAACACTAAATTGCATCCTGCTAATTAAAAACTATTAAACTTTCTTTTATATGAATATTGCAATTGTTTGCTATCCTACTTTTGGTGGCAGCGGTGTACTGGCAACAGAATTAGGTAAAGCCCTAGCAGATAAAGGACATAATATTCATTTTATAACCTACCAGCAACCGGTTAGGCTGAGTGGTTTTCATAACAATATTTTTTACCACGAAGTACGTGTACCTACTTATCCTTTATTTGATTATCCGCCTTACGAAACTGCATTGGCCAGTGCAATGGTAGATGTAATTACCAACAACAATGTAGAATTACTGCATGTGCATTACGCCATACCGCATGCTGCTGCAGCATATATGGCTAAACAAATTTTAGCAAAGCAGGGCAAAAGAATTCCGGTTATTACAACATTGCATGGCACCGATATTACTTTGGTGGGCCGTGATAAAACTTACAGCCCCGTTGTAACCTTCTCTATGAATGAAAGTGATATACTTACTGCTGTATCGCAAAATTTAAAAGAAGAAACGTACAAAAATTTTGTAATTGATAAAGAGATTGAAGTGATCCACAACTTTGTTGATGTGGAGCGTTTTCACAGAAAACCTGTTGATGCTTTTAAAAAAATTGTGGCGCCAAATGGCGAAAAAATAATTGTGCATGCCAGTAATTTTAGAAAAATAAAAAGAGTGGACGATGTGGTAAAAGTATTTATGAAGATTATTGAAGTAATGCCTGCTAAATTATTATTGCTGGGTGATGGGCCCGAAAGACCTTACGTGGAAAGCATTTGCAGGGATTGTGTGATAAGTGATAAAATTAAATTTTTAGGCAAGCAGGAGCAGATGGAAGATATTTTACCCATTGCCGATTTGTTTTTATTAACCAGCGAATATGAAAGTTTTGGTTTGGCGGCGCTGGAAGCAATGGCTGCAGAAGTGCCGGTAATATCAACTAACGCTGGTGGCCTGCCCGAAATAAATATTGATGGCTACTGCGGCTACATGAGTAATGTGGGAGATGTAGATGATATGGCAAAAAATGCATTAGCCATTTTTAAAGATGATGCAACTTTATTACAATTTAAAGCCAACGCTTTAGCCCAGGCCAAAAAATTTGATATAGAAAATATTGTACCGCTTTATGAAGCTCTGTACAAAAGGGTTATTTAAATTACCGGCGGCGCAACCATTTTGCAGGATCCAAATTATTTTTTTCATCATTGATATAAAAATCAACTGCGCCAACACCATCTAAATTAGCTGCGGCTTTTCCAATTACCTGGCCAGTTTTTACTTCCTGTCCTGTTTGTACAGCTACACTGGAAAGATTGCTGTAAGTACTGAAATATCTTCCATGCTGCAAAATTACCACCTGCATATCTTCAACATATAAAACTTTAGAAACCACTCCATCAAAAACAGATTTTACTGCACTGCCGATTTCTGTTGCAATGGTTAAACCCGTCATGTCTAATACCGTACCGCTTGGTAATTTGTTGGACCCATAATGCATCAGCATATATCCTTTATCTACAGGCCATGGTAAGGCTCCCCTGTTATTTACAAAATTTGCATTTACTGCAATATTTTCAGAGTTTAACAATACACTTTCCGGTGCTTTTTTAGGTTGTGCCTTTTTCACCACAACCGGCGCTTTTGTTGCCGGAGCAGTAGAAACATTTGCATTATTTTTTGCAGCTGCCTTTTCAGCAGCTATTCTTTTAGATTCATCATTTGCAGCCTTTTTTAAAGCCGTTTTTCTTGCTTCATCTAAAGCTCTTTTAATAGCTGCTGCAATGGCGTTATCTACTTTTTTCAATTGCTTTTTAGTAGCTGCCATTTGGTTATTCAACTGCTTGCCCTGCTTTTTTAATTCGCTCAGTATGCGGTCTTTTTCTCTTTGCTCTTTTTCCAAAGCCGACATTTCTTTGTCCTTATCCTTTAATACAATACTTTTCTTTTCTTTTGTTCCGCTTAATTCTTCCACACGTTGCTTGCGTAAATCCTGTGTACGTAAAATATTTTCTCCCTGCATTTCCCTGTAATTGCGGTAACTTTTTAAATAAGTAATACGTTTTATGGCATCATTAAAACTTGCAGCAGAAAAAATAAAATTTAAAAAATCGTAGTTGCTCCTGTTCTTATAGGCATACACCATACTCTTGGCATATTCCTGTTTTAAAGTGTCTAATAATTTATCGTAGCGGTTAATATCTCTTTGTGTTTTAATTAAATTATTATCCAGCAAATTAATATCACGGTTAATATTATCTATAATCCTGTCCTGGATGTTCACTTTATCATTTATCAGTTTCCATTGCACATAATTTTCTTTTGATTTTGTTTTGTTTTCGTTCAGCATTCTTTCTGTTTGCTCTAATTCTCTTCTTAACTGCAGCTTCTGTTTTTCCAGATCTTCCCTTGTTTGGGGTTGAGCAATAACACTAATCAACATAAAAAATGATGCTATTACAGTAATGCTTATTTTAATCATGAGCCGTATTTAGAGTGTTTATCAAAAAAACAATTGAAACAGGAAATATAATTGGTTTTAAAACACACAGCCTGTGTATAATTATCCCTAACGCTTACATGCGTTTATAATTTTTGGGAACCTTTAAAGAAACTGATAATTCTTTGTTAAACTCATACTGCTTATAATTGAGCCGTATATCTAATTTATTTTTTTCTGAAACAGTTATTTCCCTGTAGGTGGAAAAATCAACGCCATTTTTATTTTCGTAATTGTCGTAAGTGATATCTGCAGTTCTGTTACGTGTTACATCCACATCATCCAGCTTGCTGTGCAGCAGTAAATTATTATCTGCCGAAAGTGTGAGCAGGTGTTTAAAAATATCTCCGGCAGTTGCTATTAAAATATGCGATTCTGTTTTTCTGTACGCAACCACAACCGTATCCATAAATATTGGATTACCTATCAGCAGATCCTGAATAGTTTTATAATCAAATGCTATTTTAGTTACCTCCTGCAAATAATCTATCGAACGGTATTGTACTTCTTTATCCCTTGTGTTCATCAAAATAACACTGTCTTTTGTTATAAGCATACGGTAAACCTCTACATTAAAAATAGTTGCTGATAAGGATACCCAAATAGCACTGTCTTTTATAATTCTTACCACGGCAGAAATATCGGGCTGCTTGCCTTTATTATCTTCGTATTCTGCTTTTATCTTTGCATTAAAGGTTTTGTAATTAATATAATGACTATGAAATCTATCCATAGTTTCATGTATCACTTTTAATGAATCGGCCGCTGATGTATTTGTTACAATATTTACAGTGGAGTCTTTTGGGGCTATTGCTTTATTAATTTGTTTAGTGGTGCGGCAACTGTACGTTGATATTATTACGAATGCTGTAAAAAAAATGCTTACTAAATTCTTCATTACTGGTTGTATATTTTTTTGTCAGGATAATTTTTTATTTAACTCCTGTATGGCCAAACCCGCCATCACCTCTTACAGTTTCATTCAATTGCTGTACCAAAAATAATTCAGCCTTTTCAGTTTTAGCAATTACCATTTGTGCAATACGGTCACCATTATTAATTACCTGTACCTGGTTACTTAAATTTATAAGAATCACTTTTAATTCCCCCCTGTAATCGCTGTCAACTGTTCCCGGAGAATTTAGGCAGGTTATGCCCTGCTTTAGTGCCATTCCACTCCTTGGTCTTATTTGTGCTTCATACCCTTCTGGTAATTCAATAAATATTCCTGTGGGAGTTAAAAAACGTTCCAGCGGTTGTAATATTACCTCCTTGTCTATATTTGCCCTGATATCCATACCTGATGAACCGGCAGTAGCATAAGAAGGCAATGGATTAGCTGATTTGTTGATGATGTTAACAGTTATTTCTTGCATTGGCGCAAAGGTAGTAATGTAGTAAGAAGGAAAATAAGGAAATTTATTTTTAACAGAATACTTTTAATTTTTACAGAGTAATATTGTTGCATAAGCCACCAACCCTTCTTCCCTGCCCACAAAGCCCATCGTTTCTGTTGTGGTTGCTTTTATTGAAATATCATTAATATCTATTTCTAAAATTGAAGCAATAGCTTCCTGCATTTGTAAAACATAAGGCTTTATTTTGGGTAATTGTAAACAAAGCGTAGTATCAATGTTTACTATTTTGTATCCCTTATTTTTTACCAATGCAAAACTTTTTGCCAAAAGAATTTTACTGTCTATATTTTTATAAGCTGTATCAGTATCTGGAAAATGCACACCAATATCACCAAGGCATAATGCTCCCAACATAGCATCGCAAATAGCATGCAGTAATACATCTGCATCACTATGGCCCAAAGCTCCTTTTGTATGAGGGATTTTTACACCCCCTATCCATAAATCCCTTCCTGCTGTTAACTGATGAAAATCTACACCCGACCCAATTCTATAACTCATTTAGTTTATTTTATTTACAAATATCCGCAATTTCATTTGTTATTAAAAACTAAAAGCGTTCCGCTTTTTGGCGGAACGCTTTTAAAATATGTTTTAATAAAATTATTATTTTGCAGCACCATCAAAATCAAACACTAAACCAAAACGGTAAGTATTAGATAAAGGGTTACGGTTTGTACCGCTACCTGATGGGAAAATATAAGAAAAATCTATTCCGAAAACATTATACTTTAAACCAGCTCCCACTGTAAGATATTTTCTGTTTCCTTTATTAGGGTTTTCGTAAAAATAACCTGCTCTAAAAGCAAACTGATTATTGTACCAGTATTCCAAACCTAAAGAAGCATTTATTTCCTGAATTTCTTCAGAACCTTTACCCGGTGCATCGCCAAAAGATTTAAACCAGCTGCTGACAACACCCTGAGTACGGTATTTTGCTATTCCGGCAGAATCACCAGTTGCCGGTGGTGTTGGAACTAATAATTTATTAAGATCTACTGCAAATGTAATTTTGTTGTCTTCGTCAATTACTTTAGTATAAGCTGCCCCAAGACCCAAATTTGCAGGAATAAAATCTTTTGAATTAGCATCAGAAGTATAAGAAATTTTAGAACCCAGGTTGCTTAAAGCAGCTCCCCAGCTAAACCCTTCGCCATTCTCTTTTGTTCCAGTGTGATAAAAGTGTATATCGCCAGCTACAGCTGATGCACTTTTGTAATTTGTACTTCCAACTGTACCTGCTAAATTTGAATTAATATACCGTAATGCTATACCTATTCCGTTTTTTGCAGACAGCTTTCTTGAATAACCTGCATCAAAAGCAAACTCACGAGGACGGTAAGTTAATAAATACTGGGCCTGATCATTAGTGAATTCTACACTTCCCAGATTACAATATCTTAAAGATGCTGAAACGGTTTGTAAATCATCCAATTTATAGTATCCTGCCAATGAAGCAAGGAAAACATCGGGCACAGATAAATCCCTTAACCAAGGTGTATATGTTACCCCAACTCCGCCTTTGCTGGTACTAAAAGGTAATTTTGCTAAATTTAAAGCACCTGAATTAACATCGGCAGATGTTGCAATACCTGCATCTCCCATACCGGCGCTTCTGATATTTGGTGAAATACGTAAAAATGGAACTGCGGATGTCACAACGTTCTGGGCATTAGATACAGAAATTGCTCCTCCCAGTAACATAACTATGGCAGTTAGTTTTAAAGTTACTCTTTTCATGCGTTTTGATTTGTCTTGGTTAGGTAGAACTTACCTCTATAAGCGTTAAGTTTAAGGTTGTTGTATTGTAAAAATAGTAGTTTTCTTGAAACGAACAATTTTTTTATAAAATCTTGTTAAAAAAATTATGAACATCTTATAAATTAAAGGTAATGATTTTCTGATTACAGATGCAAATGTTAGCAATTTTTTGATTTTTAATGCTTTATTCCCATTTTAGTAAAGATAAAACCTTCGCTTGAATTAGCAAACGGGATATATTGCTGATTATTGTATGCACTATATTTAAACCCTTTTAAAATATCAATTATTGGTATTAAGTTATTAATTAGTGCCTAATATACCCAATAACGCATTTGCCTTGTTATAAGTAAATAAATTACGTCACAATAAATCAGACAGTCCCTTTTAAGGATATGATGCATGACTAAAATAATTTTTAGCATAATTTTTGACATAATTTAAAATTAGCTTTAATGATTTTATTTTTACACAATAAAATTTATTAAAATGGTGTTATTCAAATACACTAATGTTTTAAATACTTTTTGCATTTACTAATCCGTTAAAAAAACCGTATTACAACAGTATATCGCTTAAAGTATTTATATTCGCAGCCAATACACCCCAAATACAATAAAAAAGAAAACCTTTCGTTAACCAATTTGATAAACGAACGAACATGTTAAAATTAATTTCAGGAAAAAATTTAGTAATTGTTGCTGCAGCAGCTTTTTCATTAAGCTCTTGTAAAAATGGGGGCTTATTTAAGAAAAAAAGCGCCACATCATCTGCAACAGGATGGAAGTATGATGATAAAAACATGGGTAACTTTCATGTTGCAAAAGTAAAATACCCCAAAGCTGGTCCGGGCCTTGTTTTTGTACAGGGCGGTTCGTTTGTAATGGGTGCAAAAGATGAAGATGTAATGGGCGACTGGAATAATGTACCCCGCCGTATTACCGTTCCCTCTTTCTTTATAGATGAAACTGAAGTAGCCAATGTGCACTACAGGGAATATTTATACTGGCTGGAAAATACTTTTTCCGGAGATACCTCTATAATGTCTAAGGCACTTCCGGATACTTTAGTATGGCGTGAAGAGCTGGCTTACAATGAGCCGTATGTAGAATATTATTTTCGTTTTCCCTCTTACAATTTTTATCCTGTGGTTGGTGTAAGCTGGCAGCAGGCACATGATTTTTGTATTTGGAGATCGGACAGGGTTAACGAACTTAACCTAATGAAAGGGGGGTACTTGAAAAAAGATGCTGCTAAAAAAGAAATGAAAGGTGCTGGTGCAGATGCCTTTAATACAGAAACTTATTTAATGTCGCCGGATTTAATACAGAGCCGCAGCAAACCTAAAAAATCTGATTTAAAAGATGTTAATGGTAAACCTCGTGGTACTGTGCGTATGGATGATGGCATTTTAAACATGGGTTACCGTTTACCAACAGAAGCAGAATGGGAATATGCAGCTTATGGCATTTATGCTCAAAACCCATCGCCCCGTAAAAAAGAAGGCAAATCAGGCGAGGAATTGCTAAGCAACCAGCAAATATATTCATGGAGTAATAACCCCAATGGTTTACGTGATAACCGCCGTGGAAGCTGGCAGGGTAAATTTTTGGCCAACTTTAAACGTGGTAGTGGTGATAACATGGGTGTAGCAGGAGGTTTGAATGACCGTGCCGCAATACCTGGTAATGTAAAATCATTTTATCCCAATGCATTTGGGTTATATAACATGAGTGGTAACGTTAGTGAGTGGGTAGGTGATGTGTACAGACCATTAACGCCAACTGATGGACAGGATTTTAACTATTTCCGTGGTAATAAATTTCAGAAGTATTATAAAAATTCTGCCGGTGAATATGCTAAAGACAGTGTTGGCGGTGTAGAAGTTAACCGTTTAAAGAAAGTTGATATTTCTGATGAAGATGTAAAAAATCGCAGCAACTATCAAAAAAACAATGTTATTAATTATTTAGATGGAGACTCTGCAAGTGGTGTTTATTATGGATACGGAGTATCTTCTCTTATAAACGATGAGTCGAGAGTAATTAAAGGTGGCAGCTGGAACGACAGACCTTACTGGTTATCCCCCGGCTCACGCCGTTTTATGCAGGAAAATCAGGGTGCAAGCACAGTTGGTTTCCGTTGTGCACAAACATACCTTGGCCCGCCGGAAGGCCCTGGCTTTAAAGAAGGTAATATTTTTGGCAGCCGCAAACAAAATTCAAGAAAAAAGAAAAAATAGTTTTGTTATAAATAAATTGAAACCTCCTGATTAAATTTCAGGAGGTTTTTTTATTTCATTTATTATCATCTTCTATAGTATTTTTGAAACATGCAAATTGACCAACTATATAAAATATTTTTAGTACACTCATCTGTACAAACAGATACGAGGAAAATAAAAGCAGGCGATTTATTTTTTGCATTAAAAGGCCCCAACTTTAATGGTAATCTTTTTGCACAAAAAGCTTTTGACACAGGCGCCGCATTTGTTATTGCTGATGAAGCAACCGGCGTGGATGATGCAAGGATAATTACAGTTGATGATGTATTGACAACAATGCAATTATTGGCAAAGCACCATCGACAGCAGTTTAAAATACCTTTTATTGCTATTACAGGAAGCAATGGTAAAACCACCACTAAGGAATTACTGCACGAAGTTTTAAACACTACTTATAAAACATACACCACAGAAGGGAATTTGAATAATCATATTGGTATTCCCCTTACCATTTTAAAAATAAAAGCTGATGCAGAAATAGCATTAATTGAAATGGGCGCCAACCATTTAAAAGAAATTGAAAGCTATTGTAATTTTACCTTACCCACTCATGGCTTAATTACCAATTGCGGTAAAGCTCACTTAGAAGGTTTTGGTGGCATAGAAGGAGTAAGAAAAGGTAAAGGAGAATTATTTGATTATTTAAGAGCTAATAACGGCGCCGCTTTTATTATGGCCGATTATGATTATTTAAAAGAGATGAGTAAAGGCATTGCAACCATAAAAACTTACGGCACTGTAAATGCTGACATTACCGGCGATATAAAAAACAGTAAAGATTTTTTAGAAGTTGCAATAACTAAAGGTGCCGCTATTGATACCATAAAAACACAACTGGTAGGAGAATATAATTTACCCAATATACTGGCAGCCGTTGCCTTGGGTAAATATTTTAATGTAGCCGATGAAAAAATAAAATCATCATTAGAAAATTACACACCTACCAACAGCCGCTCCCAATTAATAGAAAAAGATACCAACAAAATTATTTTAGATGCCTATAATGCTAACCCCACCAGTATGAAAGCTGCAATAGAAAATTTTGCAAAAATGGAAGGCAATGAAAAAATATTATTATTGGGCGGTATGATGGAATTAGGTAACGAAAGTATTAAAGAACATCAATCTATTATTTATGTTATTGATAATTACAAATGGAAAGCGGTGGTTTTAGTTGGTGGCGATTATCATAAAATAAATCATCCCTATATTAATTTTGAAAATAGTTTACAGGCAAAAGAATGGTACAGCCAGCAAAATATTCAGCATGCTCAAATTTTAATAAAAGGCAGCAGAAGTATGCAGATGGAAAAGGTGCTGGAGTAAATTTAAAAAATAAAAAAGGGTTTCAGTAAATCAACTAAAACCCTTTTCAAATAATTTCAATGGGACTTGATTATATGGTTTTTGCTCAACGATTAAAAAGTATAACGAATACCTAAGCCTCCCCAGTTACCAGAAAAACCCCTGCCGGTTCCAAATTCAAAAGATGGTTGCCAGTCCAGAGAAAGATTTAAAGGCGCTTTATTAATTTTATAATCTAAACCCAACACGCCATCTATACCTGCAAAAGTGCCATCCCCATCTTTATATTTACTATTATAAAAACCTAAGTGTGCGCCCGGGCCAACATACCATTTTAAGCCTGGTGCACCATCAATATCAAAATGAATTTCATACAAACCTGTAATTCTTGTACCCCGGTTCCAAAAATAGGCTATGCCCTCCAGTGCCCTGTTTTCCTTTATAAAATGTTTAAGTGTAATGCCTGCACCGTCAAAAACTTTTACACCCAACGCTGTAGTGTAAGTTCTTCCCATACTTTGTGCCATTGTACCAGCAACAGCAATAAAAAAAATTGCTGCAGTTAATAAAATCATCTTTTTCATACAAGTTATTATTAAGGTTGTTTAATTAATTTCTTAATTAATTGAAGACCGTGCCTTTTAATTCCATCGGAATTTTTTGCCACAGCATTGGCAACCGTTAGCTCAATAATTGTACCAAAAAAACGTTTAAAAATATTTGTTGACTTGCCTACTAATAATTTTTTAGATAAAACACCTACGCCTAATCCTATTGATGTATCAACTACCTGGTTGGTAATATCTGGGGTATCAAGAATTTTATTAAAAGTGCTTTTTATTAAATTTAAAGGCTTTAAACTTTCATACGTTCGGTGAAACTCTTCAACTAATACAAACTTTTTTTCCTCCTGCTGTGCCTGCAGCAAAGCAATGGCTTCTTTTAGCTGAATAGCGTTGTTGATTTCCATAAAATTTAATTAAGCATTTTTTTTATCAGCATATCATTTAATGGTTTTTTTATCCACTTACTTCTAAAGGCATAAAGCAAAGCCGCCAGTATAATGTAAAAGCCGCTTACTAAAAAAAAGCCGTAGTACATTTTACCTAACATATCTCCAATCCAAATGGCTATGCCAGTATTTAAAATGAGCACTATCAAGCTAACAATAAGTGCTATTGCAAATCTTGATGCTATTGATGAAGTAACATCAGATGTTGTATTAACAGCCTGCAGTTTTAATAACTCCATTCTTGTTTCCAGATAGTCCCCCGTTTTTTCAAATAAGGCTTCCAGCGAATTGGTTTGATTTTCCATTACTTATAATTTTAGGTAAAATGACTACGGCGTAATAATTTTAAGACAAGGTATGCTTTGCTTCGTTTTTAAAAGCATTCACTTTTTCTTTACCGGTATCCAATAATTTTCCGGCTTCATCTTTCCCTTCTTCATACTGACTGGCCATATCATCTACCAGTTCGTTCATTTTACTTTTAAATTTACTTTTTAGATCATTCCCTTTTTGAGAAATTTTCCTTCTTGTTTCTGTACCCTTGTCCGGAGCAAATAATACACCTAATACAGCACCTGCAGCGGCGCCTAACAATACGCCTGCTAATAATTTTCCTGCGTTCATAATTTTAAAGTTTAATAATTATTAAATAATTGATTGTACATAACAGTAAACTAAAATGCTGCCAAAAATACTTGTGGTGCAAAAAATATATTTCAACACAGTAGTAAACAGTGTTTTAATATTCCATTACTGTTACACTGCACTACCTGTTATAAAATTTTGTGTACAAATTTCTACACATGGGGAAATACAGGTATTTTTTACAACGTTTTTTTAATTGAGTATTTAACAGTCCATTATAAATTATTATGGCACTATTATTACAGGGATACTATACAAAAATTAACCTTACATGAAAAAATTATCCCTTGCTTTTGACCTGTCTTTAATTTGCTTACTATTTGGCAGCTGCAGTGCTATTGAAGGAATTTTTAAAGCCGGCTTTTGGTCGGGTATAATTTTGGTTGCCGTAATAATAATTGCAATAATTGTTGGTGTAACTACCATTTTTAAAAAGAAGCAATAATTAAAAAGCCATCCAATTTAATTAACGGATGGCTTTTATTTACCTGCTTGGTTTGTACATTTTATTTTAAATATCTTCTTAAAGTCCATGCAATGGTTTCGTGTTCCTGCATTAAGCCTGTTAAAAAATCGGCAGTACCTTTATCTTTAAATTTATCGTCGCAATCATCAATATTTTTACGCAATGCTTTAATAACAGTTTCATGGTCTGCTAAAAGTTCTTTTATCATACTGATTTGATCAGGGTATTTACCCGGCGCTTCTTTTAAACTCGTTACCTGTAAAAATTCTTTTAAAGTACCAATGGTAGGCGTACCAAATTTATTTATACGTTCTGCTATTTCATCAATAGCCTCTTCCAGTTTATTATACTGGCTTTCAAAAAGTTTATGCAGCTCCATAAAACTCTGGCCATTTACATTCCAGTGAAATTTCCTTGTTTTGGTGTACAGCATAAAAGAATCTGCCAGTACAGCGGAAAGCATGGTGGTTACATCTTTTAGGTTTTTGTCGCTAATGCCAATATTTGGTTTCATTTGTCTTTTTATTTATGTTGATTATTTTTATTTATTAAACCGCAGGGTATTCAGCAGCCTGATTTTCATAAATGCTGATTGCAATGCAAATAACTGGCAGGTAATAATTTCTTTTAAATTTTTGTAGGGAAGGTATTCCTGCAATACGTCATCATACATTTTTCTAAAATAATTTTCGCAATTATTACACAATGCAATTATTTCGGCACCCTTTGTTACCCCTGCCTGTTCATCTATACCGGCTTCAATCTGTTTCCATATATGATCAGTAAATTCTGTTGATCCTCCAACATTAAACTGTTCCATTTGCTTGCTTATTTCTTTGGCATACTGTTTACTTTCTACAGCCAGTGCTAACATGGCAGTTTTTAAATTTGCATTGTCAATTTCTTCAGCCACCGCATCAATACCTTTGTTTACCTGGCTAAGAAAAGATACCAGGCTTTGTAACTTACACCGCAGCGTATAATTTACATTCTCCATAATATTTTGCATACAGTTAGGTTTGTATTTTAAGTTACATGCCTGTTTTGCCGGTATATTCTTTTATGGTATTTAAAACAGTTCTAATGCCATTTACCTGCTGCTCTAATACCACTTTTACTTCGTAATTATTTTGTATTTGATTGATAGCTGCTGTATAATTTTCAAGAGCTGTTTCTTCTCCTTTTATACAAGCCTGAATAATATTCTCTCTTTTACCCAATTTAAAAGTTGCTTTTAAGTCTGTCCAGGTACGGTACAATAAACTTAATGTAAATTGGTCTATCGAAGATGAAAAATTAAACCGGTTAACCAACTGGCGCAATTCATTACTGTACCGGCTTTTTTGATACGCAAAATTCTCGAACAATAAGGATAATACTTCGTCCTTAATTTTTTCGGCAGCATTTAAGTAGCCCTTTTTTGCATCATCCAGTATAGCAATAAGGCGGTGTATGGGCTGCCCTTCATTTTGATTGACATTTCTCATAGTAAAAAGTTATTTTTAATGAACTATTTGCTATGTACAACATATATACCATAAAATCTGGCTTGAAATTTACAGGTATAAACACTACAAGAACAACAATTTGTCGATTGACGGGGATTATTTTCCACACATCCATTATTTATTATGATAAAATCTTTAAAAGAGTTAAAAGAAAAAGCATTTGACTTTAGGGTTAAGGCTGGCTACACTGCAGCTTTTATTTTATTGCTGGTATCTTATATACTAACCCTATACAGCAACACTCAATTGATGAAGCAAACTGAATGGGTAAACCATACCAATATTATTATGAAAAACCTTGAAGGTTTAGTTTCGGGAATGAAAGATGCAGAGACAGGGGCAAGAGGATATATCAATACAAAAGACACTGTTTTTTTAGTTCCTTATAAAAACAGCTTTCCCATTGTAGATTCATTCTACAATGCTTTAGAAAAGGATACCAAAAATATTGATTATCAGAAAAAGTACCTCGATGCACTTAAAACGCTGATTGCAGAAAGATATTCCAAATTAATATTTGCAGTTAACAATTTCCCAAAAAATAATTATATAATTACTGATACCATCTTAAAGTCTTTTTATGAAGGCAAAGCTAAAATGGATATGATACAATCTACTGTAAATGCTATGCAGAATCATGAAGAAAATTTACTTATATTCCGAACAAAAGAGTTAGATACAAAATACAAAGCTTTAAACACCATTGTAATTACTTCCATTGTACTGGCATTGGTATTTGCATTATTTGGCTATTATACTTATAAAAGAGAAAATAACGCCAGGCTTGCATCTGATAAAAAAGTAGATGACTATCAGAAAGAATTACAACACCGTATTACAGAACTAGATGCTGCCAATAAAGAATTGATACTGATGAAGAGAAGTGAAAAGTTTGCCGCCACCGGCCGCATTGCCCGTACCATCGCACATGAGGTTAGAAACCCTTTAACTAACATTGGTTTAGCAGTAGCGCAAATAAAAAGCGATATGCCCACTGCGGATGATAACACCAATATGCTTTTTGATATGGTGGAAAGAAACAGCAAACGTATTAACCAGCTTATTAGTGAGCTACTAAGCGCCACACGTTTTGCAGAGTTAAGCTATGTTTCAGTTTCTATAAACGATTTACTAGATGAGGCATTGGAAATGGCTAAAGACAGGGTAGAATTGAATAAAATAAAAGTGGAAAAAAAATACAGCCTTGATATTTGCAATATTTCTATAGATCCTGAAAAAGTAAAAATTGCTTTTTTAAATTTAATTGTAAATGCAATAGAAGCTATGGAACCCGGTAAAGGTATTTTGCTATTACACACAAAAGGAGAAAAGGAAAAATGCGTAGTAGAAATTACTGATAACGGTCATGGCATACCAGAAGATGACCTAAATAATTTATTTGAACCCTACTTTACCACTAAGCCAAATGGCAATGGCCTGGGCCTTACCAATACACACAATATAATTTTAAATCACAAGGGGTCTATCATTGTAAACAGTGAAATCGGCAAAGGCACTACGTTCGTAATTAAATTTGATTTTACGGTTCCAGAGTAGGCGGTTTTACAGGTGAGGGTGTTTTAAATTTATGCCCCATACTTTCTAATTTTAAATAAATTTTATTTTTTTTGCTGCCGGTAATATCGTCGCCCAGTAAAATACCCCAGGGTTTTAAACCTTCCACCCTGTCGGAAATTACTTTTAAAATAGCTATTGCCGGTATGGATAAAAACATGCCTGCAACACCTGCCAACGCCCCACCTATTAATACACCTAAAATAGTAATGAGTGCATTTATTTTTACTTTAGAACTTACCACTTTAGGCATAATAATATTGTTATCAATAAACTGTACCACTGTAAGTATAACCACCACCCAAATTACATCGCTTATATTTGCCGAAGTGGTAAGTGTAATAAGCATACAAAACACTGAAGCTATAAGCATTCCTATGTAAGGAATCATATTAAGTATAGCCGAGAGCACACCTAAAAATACGGCATACTGAATACCCACTATTATAAATCCAACAGCATTAATGGTGGCCACAATGCCCATTTCAATTATCAACCCCGTCATATATCCCTGCACAATCAATTTAGATTCCTGCAATACCTCAATCACTTTTGGTTCATGCTCACTTTTAAAAAGAGCAACTAAAAATCTTTTTATCATACTGCGGTAATACAGTATTAAAAAAGAATACACTGGTAATAATACAATTAATACTAAACCCTGAGTTACGGATGAAAAAGTATTACCCAATATACCAGAACCTGAGTCTTTTATTTTTTCTGCAGCATTATCAATAAAACTGCTTTGCTCTGTTTTGGTGATATTAAATTGCATGGTCATCCATTGCTGCAATGTTTTTTCATGCTCGGCCAAATGTTTTTTTATAGCTGGTATATCATTCATAAATCCAGCTATTTGCGAAGAAAGAAAATAAATGATGCCGCTTGAAACAATAATAAAAAGTGTTAACGAAAAAATTATGGCAAAAACCCTTGACACTCCCTTTCTTACTAAATAATTATTAAAAGGTAATAATAAAACTGCCAGCAGAATAGCAAAAGCCA
>NZ_JANMUN010000060.1:0-14297 GCF_031391665.1 Ferruginibacter sp.
AACCAACTACCGGTAAGGTTTAGCCCAGTATATGGATGCAGCACCACACCGAAAAAATACGCAATAATGATGGCCATAAAAAATGACGGTGCCGATATGCCGGCTATGCTGGCGAAAACTGCACTGCTGTCGAGCCAGGTACCACGCTTTACTGCGGCTAACACTCCCAGTAAGATGCCAATGATGGTGGCGAAAAGCATGGCGGCAAAGGCTAATAGTAATGTGCCAGGCAATGCTTCCATCAGCAATTGCCCTACTGCTTTTTTAGTTTGATAACTGCGGCGCAGGTAAGGTGTTTTTAAACCCAGCTTATTTTCGCCGCCAATAAAAAATCCTTTCAGTTCTTTTTTTTCAATGTCGGCCTGGGTATGTATGCTTAGCGGAGAAACATCGTTAAGGTATAAAACTAATTGTTTCCATTTGGGTTGATCGAGGTATAAATCTTTACGGATATTGTCCATCGTTTTTTTATCGCCGGTTTGGCCAACGATCATTCTTGCAGGGTCGCCAAAACCCTGGAACATAACGAATACCAAAATGGTTACGCCGAGGAGGACGAGTAATGAATAGAATACTTTTTTTAGAATGAAAGACATTAGTTAGGTGTTCAACATTTTAAATTTGATGTGGCGTTTGGTACTTGTTAGGTACTTAAAGTTGTTTTAAGAAATGCTCAATATTCAATTTTCAATAATCAATGTTCAACTTGTTTAATTTGAAGTGGTGTTTGTTTTGCGTAATTCTTTTAATGTTGTTTTAAGAAATATTCAAAATTCAATGTTCAATAATCAATGTTCAACTTGTTAAATTTAAAGCGGTATTTGTTTTGTTGATGTAAAATGTTTTAACCTTTATTTATAATGACTTTATTGCACTGTCTTTTACATTCCGTACTATTTTTTTTGCATCCGTAAAGCTCCACTTATTTTGTATTACCGGGCCCTTCATTAAAAATAATGTTGGATTTACTCTTGCTGCTGTTTTAATGGCAGTAGCATCGCATGAAAATATTTGCAGCTTAAAATCGCCGGGGATGTTAAAAATTTCATTAGCCGTTTTTACATCAGAAGTAACAAGATAAACCGTGGGTACTTTATTGGCATAAAAAGTTTTAAAATCGCTGTACCATTTATCTTTGTTTGTATTAAAATCTTTTGCAAACAACAAATAGTATTCTCCCGGCTGGTTTAAAATAGCTTCTGTAGTATCGGCGCCGCTTTCAGTGGTAAAAGAAAAATCATTTATCAATGCTACTTTTCCATTTCCCTTTTCTAAAAGTTTTTTATTGGCTTGCTTTACAAATTTCCAGGTGCTGTCGGGTAGCTTATCCATACCAAATTCTTTTTCTTCGGCGCCTTTTTTATAAAAATAAGAGTAAAAGAATTTGTCGTAAGTGGCGTCGGCTGGGGTTTTGCGGAGTTCTAAAATATTGTTGCCAATTTTATAAGGCAGGCAATCTTTAATGGGCAAATGATTGAGCACATAAAATTGCAATGATAAAACTGCTATTAATGCAATTAAAATAATTATTCCCCCAACCATTTTTTTAACTAACGGCTGTATATATTTTTGACCGATAAGAATTACAATGATAAGAACAGTAAGAATAATATCTTTTGTAAATGTTTGTATAGGTGTTAACGGAATGCAATCGCCAAAGCAACCGCAGGCCCTTATTTTGCCGCTGAATAAAACAAAGGCGGTTAAGAAAGTAAAAAATAAAGTGAGTACGAATAGTAACCAGATGGTGAGTTTTTTTTGCCAGCCAATTAAGAGAGCTACACCCAACACTACTTCTAAAGTGATCATAAAAATAGAAAAGCCAATTGCATAATTGTTGAGCCAGTTCATAAGGTTTTTAAAATAACCATCGGCGGCCCATACTTCAAAAAATTCCTGCATTTTATAGGCAAGGCCTAATGGGTCGATGGCTTTTACAAGGCCGGAGAAAATGAAGAGTGCGCCTACTACTACACGGGAGATGTTTACAAATAGTTTCATTTTTTATAATCTTTTGTTTTAGCAAGACTATTAATTTCACTTCTTCTTTACTTTTTTTCTTGACAAAAAAAGTAACAAAAAAGTCAAGAAAGAAAAGATATACAACGCTTTTCTTTCGGGGAGCTATGTTGAACTATAGTACTACTGTATCTTCAACATTGATTCTTTACTCTTAAATTCAAAGCACTTCAACAAAATAATTGAAACTTCTAATTCTGTTACTTTAGAATGATCATACATCAGCAAGCATACATCAAAAATAAAAAACTACGAGGTATGTACCTCTTCCTCAATTAATATTAACCCAAACACAGCATAATTAATAATATCATAAAAATTAGCATCAATGCCTTCGCTGATTAAGGTTTGGCCTTTGTTGGCAATAATTTGTTTGATGCGTAAAATTTTTGCAAGTATCAGATCTACAAAACTTTCCTGACTCATCTCCCGCCAGGCTTCGCCGTAATCGTGGTTTTTATTGAGCATTAATTTTTTTGCAATGGCAATTTTTTCGTTGTATAAATTTTCAACAGTGTCAACCGGTAATTCTTCCAGTTCATCATCTTTAATATCTAACTGTATTAAACCAATAATGCCATAATTTAAAATGCCTTTAAATTCGCTGATAATGTCGTCGCCAATTTTTTGTTCCCCTTTTTCCTGTATGGTGCGTATGCGTTTTGCTTTTATATAAATTTGATCGGCAACAGAAATAATGCGGTACACCCGCCACGAAGTACCATAATCTTTTGTCTTACTTAAAAAAATTTCTTTCGAAGTTTGTACTGCAGTGTCGTATTGTTGGTTGGTTGTCACTAAATAATTTGTTTAGAAGTTTAGGGGGTTAGGCGTTTAGTGTTAAACATTGCCTGTTGCCCATTGTCTGTTGTCTGTTGTCTGTTGTAATTGTATCTTAGCCCAAAAATAATTGAATTACACCAATGTTTACATTAAACTGCAAGGGTAAATTATTAGCGTTTGAAAGTCCTATAATTATGGGCATCATTAATGCCACACCGGATTCTTTTTATAAAGGCAATATTAATGAGGATATGCTGGCATTGGCAAAAAAAATGATTGATGACGGCGCCACCATTTTAGATATTGGCGGGCAAAGTACCCGGCCCGGCAGCAGCAGCATTACTGCGGAAGAAGAAATACAAAGAGTGTTGCCGGTAATAGAAGCTATTCATAAAAATTTTCCCGACACCATTATTTCAATTGATACTTACAGCAGCAAAGTTGCAGTGGCTGCGGTGAAAGCTGGTGCAGCAATTGTAAATGATATCAGCGCAGGCAATATGGATGAACAAATGATTGAAATGGTGGCCCAATTAAAATTGCCTTATGTATGTATGCACATGCAGGGCACACCTGCAGACATGCATAAAAATCCGCAGTATAATGATGTGGTGAAAGAAGTGTTAGATTTTTTTATTACTAAAATAGAACAATGCAAAAGCGCAGGTATTGTTGATATTATTATTGACCCCGGCTTTGGTTTTGGTAAAACTATCGAACACAATTTTTCTTTATTAAAAAAAATGAACGTTTTACAAATGCTTGATAAACCAATACTGGCAGGCCTTAGCAGAAAAAGCAGCATTTATAAAACATTAGGCACAACTGTCCAAAATGCCTTGAACGGCACTACTGTTTTAAATACCATCGCTTTACAAAACGGTGCATCAATATTAAGAGTGCATGATGTAAAAGAAGCTGCGGAGGCAATAAAATTATTTACTGCATACAAAAAAGCACCCTGATTTTGCAGGGTGCTTTTTATTATAATTTAATTAGGTTGCTTTATTTATTACCAGTTTGTGGCTGTTGTTGTTGTTGCTGCTGCATCTGTTGTTGCATTTGCTGCATCATTCTTTGTTGCGCCATTTGCTCTTCCTGTTTCTTTTTCATAATTGCTGCATATTGCGTGGGTGTTATAATATCCACCACTGCAATATCAAAAACCAAATTATCGTTCGGCTTAATTTTTTCTCCGTTACCTCTTTTGCCGTAACCTAAACTTGAAGGAACATAAAATTTTGCTTTAGCACCTTTCTTCAACAACTTTAAACCATCAACCCAACCCTGTATTACCTGTGGGTTTCTCATATCAATCGGATAAGGCTCTACATGTTGAAAAGAAGAATCTGTATTAGAATCAAAAGCTACTCCTGCCATTGATTTACCTGTGTAGTTAACCATCAATATGCTGCTGTCTGTTAAAGTACCGGTTCCTGGTTCTAAAATTTGTACATAGGTACCTTTCTCAGCTTTTACAAAAGTTATTTTATCTTTTGCTAAAAAATCTTCAATGGATTTGCTGTCTTTTGCTAATTGTGATATGGCAGCAATAGAATCTCTTTTCTGTGCAGCAGCCATAAATACTTTTTGAGAACTGTCAGCCTGTTCTTTTGTAGTATAACTGTTTAAAATTGTAAAAGACTGTATAATAAACTGGCCTTTTTTCATAAATGGCGGAGCCTGGCCCTGTGCTTTTGCAATTATACTGTCGGTAGAAATTTTAATGGTAATACTGTCACCTACATGAATATTTTGGAATATTTCTTTAAATGGTTCAGGAAAGCTGGTGGTATCATACATAGCATATTGCGGCATGCCATCTTCTACTGAGTTAGATAAAACGCTGTCTTTGTACTTAGCGAAGGAATTCATTTCAATAAAATTCCCTTTTATCACTTTAGGGCCTTTTTTATTGCTGATTATTTTATACTGAGAGCCATCTTTAGCTTTTTTAAACGGCGTGGTGCAGGCCGATAATGCTACTAAGCAAATAACCGCTGCATTAAAAATTTGTTTCATTGTTTACTTTTATATGTTTTTAAAATTGATAACTGCTTAATTGGGCCACATTTTCCTGCATGGCCTGTTTAAATTTTTCTACTACTTCTTCTAATGGTTCTTTATTAAAACCCCCGGCGGCATTAAAATGTCCACCACCATTAAAATATTTTCTTGCAAATGTATTTACATCAAACCCGCCTTTGCTTCTAAAAGAACTTTTTCGTTCTTCTCCCCTGTCTATAATTACCGCAGCCAGTTTTATACCTTTTATACTTAACGGATAATTCACTATGCCTTCTGTATCGCCGGTTCTCATATCATACTTAACCAAATCGGTTTGGGGTATGGCAATTAATGCGGCATTGTATTCGTAAAATATTTGCATGCGGTTAAGCAAAACATTGCCAATAAATCTAAAACGGTTCTCTAGAAAATTATCAAATAATTCTTCATGCACATGGCTGTGATCCAATCCCTTTTCTTTTAGCTTTGCCACCATTTTGTGTACACTTGCCGTGGTAGATGGAAAACGGAATGAACCGGTATCCGTCATCACGCCTGCATAAACACATTCCGCAATCTCCGGTGTTATTTTATCTTCATTTCCAGAATCAACAATAAAATCATAGATCATTTCGGCAGTAGAACTTTTGCCGGTATCACTTATGCCGTAAGCAAACACTTCGATTTGCGGCTCCCGGTGATGATCTATTAAAATCTTTTCTGCCTTTACCGCCATTAATTTTTCTGCCATCCGCTTAGTACGGCTGAGCGTATTAAAATCCAGGCAAAAAATCCAGTCGGCTTCAGCAATGGCATCATTCGATTTTTCGTTGGGTGATTCAAAATCCAATACTGTTTTACAACCCGGCATCCAGTTTAAAAATGTTGCCCAGTTGGTAGGCGATACCACCGTTACACTATGCCCAAATCCTTTTAAAAAATGATACAAGGCCAAAGAAGAACCCATAGCATCTGCATCGGGTTTTTGGTGGGTAGTAATTACCACTTTTTTAGGCTGGCTCAGTAAAGGAAAGATATCTTGAATCGGCTTCATAAATGAGGCGCAAAAGTAGGGGAAAACAGCCGATTTTAGATTGCCGATTTTAGATTTTAGATTTTTTCAGCTTTGCAATGGTGTAAATGTTATACAAACTTTCACATAAATCTGCAATCTAAAATCTAAAATCTCCAATCCCTTCCTATCTTTGCGGCCTAAAAAAAACGAACAAATGACCAACAGAACATTTACAATGATTAAGCCCGACGCTACAGCTAAAGGAAACACCGGTGCCATTTTACAAATGATAAATGCCGCAGGATTTAGAATAGTAGCAATGAAAATGACACAGCTTAGCATAGAAAAAGCAGGTGAATTTTATGCAGTACATGCCGAAAGACCTTTTTATGGAGAATTGGTGGAGTTTATGAGCCGTGGCCCAATTACAGCTGCCATTCTTGAAAAAGAAAATGCGGTAGAAGATTTTAGAAAATTAATTGGCGCTACCAACCCTGCTAATGCAGAAGATGGTACCATCCGTAAATTATATGCTGCATCAGTTGGCGAAAACGCTGTACATGGCAGCGACAGTGATGAAAATGCTGCCATTGAAGGCGATTTCTTTTTCAGTAAGCTGGAACAGTTTTAAAGCTATTATTAATTTATACCAATGAGCCGTTGAACTTTCAGCGGCTTTTTTTTACACCAAATAAAAAGCCCCCCGAAAAATCGGCGGGCTGTTTCTTAACTAAAAGCACAAACAAACTAAGGTTATGGTAAAAACTGTGTTGAACTTTAAGAATAACGAAGAAGTTTGGGCTATATTGCGTTTCCAAATTTAATATGACTGCTACACTTACAATAATACGTTACCGTAAACGCTTTATCCCTTTTGCCTTTTTAGCAATGGTCTTATTCAGGTTTCCCCTTTGGTTTAATAAAAGATGCGGCTTTTGGAAACTGATGGGCAGCGGCAAAAATGGCACTTTCGATAAAACCCCCGACCTGCAGCAATGGGCCATTTTAACCGTATCTAATTTAAAGTTTAAAGAAGTGCAGCTAAAACATTATGGAGAAGCCCTTTTACTGCAAAAATTATACGGCACCTTTATACGAAAATGGATTGGGTTGTTCAATTGCGAAACAGTAACCTATTTGCTCGAACCTATTGAAGGGCATGGTTTGTGGGATAGAAAAAAAGTTTTTGGCGAGCTGCCACCTAAATCTGATTACGAAGGACAAATTGCAGTTTTAACCAGGGCAACAATACGATTATCAAAACTAAAACAGTTTTGGAAAAATGTAGATGGTGTTGCATCAAAAATGGCAGGGTCCGATGGATTCATCAACTCTTACGGCATTGGCGAAATACCATGGGTAAAGCAGGCCACCTTCAGCGTTTGGCAAAATAAAGCCGCCATGAAAAATTTTGCTTATCAAATGAAAGACCACCAGGAAGTGATACAAAAAACAAGAAAAGAAAACTGGTACAGCGAAGATATGTTTGTACGGTTTAAAATAACCGGATGTACCGGAACAGTTAACGGAGTAAATCCCTTAAAAGTAAAGTTGTAACTTTAACTATCACTAAACAACATCAGCTTGCCAGCTGATTAGTTATATGAAAAATATAAAACTAATTGAAGTGCCTTCTGAAATTGGTGCAGGTACACGTGGCGCCAGCCTGGGTATAGATGCTATAAAGATTGCTGCCCTGGATTTTATGAGTAATTTTTTTGTTCATTTTCCTTCGGAGAAAATTGAATCAGAAAACCAGTTACTTTTTGAACCGATACAATCGCCTTATGCAAAAAGAATAAATGGCGTAGTTAGCATTTGCGAAAAAATAAGTAAGGCGGTAAATGATGCGGTAAAGAATAATTTTTTTCCGGTTGTTATAAGCGGCGACCACAGCAATGCTGCCGGTACCATTGCAGGATTAAAAATGGCTAAACCAAAAAGTAAATTAGGTGTGGTGTGGATTGATGCACATGCCGATTTGCATACGCCTTACACTACGCCAAGCGGCAACATGCATGGCATGCCGCTGTCGGCAAGTATTGCAGAAGATAATAAAGATTTTAAAGTACACGACCTGGATGAAAAAACAGAAAAGTTGTGGAACCAGCTTAAAAATATTGGAAAAATTTCGCCTAAAATATTGCCGGAAGATATTGTGTTTATTTCTTTAAGAGATTTTGAAAAAGAAGAAAAACATGTAATAGAAAAACATGGCATAAAAGTTTTTAGTACCAACGAAGTAAGGCGCAACGGAGTTGAAATTATTTACCGTAAAGCCATCCGTTACTTAAGCGACTGCACCGATATTTATGTAAGTTTTGATGTGGACAGTTTAGATTCTTCTATCAGCCGTGGTACAGGTACGCCTGTAACTAATGGCTTGCGTGAAAGAGAAGCCGAAGATTTAATAAGTAAGTTTATGCAGCACCGCAAAATTTGCTGTTTCGAAATTACTGAGGTAAACCCTACCTTAGATAAAGAAAACCTTATGGCAGAAATTGCTTTTAATATTTTACAGAGAAGTGTGAATACATTAATGATGAACTAAAAATTAATCCGCTATGAAAAAATTTATTTTTTTATTTACCGCCATTTTTTGTTTGCAAATTTCTTTTGCACAAAAAAGTAAAACCTATAACGATTCCATTAAAGCTTTTCAAAAAACTTATGTTACCTCTCACGAGGTAGTAAAGACTGCCGACAGAAAGTTTTTTCGTTTTTATCCTGCTGATAAAACGTATGCCATACAATGCTCTTTCGAAAAATCAACCGACACGACTGTTGTTGTTATGAAAACATCCGGTAAAAAAATTCCTCAAAAAGATTTTATCCGATACGGTAAATTAATTTTCACCATTCATGATACTGCATTGCAGTTAACGGTTTACCAGTCTAAATTGCAAACACCTCTTACGAAAGATTATTTATTTATTCCTTTTGCGGATGTAACCAGTGGCGATGAAACTTATGGCAGCGGCCGCAATATTGATTTGCTGATTACCGATATAAAAAACAACACAGCCCTGGCTGATTTTAATAAAGCCTACAATCCCTATTGTGTTTACAGCGATGGTTACAACTGCCCTATTCCTCCAAGAGAAAATTATTTGGTGGTGGCTATTAAAGCAGGAGAAAAAACATTTGCAAAAAAACACTAACAATTTACGCTGCTACCTAATGCTGGATAATCAATTTACCCGATTTCATCAGTGTTCCAAAACCTACTGTAATTCTGTAAAAATATATTCCACTGGGAATATTACGGGTATCTATTGCGGTAGAAAAGCCCAACAGTTTTTGTAAAACCAAAACTCCGCTGCTATTCATCAAAGTGAAATATTTAGGTTCAGTATCATTTACATTGAGCTGAATTAACAGGTGGTCATTTGCAGGATTTGGTGTAATTACAATGCCCCTGACTGCACAACCTGTATCTACCTGAACATTTACCACGCTGGAATTATTGCATCCACTTACAGTATGTGTTTGTAAAAGGGTATACTTTGTAGATACATTTGGTGACACAAGCGGATTAGCTATAGTTGATATAAAGCCAACCGGTACTGATGACCAGTTGTAGGAATACCCGGATGTAGTGGCAACACCAATTGGAATACTGAGGTTAACCCCTGAGCATAATGATTTTAAAGAATCAGGCTGTTTAAAATTTGTAGGCCAGGCCGACATGGTAATGATATTGCTGGTTGCTGTAGGCTGGCCTGCACAACCTGAACTACTGGTTATAACCACTTTTACCTGGTCACCGTTCTTTAATATGTTACTACTGTAAGTATTACTGTTTGTACCTGCATTAATACCATTTACCTGCCAGCTGTAAGAAGGAGTATTACCAGCTTTGGCTGGTGTTGCAGTAAATGTAACCGGCTGCTTATCGCAAATGACATTATCTGCGTCATTGCTGCTGATACTTACTGTTGGTGTTAGTATACCTTGCTTTATAAAAAGGCTATTTGAATTAACATTATAAGAAGAAAAACATCCGTTATTTGGAAATGTAACTTTACAATAAACATTCTGGGTGGGCACAGCCGCATTTAATCCCAGTGTAATTACAGAATCATTACAATTGTTTATACAGGGCCAACTGTCGAGATACCACTGATAGGTTACACCCGGAACATTAACAGAACACTTGACAGTAAATGCAGTATTTGCACAAACCACGGTATCCGGAGTGCTGATACTTACAACCGGTACAATAACAGTACTTACTTTATAAAATACTGAATCTACCAATACATTTGCACCAATGGTATATTTTACAATAACAGTATGGTTACCTGAAGGTGTTACTCCATTTGTAAAATATTGAAAACTACTATCGGCTGCATTGTAGGCTAATGGTAAACCGTCCTGTGTTATACTAACAGTTCCTCCAACCGGTGGATTCCATAACTTACCTTTTGTAGTAGGTATATCCGAGCATTTATCGGAAACATTTACAATTACAGGAGCATCTAAAAAAACCGCATCATATTTAGCTACATAATAATTAGTAGTTCCTGCATGTTTTGCCCTGCAATACAAATTTCCTAATGCATCTGAATAAAGGCTTTGTCCGGGTAATAATTCTCCTGCTGTACCTGGCCCTACAACAGACCATCCCGAACCATTAAAACGTTTAACCTTATTGTCGTCATAACAAACAATGAATATATTATTTTTATAGCCGGCTACTACCTGGATTGCTCCTGTTCCAAAACCGCCCATTTTTACCCAGGAAGAGCCCGTCCATTTTCTTACATAATTTCCAGGCCAGTCAGTCATGGTACTATAAACAACCCCATTATCATCAACGGCAATTGACTGAACAGCATCTAAAGGAGTATCAAAAGGGCTTGCTGCAACCAATCCCCATGAAGAGCCGTTCCATTTATAAATACCGTAGTCGAAAAACTTATAGGCACATGCATATACATTGCCCGCTTTATCAACAGCCATTGATGGTATAACTTCTTCGGAATTTAAACTGTTGGCCCCCGTTCCTAATTCTACCCAGCTGGTACCATTCCATTTTGCTACATAATATTTTCCATTACTGTTTCTAAAATAACCGGTAGCATAAATATTCCCTGTTGAATCAACAATTATTTTGGTGATTTCAGAAGCACCTAAAATATTTGCACTGTTTCCAACATCCTGCCATGCTCCGCCATTAGATTTGGCAACGCCGGGATGATTGACTAGTGAGAAAGATCCTGCTGCATACAAGCTACCCAGCCCATCTCTTGCCATTGTTCTAATACCAAGATTACCATTTAGATTTCCAAAGTTTTTCCAGATGTTTCCGTTCCACATCATTACCTGAAAACCATTTCCGCCGGAGCCATTAATATAAGGATTGAATGTGGCAAATACTGTATCAGCATTTTTTGTAGCTACAATCGGTTCTCCTGCCGAATTTAAGGTGCCAATACCCCCCAGGCCGGTTTCTACCCAGCTGGCAGTATTTTGATCCCAATTGGAAACATATTTATAACCAAGGGTATTACTGAAATCTCCCCCTGCATATACTTTTCCCGAAGCATCTGTAACCAAAGCATAGATCTGCCTGTTGGCATTAAGAGAATTTGCCCCTACCCCCATTTCCGTCCAGTTTGTACCATTCCATTTTGATACATAACACTTAAAAGCGGTGTTATTATAAAATACACCCGCAGCATAAATGTTACCGGTATTATCTTTAGTAAGACTTAGGATATCCAGGTTAGCATTAATACCATTGGCACCAGTACCTAACTCCTGCCAACTTGCACCACTCCATTTAGCTACGTAGTATTTTCCATTTGCATTTTGCAAACGTCCTGCTACTAACACATTGCCAGTTGCATCAATAATCATTGTAATTATATCACGGTATAAGCCATTGGTAGAACTTCCCAAAACAGTCCAAGCTGATCCATTCCACTTTGCTACATAGCTATTGGTATTTACAGTGGTGCATACTGCAGCATAGATATTACCTGCTTCGTCGGTAGTAAGAGCATTAATCTTTCCATCTGCATTTAGTGCATTGGCTCCTGTTCCAAGTTCAGTCCAAGTGGTACCATTCCATTTTGCTACATATATAAACCCAGTAGCGCTGCGAATACTACCCGCCGCATAAATGTTTCCTGCTCCATCTGAAGTAATACTGTATATGGGGCCGCTTGCATTCAATGAATTTGCTCCAGTCCCTAATTCATTCCATGTTGTACCATTCCATTTTGCTACATAAGGTTTTCCAAAAGCATTAGAGAACCACCCTGCTGCATATACATTTCCTGATGGATCTGTAGTTAGACTGTATATGTAACTATCTGCATTTAAACCATTACTGCCGGTTCCCAAAGCAAGCCATCCGTTCCCCTGCCATTTATAAACATTATTACCAATAGTTGCATAGATAATATTGCCTGACTGATCCTTAGTCATTGCATAAATTGCCTTATCTGAATAGGAATTTAATATTGGTGAACCAAGCTCATGCCATCCTGTTTGAGCAGAAGAAAATTTTGTAAACAATACAAAAAAGGAAAATAATAGGTAGGAAAAGCAATTTAGTTTCATTGTAGTATAGGGAATTAAGTACATACAAATATACTAATTTATCCCAAAAAATGAAATGCATTAACACGAAATAATGTTACAACCCTCCCGGCATTTCTTGTTTTCTTCTCATTTTTGCAAGCGAAGGATCTAGCTGAATAGCTTTATCGCACATGGCCTGGCCCCTGTCTTTTTGCCCTTTCTTTTGAAAACACATGCCGGCCTGGTACAATGCTTTAGCATCATTAGCATCCAGCTCTAATAATTTTTGGCAAAACTCTAATGTTTTATCATACAGTTTACGATCGTAATAAGCTTGAGAAATATCCCTTAACATATCTTTGTTACCCGGTTTTTTTGCCATTATATCCAGCAATATTTTTTCGCCTTTTTCAAACTCGCCGGAGTAAATGTAAGCGTAACCGAGGTTTTCATTAAAGTCGTTGCTTTGTGTAAACCCATTGTTAGCAGCTTTGTTAAAGTAAATAACTGCATTTTTAAAATTATTCGAATTGTAGTTCATAAAGCCCAGCTCAAACAGCCAGGCGCTTTTAGTGGTATCAATCTGCACCGCTTTTTCATAATACACTATGCCTTTCTTTTCCTGTTCCATTTCCACATAGCTGCGGCCTAAATTATAATGAGCTTCAGCATCGTTGGGGTTTTTAGCAATTAAAGCTAACAATGCTTTTTCAGCTTTGCCATAATCTTCCTGGTAGTAATAACTCATGGCAATTACTTTTTCGGTATTGGCGCAGTTGGTGCATTTTTGTGCAAACGAAACTGCTTTAGTATATTGCCTGTAAGTAAAATACAAATTCATCAGCTCATTTATGGGGGCATTATTAGCCGGATCGAGTTCATTTGCTTTTGTAAAGTTTGCAATTGCAGCGTCATTTTTACGCATCTCCAGGTTTACATAACCGTTTTCAACATAAGCAGCAGTATTTGCAGGGTTAAGTTTGATGGCTTTATCAAAATTTTTAGAAGCTACTAAATAGCGTTTAGCAGCTTTTTCTTCTATTCCTTTTTGAAAATAAAAAACCGAACTGTCGGTTTGCGAAAACGACGTTGAAGAAAGTAAAATTAAAATTGCTGTGAGAGAGTTTTTCATAGTATTATTTGTGCAAAAATTATTCCGTTATTTAAGTATTACAGCTGCTAACGCAGGAAGATGAACATTTATTTCATACAAACCTGTCTTTTTATCAACCAAATGCAAACCAATATCGGGGTTGTGCACATCGCCTGTTCCCCAATACTTTTTACTGTCACTGTTAAAAATTTCTTTCCATTCTGCTTTACCGTAAACATTAATTTTCCAGTTGTGACGTACCACCGGTGTCATGTTTAAAATTATCAGCACATCATCTTTTTTCTTTTTGCCTTTGCGGCGGTACACTATTACAGACTCATCCTGGTGGTTCAAATCTACCCATTCAAAACCTTCGCTGTCAAATTGCAATTCATGCAAAGCTTTTTCATCTTTATATAAATGGCAAAGATCTTTTACACATTCCTTCATCATGCTGTGGCAATCAAACTGCAGCAACTCCCAGCTTAATTCGCTTTTATAATTCCATTCGGTAGTTTGAGCAAATTCGTTACCCATAAATAACAACTTTGCGCCGGGATGCGTAAACATGTAAGCATATAACAACCGCAGGTTGGCAAATTTCTGCCATTCATCTCCCGGCATTTTATAAATCATGGGGCTTTTTCCATGCACCACTTCATCGTGGCTTAGTGGCAGCATAAAATTTTCATCGGGAAAATAAGCCATGCTGAAACTAAATTTATTTTGATTGGCGCCTCTGAATAAAGGATCCATCTTAAAATAATCCAGTGTGTCATGCATCCATCCCATCATCCATTTCATTCCAAAACCTAATCCGCCTTCGGTAGTGGGTTTACTTATTTT
>NZ_JANMUN010000067.1:0-13927 GCF_031391665.1 Ferruginibacter sp.
ACAGATAATATGCCTTTGCGCTTTAAGCAAAATGGACAATACCTTGGCCAGTGGGATATAAATAAAGGCAACTATTTAATTGGCGACCGGGCCGGAATTCAAAAGCCTGGGGCCATGCAGAATTCAATAGCCATTGGAGACAGCGCATTGGCAGATATAGGGAGTGTTGTATCTCCTGCAACTTCCGATTACAGCATCGCTGTTGGTTATAAGGCATTAAAAAAGCACCAGTCGCAAATTGGTAATATTGCTGTAGGTGCATTTACATTGCAGAATTTTGTTTCGAACAGTGGCGGTGGTTTTGGGAGTGTTGCAGTAGGTTACCAGGCAATGAATAAAATATTAACCGGCGAACAAAATGTTGGAATTGGCGCATTTTCATTAGTTAATGATACAACGGGTGTTGGTAATACTGCAATGGGAGCAGGATCTTTAGGCAACAAGAAAACAGGTAATTTTAATACAGCCAGCGGCTTTTATGCAGGTGTTACTTTGCGTATTGGAAATAACAATACATTCCTTGGAGGAAATGCTTATTCTGCGTTAGATAGTTTGCAAAATGCTGCAGCCATTGGTGCTTTTACACAGGTTGATACTAGTAATGCGATGGTGTTGGGTAGTATCAATGGGGTAAACAGTGCCACTGCAAATGTGAATGTAGCCATAGGAACAACCAAACCAAAAGCAGCATTGCATGTAAGCAGGGGAAGCTCGGGTAATGTTTTAAATATGCCTTCCAACAGGATCAGTTTATTTGAAGATAATGTATCAAACTATATACAATTATTAAGTCCCGATGCAAACGAAACCGGAATGTTAGCTGGCAATGCAGCAACATTAATTAAAAGCGGTATTATTTTTACCGCCGACAGTACCATACAATTAAGAACAGGGGGTAATAATACAAGAGTTATAATTGATGATAACGGCAGCGTTGGTATTAATACCCTGCCTTTTATTCCATTAAGTAAATTAGATGTAAACGGATCTTTTGGTAATGCAATAAGAATAGTTACAGCAACAACAACTTTAGATGAAAATGATCATACCATAATATTAAACAGCCCGGTTGTTGCAGTTATACTGGTTAATCTTCCATTAACAAATACAGTAATGAAAAGAGAATACACACTTGTAAATCAAAATAACTTTAGCCATTTAACAAATTTTCAATACAGGGATTTTACAAACACTGCTGTTTCAACCATACCAGCCAATACCAGCATTACCTTACAGGCAACACCAGGTGCCTGGTACAGGGTGAGGTGATTTTTAGCAGACTTTAAAAAAATAACTTACAGAATCTTTTGCTGCTCTGCATCAATATGAGGCGATCGTAATTCAACAGGTTTCTTACTCCGCTTACGTAACTGAAGATTTAAAACCTCTACACCTAACGAGAAGGCCATCGCAAAATAAACATAGCCATGAGGTATTTCAAATTTTTCTACATGCACACCATCTACAATTAAGGTAAAGGCAATTAAAATTAAAAAAGATAAGGCCAGCATTTTAAATGTAGGGTGCTGATTAATAAATGCACTGATGCGTCTTGCAAAAATAAACATCACCAGCATTGAAATAATAACAGCAGTAAAACGCACCACCTGCAATTTGCTCATACCTACAGATGTTATAATGCCATCTACACTAAAAATAAAATCTATCAAAACTATCTGGCGGATGATGGCCGCAAAGCCAACGCCTGTTTTTTTATGTTCAATAGTTTCATTGGGGTCTTCGCCTTCTAATTTATTATGAATTTCTAAAGTAGTGTTCACCATTAAAAATAAACCGCCGGCTACCATAATAATATCTTTTAAAGAAACCGGGTGCTCCCAAAGTTTAAACAATTCTTTTTCGCCATTTAATAAATTGCCTAAAATGTATAACAAAGCAATACGCATAACCATACCAGTTATCATCCATATCCTGCTGGCTCTTTTCTTTTCCTTTTCTGTTTTTAATTTTCCAAGAATGATGGATACAAAAATTACATTGTCAATACCCAGCATTACTTCCATAAGTGTTAATGCCAGTAAACCCGTAATACCCGCCGTAGTAAACAGTTCGTGTAATTCGTTCATGTTATCTTTAGTTTAATCCTTTACAAATATTTTTTACAATTGCAGGGCCTTCATAAATAAAACCCGTCCACACCTGTACAAGGGAAGCACCTGCTTCCATTTTTTCTTTTGCATCTGCAGCGGTAAATATACCCCCGCTTGCAATAATAGGTATTTGCCCGTTTGTTTTTTGATGAATGTATTGCACCACTTCGGTACTGCGTTTTTTTACAGGCAAACCACTTAAGCCGCCTGCACCAATTTTCGTGAGTTGTAGATCGTCAGTCGTTAGATTGGAGCGGCTGATGGTAGTGTTACTTGCAACAAGGCCATCTAATTTTATTTCTAAAGCCAAATCAATTACATCATCCAGTTGCCCGTTGGTTAAGTCGGGTGCTATTTTTAGTAAGATAGGTTTAGGGTTTAGCTGTTTAGTGTTTAGGGTTTGAAGATGGGTAAGGATTTTTTTTAAAGATTCTTTTTCCTGCAGTTCTCTTAAACCTGGTGTGTTGGGGCTGCTAACATTTACTACAAAATAATCTACATAATCATGCAAAGCGGTAAAGCAAATTTCATAATCTTTCCAGGCAGTTTCGTTAGGAGTGAGTTTGTTCTTTCCGATATTACCGCCAATAATAAGGGATTGTTTGTTGTCCGTCGTCCGTTGTCCGTCGTCCAATCTCCAAGCTTTTAATCTTTCAACAACTACTTCAACACCATCGTTATTAAAACCCATTCTGTTTATTAAAGCCTTGTCTTTTGGCAGCCTGAATAATCTTGGTTTATCATTACCCGCCTGCGTCTTGGGTGTAACCGTTCCAATTTCTACAAAACCAAAACCCAGTGCTTCCAGTTCATTTAAATATTTGGCGTTTTTATCAAAGCCAGCGCCAAGGCCAACTTTATTTGAAAATTGAATATTGAAAATTGAATATTGAATATTTTTTTTGGGGTGAAAGGAAGCAGCCAATAAATTTTTTACCCCCGGTATTTTGCACAGTAACCTCAATCCGTTCATCGAAAAATAATGAACCCACTCAGGATCAAATAAAAATAAAACCGAACGAAGAATTTTGTACATGCGGCGCAAAAATAAGTTACTGTATTCAGTTTTTTGTTTTCGTGGAGAAATTATACCTTTGACATTAAGTTGCATAAACAACTAATTTATGCGGTTTAAGAAAAGTTCAATAAAATTACTAACGTACAAGAGTGCGACGCCAATGAAGATGATCAATGGTTTGAAGCCCGGTACATAAAAATAATATCATGCAGGAAGCATACATTGTAGCAGGTTACCGAACCGCTATTACAAAAAGTAAAAAAGGTGGATTTAGATTTACAAGGCCCGACGATTTGGCCATTGATGTAATTAAAGGTTTGCTGGCAACTGTACCGCAGCTGGACGTAAAAAGAGTGGACGATGTAATTGTGGGTAACGCTGTACCCGAGGCGGAGCAAGGCTTGCAGGTAGGCAGAATGATCTCGGCAAAAGCAGTGGGCATACATGCACCGGGCATAACCATTAACCGTTATTGCGCCAGCGGATTAGAAAGTATTGCCATGGCAACTGCTAAAATAAGATCGGGCATGGCCGAATGTATTATTGCCGGCGGTACCGAAAGTATGAGCATGGTGCCAACAGCCGGCTGGAAAACTGTACCATCATATTCTATTGTAAAAGATGAGCCGGATTATTATTTAAGCATGGGTTTAACTGCCGAAGCAGTGGCAAAAGAATATAATGTTTCCAGAGAAGACCAGGATGCATTTAGTTACAACAGCCATTTAAAAGCGGGTAATGCCATAACCTCTGGCTTTTTTAAAACGGGTATTCTGCCCATAACTGTTGAAGAAATTTATTTGGATGAGAAAGGCAAAAAACAAAAAAGGAGTAAAGTAGTGGATACGGATGAGGGAGTAAGAGCCGATACATCCATTGAAGGGTTGGCAAAATTAAAATCTGCTTTTGCTGCAGGCGGTTGTGTTACAGCTGGCAACAGTTCTCAAACCAGCGATGGTGCTGCATTTGTAATTGTAATGAGTGAGCGTATGATAAATGAACTGGGTTTAAAGCCCATTGCCCGTTTGGTAAATTGTGCCAGCGCCGGTGTTCACCCACGTATTATGGGTGTTGGCCCCATTGAAGCGGTGCCTAAAGTTTTAAAACAGGCCGGAATGAATTTGGCAGATATTGATCTGTTTGAATTGAACGAAGCCTTTGCATCGCAGGCGCTGGCAGTTATCAGAACTTTAGAATTAAATCCGGATAAAGTAAATATAAATGGCGGTGCTATTGCGTTGGGGCATCCGTTAGGTTGTACCGGTTGTAAACTAACCATACAATTGGTAAACGATATGAAAAGATTGAACAAAAAATATGGTATTGTTACCGCCTGCGTGGGCGGCGGACAGGGAATTGCCGGTATTATTGAAAATATCCAGTAATAATATTATCTTTAAACCGTTTAATAAATGCCTGCTATTAAACAGGCATTTATTATTTTACAGGCAACAGGTTTACCTTAAAACAAATCCTATAAAAGCTATCTCCCCATTTAAACTTTAAAATTTTTATTTAGTCTGAATATTTTATACCATTCTTTCAAATACACTGCTATGGATAGAAGAGATTTTCTTACCGCCAAAAAATCAAAAAAAGCCCAGGCGGTAACATTTGCATCGCCTGCCCGAACATTAAGCGGCATTAACACTTACACCGGTCCATGGACCACCAACGAAGTAATACATCTTTTAAAGCGAACCATGTTTGGCGCTAAAAAATTGGATGTGGATTATTTTGTTACCCGTGGTATGAGCCAGAGTGTAGATGAATTATTAAATCCCACCGCCCCCAATCCCGGGCCGCCATTAAAAGAATATGTAACCTCTACCCAGCCCGGTACACCCGACAGTAATATTGCACAAGGCACTACATGGGTAAATGATATTAATGGCGATGGTACGGTACAAAGTCAGCGCCGCTCATCTTATAAAAAATGGTGGACAGGTGTAATGGTAAACCAGGATAGAAGTATAAGAGAAAAAATGATTTTTTTATGGACAGACCATTTTGGAAACGAGGCCAGTGATGTAGGCAATGGTAATTGGGTATATACGCAGCATGCGTTGATAAGGCAAAACGCCTTAGGCAATTTTAAACAAATGGTAGATGCCATAACAAAAGATTATGCCATGCTGCGTTACCTGAATGGCTACCTTAATGTTGCCACTGCACCCGATGAAAATTATGGACGTGAATTATTAGAATTGTTTACACTGGGCAAAGGCAAAGATTCGCAATATACAGAAGCTGATGTAAAAGAAACAGCTAAAGTGCTAACCGGCTGGCGGGTAAACGGTACCACATACACTACTTTTTTCGATCCTGCCCGTCATTCCACCGCAACTAAAACATTTTCTTCTTTTTTTAATAATACAACCATTGCAGGAAGAACAGGCGCTACAGCCGGACAGCTGGAATTGAATGATTTGCTTAACATGATTTTTTTGCAAAACGAAGTCGCAAAATTTATTGTAAGAAAATTTTACCGCTGGTTTGTATATTATGATATTGATGCCACAACAGAAGCAAATGTTATTACGCCGCTGGCAGATATTTTCCGCAACAATAATTATAATATTAAACCTGTACTAACTACTCTGTTTAAAAGCGAACATTTTTTTGATGTGCTTAACCAGGGTTGTGTAATTAAAACACCGGCCGATATTGTAATTGGCGCCATGAGGGAATATGATGTAAAAATGCCGGTACTAACAGATTGGGATACCAGCTACGGCCACTGGAATACTTTATATGCAAATATGACGGTGATGGGCCTTAACCTGCACGACCCTGCGAATGTTGCCGGCATGCCGGCTTATTATCAGGAGCCATCTTTTCATGAAATTTGGATAACTACAGATTCGTTACCCAAGCGAAACCAGTTTACTGATGTAATGACCAATACCGGTTATGCAAGGCTTGGGTTTAGAATGCAGTTTGATTTTGTAGCTTTTGCAAAAACATTGTCAAACCCCGGCAATCCTAATGATTTAATTGATGATGCATTGAAATATTTGTACCGGTTAAGTTTATCGCCGCAGGTAAAACAGCAAATGAAAACGCAAATGCTGTTAAGCAATCAGCAGTACGATTATTACTGGACCAATGCCTGGATGGCCTACATTGCCAGCCCCACCACAGCAAATTTTAATATTATCAATACAAGGCTAAAAGATCTGTTCAGGTATTTAATGAATTTAAGTGAGTATCAGTTAAGCTGATACATGAATAGTGAATCGTCAGTCGTGAGAATGCACTCAGATTCTCATAAGATGCTCACGAGTGACGATTCACTACTCACGAAAAATACTTTTTCTGTTATAAAAAAATCAATATGAAACGGAGAGAATTTTTAGAAAAATCAGCAGCAGTTACATTGCCTGCTTTAATAAGTGGTTATTCTGTAAAAGCATTAAATGCCAACTCCCCGTTAGTACAGGCATTAATTGGTACCGGTACCGATACTGATCATGTGCTGGTAATAATCCAATTATCCGGTGGTAATGATGGTTTAAATATGGTGATACCAATCAGCACTTACAATTTATATAATGCTGCCCGTACAAATATTGCGATACCCGAAAACAGGATCTTAAAATTAAACGGATACGCAAATACAGGTCTGCATCCCGCCATGACGGGTTTACAAACCATGTACAACGATACTAAATTAAAAGTGATACAGGCAGTGGGTTATCCTCAACCCAATTTCTCACACTTTAGAGCAACTGATATTTGGATGACGGCAAGTAACAGTACCCAGGAAGTGTACACCGGCTGGAGCGGACGTTATTTGAATTATGAATATCCTAATTTTCCTAATGGTTATCCGAATGCAAATGTGCCCGATCCTTTGGCTATACAAATTGGCAGCACAGCAGCATTAACCACACAGGGGCCAAGCGTAAATATGGCCATGAGTATTACAAGTGCCACAAATTTTTATCAATTAATAAATGGTACCAGCGATCCCGTGCCTGCAACAAAAGCCGGAAAAGAATTGAGTTTTATACGCACTGTTGCAAAACAAACGCAACAATATGCTGGCAGAATTACAGATGCTGCCGGAAAAGTAACGGCACAAAGTTCTTACCCAACTAATAACAGTTTAGCCGATCAGTTAAAAATTGTTGCCCGTTTAATTAAAGGCGGTTTAAAAACAAGGGTGTACATGGTAAGTTTTGGTGGATTTGATAACCATAGTTTGCAAACAACTGTTGCAGATACTACTGTTGGTACGCATGCTACATTATTAGGAAGGGTTAGCGATGCAGTAAAAGCTTTTCAGGATGATTTAGTTTTTTTGAAAATAGAAGACAGGGTGGTGGGTATGACCTTTAGTGAATTTGGCAGAAGGATAAAAAGTAACAGCAGTGTAGGTACCGATCATGGTGCTGCAGCGCCAATGTTTGTATTTGGTAAACCGGTGCAGGGTGGTGTATTGGGTGATAATCCTGCTATTTCAGCAAACGCAACAGTAAATGATAATGTACCTATGCAGTACGATTTTAGGAGTATTTACGCAACACTTTTAGAAAAATGGTTTTGTTTGGATAAAGTAACGGTGCAGGCATTATTTCCTCCAAATATAAATGGAACATTGCAGGAGCTGCCTTTAATAAAAAGCGGTGTATGTACTACGGCTGTTGTAAATAATTCGGGAAGCAGTGTAATTACTAATGCTGCCAATCCGTTTACCGACAACACAGTAATTACGTTTAATACAGAAGGCGGTCACACTTTAATTCAGATAATTGATAACACCGGCAGGCTGATACAAAATTTACTGGAAAAAGATTATCCTGCTGCGGCAATGGGACAAAAGGTAACTTTCTACGCAGCTCATTTACCCACTGGTATTTATTATGCCCGGTTACAAAATGGTGCAATACAACAAGTGCGGCCAATGCTAAAAGTTAGGTAATAGAAAAAAATAAATTATAAAAATGAGGCGATATATCTTTTATCGCCTCATTTTTATTTTAAAGTTTTATGCTAATCTGTTATCCGGTGCCCTGCATTTACCCAATCCACAATTTTTTGTTTATCCTGTGCAGTTAGTTGTCCATTCTCCGGCATATAAGTTGGAGTACCGTCTACCGTTCTTATTTTTATCCTGTCCCAGCTGTTTACAATATCATTGTCAGCATCAAAATTTTTACCCCCACTAACGGAGCCGTTTAAGTGGCAGGGGCCGCAATAGCCATTTACAATTGTTCTTACGGCGTAAAATTTAGCGCCATATCCGTTAATAGTAACAGCAACAGTGCCAGTGCAACCATCAGCATTTTTTGCACTAACCGTGTAATTGCCTGCGGCAAGATTAAAGAAATTAACAGATCCCTGGAACGCTCCTCCAATACTGTACGTTAATCCTGATCCTATTGGGGAAGTAACTGTAATAGTACCCAGCGATTGACCGGTAATGGTATGTGCTTTATTGGCAGCCGGCGCAATAATTACACCTTTGCAAGGATCAACAGGTGGAGGCGGCGGTGCCGGATCAGATTTTTTACAACTTATAAATAAGCCGGTTATTAAAATAGCAGCAGTAATTATTTTTATCACTTTCATAATATTTAAATGTACAAAAAATTAATAGACTATAAGAAGTTTTATGTGTTTAATGTCTGTCAAATGATTTTAAAAAAATCAGCTGCAATTTTTTAATGCTGAAGTACAGTAGTACAAAAGCCCTATCAGGGAACCACCCCGAAAAAGGGATGTAATCTTTTTCGGGTGGCTTTTTTGTTTCTTTTTTTCCACAAAAAAAGAAAAGAAAAAGACTGCAATTTTGCAAAGAAGCATACTCTTTAAAAATAATAGTTTGCTTAATAATCTTTTAATTTTTTAAATATTTTTATGTAATCCTTTTTATTTTCTCATCCTGTAGCAAACATCGTTATGAGAAAATATATTTTAGTTGCAATAATTATTGCAGCATCCGTACTTACATCAAATGCACAGTCGCCACAACTTACTGTAGATAGTAAAACGAATAACGGCGTGCAATTACAGGCGCTTAAAATTGAAATAAAAGTATGCGGTACCGTAACCAGAACTACCTGGCAAATGACTTTTAAAAATACCACTTCAAAAATACTGGAAGGCACATTAAATTTTCCTTTGAAAGAAGGCTTAAGTGTGAGCCGTTATGCATTGGACATTAACGGAAAAATGAGAGAAGCCGTACCGGTTGACCGTGGCAAAGGCACCGAAGTATTTGAAACCATTGAGCGGAGAAGAGTTGATCCTGGACTTTTGGAAAAAATTGATGGCAATACTTTTCGTACAAGAATTTATCCCATAAATGCCAATAGTACCCGAACGGTTATTATTGGTTACGTAGAAGAATTGCCGGTTAACAACAACGATGCATTGCAATATTACCTGCCTTTAAATTTAAAAGATACTGTAACCAGTTTTAATCTTGATGTATCCGTTATACAAACCGCAACACAGCCCGTTTTTGATTCTGCCCTAAATGAAAACATACATTTCACCCAAACCAATAACACCTACAATTCTTCTTTACAAAAAACTAATTATGTGCCGGGGTATTCGCTTTCTTTCAGCATACCAAAACCTTTGGATGCAGCTGAAGTAATGCTGCAGGAATTTGAAAACAATTATTATTATCTTATCAATACACGTTTGCAAAAAAATGAAAAGAAAAAAATAATGCCTTCAACACTTGCGTTGTTGTGGGATGCTTCGCTCAGCGGCAGCAACAGAAATATAAAAAAGGAAATGGAATTGCTGGACGTATATTTTAAAAAGATAAATAATGTAACGGTTAACCTGGCAGTATTCAGCAACACCATAAAAACCACAAAAACATTTTTGGTGCAAAATGGCAATTGGGCTGCATTAAAAGAAGCAATTGAAATAATACAATACGACGGTGCTACCAATTTTGGCAATCTTAATTTAAAAAATATAATGGCAGATGAATTTATTTTAGTGAGCGATGGCCACCAAACATTGGGCAACAAACAAATGCAATTAAGTAACAAGCCTGTGAACTGCATCAACAGCGCTGCTGCAGCCGACTACAGCAATCTAAAATTCATTGCATTAAAAACAGGCGGACTTTTAATTGATTTACAAAATACATCAGCGGCAGATGCCATTAAAAAATTAATGAATGAGCCATTCCGTTTTTTAGGTATCAAACAAAATAATTTAATAAAAGAAAATTATCCTTCTATGCCGGTTGCAGTAAACAGCAATTTTGCTGTTGCAGGTATTGCTGAAGAAGGCATTAAAGAAATTGTTTTACAGTTTGGCTACGGCAATACTGTAACGTACGAAAAAACTATCATCATTAATACTGAAACGCAGCTTTGCGAAAACTTCGATATCACCAAAATATTTGCACAAAAGAAGATTGCAGAACTGGATATTCAGTACAATCAAAATAAAAATGAAATAGAAAAGCTGGGTAAACAATTTGGCATTGTAACCCGTAATACTTCTTTAATTGTTTTGGAAACTATTAACGATTATGTACAGTACGAGATTGAACCACCAGCAGAATTGAAGGAAGAATACAACCGCATAATGAAGCAAAGAAGCAGCACCATCATTACAAAAAATGAAAACGATTTGCGTAGTTCATTAAACATGATGGCAACATTAAAAGATTGGTACAACCAAAAATTAATTAAAAAAGAAATTGTAAAAAAAGAACCTGTTACAATATCGTCGCCGGTGGTTAGAAACAATTCTATGCAAAGAACTCAAGCCGCACAAGTAACGCCTTCGGGAAATACTAAAATCGTAACAGGAAGAGTTACTGATAATACAGGGCAACCCATTCCTTTTGCTTCTGTTAAAATTAAAGGAACCAACATTGGTACCCAAGCGGATGCAAATGGTGCTTATAGAATTAATGTAAGACAGGGCAATATCCTGCAATCTTCCGCAGTAGGTTTTAGTAGAACAGAAGTAACAGTGAATTCTGCCTCTTTGATAAATTTGACAGTAGAAAAAACATCATCCGCTGATTTACAAGAAGTAGTTGTAGTAGGATATGGTGTGCAAAGAAGAAGGGAAGTAACGGGCAGTGTACAAACAATCAGTGCAAGCAAGTTGGAAACATTAACAATACCCAATGTAACTAATAACCTGGCTGGCAAAGCCGCAGGGTTGCAAATAACATCATCTTACGGATATGCAGGTGCGTATAAGTCAGTAACAGTTCGTGGCCAAAATTCTTTCCAGCCATCAGCCGGAACATTGTATGTTGTTAATGGGGAAACACAAACTTCAATTAATAATATCAATCAAAAAGATATTGCAACTATTGATATTTTAAAAGATGAAAATGCAACAGCAATTTTTGGTGCTGCTGCAGCAAACGGAGCGGTAATCATCACCACAAAAAATTTTAAACCAGATTCTTCGTATAGAAAAATACAGGATAAAATTGCAACAGAAAATATTATAGAAGAACCTGCAAAACCAAATTTTAATATCGAAACATTCGATTACCTGAAAGAAATTAAACTTACTGAAAAAGCAAACCGCTATATAAAATATTTAGCACTACGGCAATATTACATTACCAGGCCAACTTATTTTTTTGATGTAGCCACTTACTTTTTAAAAACAGGCGATAAAGCAAATGGCCTTACCATTCTCAGCAATTTGGCAGAGTTAGAAAATGGCAGTTACGAATTGTATAAAATGCTGGGTTATAAATTAAAAGAGGCCGGGGAATACGAAGGTGAATTATCAGCGTTTAAAAAAGTAAAAGAATTGCGGCCCAACGATCCGCAGAGTTACAGGGATTGTGCACTGGCTTATTTGGATTTAGGAAATTACCAACAGGCGCTGGATATGTTATACGAAGGCATGACAAAAAGTTACAGTAACGAAATGGACAGGATGTACAGCGGTATTGAAGAAATATTTTTAACAGAAATAAACCGCATCATTGCATTACACAAAAACGAATTGAATCTTAAAAACATTGATAAAAAAATAATTATTCCCATGCCATCTGATGTAAGAGTGGTAATGAACTGGAATATGAACAACACCGATATTGATTTATGGGTAACTGATCCCAATGGTGAAAAATGTTTTTACAGTCATAAAACAACAGCAATGGGTGGCCGCATTTCCGATGATTTTACCGAAGGCTTTGGCCCCGAACAATTTTTATTAAAAACCGGTGCTAAAGGAAAATATAAAATTCAAATAGATTATTACAGCGATACACAGGCTACACTTGCAGGCCCCACAACCATTATGGCAGAAATTTATTTACATTATGGTACCCCTAAAGAAGTAAAAAAGATTGTAACGCTGCAAATGCAAAAAGAAAAGGAAGGGGAAGTATTTATTGGAGAGGTAGAGTTGTAAATTAAATTTTGCTACGGGTTAGGGTTGCCAATTTTTTATAGGTTGACAACCCTTTACATTTCTGTAACAATTTAAATTACACCCGCTATGAGCTATAGCAAATGGCTCATACTTTTTTAAGTACATTTGCATGCTTAAAAGTAAACATGCAATTAACACCGGTAACTAATAAAAATACTGCAGATCAATTTTTACAGGTAGCAGTAAAATTATATAAAGATGATGCCAACTGGATCCGTCCGCTGGATAAAGATATTAATGAAGTATTCGACAAAAATAAAAATAAAGCCTTTCGTTTTGGAGAAGTGGAAAGATGGATTTTAAAAGATGAAAAAGGAAATTTAACCGGCCGCATTGCAGCCTTCATCAACAAAAAATATAAAAATAAAGGTGATGAAGTAACAGTTGGCGGCGTTGGTTTTTTTGAATGCATCAATAACCAGGATGCAGCAAATTATTTATTGGATACAGCAAAGAATTGGTTGCAGCTAAAAGGCATGCAGGCAATGGATGGTCCAATAAATTTTGGTGAGCGTGACCGTTGGTGGGGCATGGTTACAAAAGGTTTTACGGAACCATTATATTGCATGAATTATAATCCTCCATATTACGTAACACTTTTTGAAAACTATGGCTTTAAAGTTTTTTTTAACCAGGTTTGTTTTGGTATGAAGCCTAAAGATACTCTAAAACAAAAAATGTTCGACAGGCATAAACCATTTGAAAATAATCCTGACTTTTCTGCAAAGCATATTGATAGAAATCAACTGGAAAAATTTGCAGTAGATTTTACAACAGTATATAATAAAGCATGGGCGGGGCATGGCGGTTTAAAGCAATTAACCAAGGAGCAGGTTATCATTATGTTTAAAAAAATGAAACCTGTAATGGATGAAAAAATTATTTGGTTTGCTTATAACAAAGAAGAACCAATTGCCATCTTTGTAAACCTGCCCGACCTAAACCAATGGTTTAAACATTTAAACGGGCAGTTTGGTTTATTGCAAAAACTTAAATTTCTCTGGCTAAAAAAATTTACTCCCAATAAAAAATTTAACGGGTTGGTTTTTGGCGTAGTACCCGAGTGGCAGGGCAAAGGCATTGATGCTTTTATTGTGGTGGAAGCTGCAAAAATAATACAGTCGGATGCAGTGCTTTATACCGAATATGAAATGCAGTGGATCGGTGATTTTAACCCAAAAATGCTCAACATTGCCGAAAGTTTGGGCGAATCTTTCCGAAGCAGAAACTTGGCTACCTACCGCTATTTATTCGACAGAACAATGGAATTTAAACGCCACCCGATATTAATTTGAGATTTGCCCCCATCCCCTGAAGGGGTGAAATTATGGAAGTTGTTTTTACATCAATAAAAGCTTTTATGCAAAAACAATAAAGTCTTATTAAATTGCATTGTTCAAAT